>CALDVW010000078.1 GCA_937924405.1 uncultured Lysobacterales bacterium
AAGGGGTAAGTTTCAGCGCGAACTGATTAGCCGCTCCAGCCTGACCTGATCAGCCACGAAGTTGCGGATGCCCTCGGCCAGCTTCTCGGTGGCCATGGCATCTGCGTTCAGATCGTATCGGAAATCAGCTTCCGACGGCGCCCTCTTTTCTTCGTCCGACGCTGCAGTGTCAGGCTCGAGACGCCGCTGCAATTTACCTTTGTCGGCCGCCAGTTCCTCCATCAGGCCGGGGCTGATGGTCAGCCGGTCACAACCGGCCAGGCCCTCTATCTGGCCGCTGTTACGGAAGCTGGCGCCCATCACTACCGTGTTGTAGCCGTGTTGTTTGTAGTAGTTGTATATGCGGGTAACGGATTGAACCCCCGGGTCGTCCTCTGGCGCCTCGATGACCAAATCGGTATTGGCCTTGTACCAGTCCATGATGCGGCCCACGAAAGGTGATATCAGGAACACGCCGGCGTCGGCGCAGGCCACGGCCTGGGTAAATCCGAACAACAGCGTCAGGTTGCAGTTGATGTTTTCCTTTTCCAGCAGCTCCGCCGCGCGAATGCCTTCCCAGGTGGAAGCGACCTTGATCAGGATGCGATCGCGGGCGATACCAATATTCTCGTACAAACCGATCAGCTTGCGCGCCCGCTCGATAGTTTCTGGGCCATGAAACGAGAGCCGGGCATCGACTTCGGTCGAGATACGGCCTGGAATAATCGACAAAATTTCACGGCCCACGGACACGGCGAACCGGTCCACGCTGTCCGCCAGCATCTCTTCGCTGGAGCCGCCACGCTCGGCGGCCCGGGATTTCGCCTCATCCAGCATGCCACCGTAGCCAGGCAGGGCGGCTGCCTTCAGCAGCAGGGAAGGATTGGTGGTCGCATCCAGCGGCCTGAAGCGCTTCATCGCCTCGATATCGCCGGTATCCGCTACCACGTCGGTCATCGCCTTCAGTTGTTCAAGTTTGTCACTCATTCCAATTCCCTCCATTAGAAAATAGCTTACCTCAAGTACCGACTCACCAGAAAGTTCATCTCTGGTCAGGTAGGTGATGCCGGGACATTCAGTAAATGGGATGGCTACTGAAGGATTTCTGCTCTTAAAAGCAGGCGCTTCATGGTCGCCCGTTTGTCTGCGCAAAGAGGGGTTTCCCAGCACGAGCCAAACAGGAATTCTGACTTTTCGCCTTTGCGCAATCGAATCTCAAAGGGCCGCTTGCCCATTACGACATGGACATAATTTACAAATGATTCAGCAAAATCATCGGCCGGTGAAGTTGCGGCGTACAAAGTAGGAAAATTTGTTCCCCGGAGCCACGCATAGATGGGCTGCACATGAGTGACATCGAATCGGGAAGCGTCGAATGAGTAAAATCCCAGTAACTCTCTTTCGGGCCATCCAGTGTCAAAGCGGCTACGTAGCGTGTCCCCGGGAAGTACAGTGTTTTGTGACGGTGGAGGATAAGTCCATGAAAGACGATAAAAGCCATTGTCGGCAATATTTTGCGTGTTCCCGCCACCGATTTGTGTGACTCCGAGCACGGCGTCCACAACATGCCCCAGCTCATGAAGCAGGATATATCGAATGGCGTTCACCCGGTTGTCATCTTCGGGCCTTTCAATGTAGGTCTCGAGGCTCCAATCCGTGCCCGGCTGAAATGCGGACCCCTCTCTCCAACTCGCCCAGGCGTTTGCAGTCTTATCAAGCGCCCCTTCGTCCAGCACGATAAATCCACCGGCCGCCGAGCCATCGGTGTCGGCAACGGCATCCATATATCCCGTGCCCCCTCCCAGATCTCGAACAAGGGCAATGTAAAACAGCCTTCGTTCGGCGATGCGCCTGACGGCCCGGGGGAGACTCGCCATCGCGGTTTCAATGTCGCGTAAAAATTCTGAATCCTGACTTGCCGGTACAGGTCTTTCGTCGTAACCCTGAAAAGCATTGTCCAGATGCATGAACTCGATTAATTCCGGCGGCGCTGGGCCAATGCGTATTCGCCGTGGCTTTATTTGATCTGCCTGTTGCCAATAAGCAACCGACCGTACAGGGTGCGTGCTGAGTTGACTGAGGCGAATGCCGTTACGCACCGGATCTTCTGTAACCTCACCAGGCCACGCATTATGGACGCATCCAAGCAAGCCTAAGAAGCCCCCAAAGAACGTGGTGAGTAGAATTTTCATCCTGTGTATAGAATAGCAATTAATTCCCGTGGTGGTGGCAATGGCCGTATTGGGTCGTTAGCCGCCCAAATCGCCATTGCAGCGGCCAGTTCTCAAATTCGGCGCTTAGCAAAACTCCCCTGGACTTTAATCTCAGGGACATTTTCATAAGTTCGGCCAATGGCGGCCAATGAGTTGGCCCGCCAAATACTGCTGTCATGGGCAAGCATCGGCGAGGTATAGTCATACCTCATACAGTTCAGCTGGAATTGTTATGCTTTCGAGTCAGCCCATACGCCAGATCTGAGTGTCGTTCAGTGGAGTTAAGCCGATGGCAATTTTGACCAAGGAGAAGCTCGCCACTTACGCCCTGGAGGTGCTGGTGGTGGCCTTTGGCATTCTGATCGCTTTCCAGGTGGACGAGTGGCGCGAAGGTCGCCAGCAGAGTCGCGATTTGGACGCAGCATTGATTCGTCTCGCTGAAGAGACAGCTGCCAATCTGCGTATCTGTGAGCTGGTAGTCCCGATTAATGCTGCCCATGCACGATATGTGCTGGCTGTCGTTCGCGCGCTGAATGAAGGTCAACTAAGTGATGCCGACATTGAGTCGTTCGACGCCGGACTAATCAGGGTAGGTTACGTTACAGGCGCTCCTTACTCGGACAGTGTGGCTGAGGAGATGATTGCCACTGGTTTGTTGAAGAAACTGGAAAGCGCTGAACTCCGAAATCGTGTCGCCGAACTGCCGGTTTGGATCGAGGGTGCTCGAAGCTGGGATACTGATAGTGGATCATTACGGGCGGCGGTAGCAGAAGTCGCCCAAACGGTTGACTTCAAATATCACGGAAAATTGCCTGCACCTGCAGAGAATAATGGTCCGGACACAGAATTTGAAAAGGGCATGAGTGTCGATTATGTGCTCGAGGAGCTCGTTGCCAACCGAATTCTGAAGAACGTTTTTATCGAGGCCGCGGACACCCATCTCGACATGTTGCGTAATCACAGGGAGGTATGCCTGAAATTCGAAGAAATTCAGTCTTCACTGACTGGAATGAATCGGCACTGAAGCTTTGTTGGCTAATAATAATACAGTGACCACCAGCAATTGGAGAGACCGACATGAGAGAAAGAACTATTCAGGTGAGTAGGGTTCCCGTTAAAGCGGTAATGATATTCATGCTCGGAGTCATTGGGTTTGCAGCACCGGCTGAAGCCGGCGATCGCCCCAACTTCCTGCTGGTGGTTGCCGACGACCTGGGCTGGACGGACATCGGTAGTTTTGGCGGAGAAATTGATACGC
>CALDVW010000079.1 GCA_937924405.1 uncultured Lysobacterales bacterium
CCCAGCCCTCCAGTCGGCATCAGCACTTTGTACGATCGCATCATTGCTGATACCGGCCTGGAGAAACTGCCAGGCGATGAAAGAGCTTTTACGCTGAAATATAGTTGGACACAGAAGGTAGACGGTTCCTGGCCGATCGAATCCGAGATGATTGAAACGGTCGCCAGCAGCGATCTTGAGCAGAAACAACTCGTTTTTTCAGAGTTCTGGGAATGGGAACTCACCCAATACGACGCCACCCGGGGCTCGAGGCCACCCGCAGGTGAGTCCTATGTCGTGAGTTTTGAAGACAGGGGAACTATCAGGGTGACCGCGGACTGCGGCACGAAAAAAGGCAAATACACCCTGCGCGGCCGTTCCCTCGGTATTGATATGAAACGAGTCGATTGGTTCAGCTGCCGCAAGGATGACGACTTCAAGGTGTTCCTGGGCGATTTGCAAAGAGGCACGGAGCTATTTGTTGTCGATGGCAAACTCAAAATCACCTTGTCCACCAACTCGGGCATCATGTATTTCAAGAAGCAGCGTTAAGGGTTCGGTTCAGCCGGTGCCGGGATATCGGATCCCGGGGGCAGGGTGGCCTGATAAAAGCCCCCGGCGGCCTCCTCTTCTTCCTGCGTTGCCCAGCCTCCGCCCAGTGCCTTGTACAGCGTGACCAGGGAAACCACCTGCTGCCGACGGGTTTTGGAGGCCTGTATCTCGGTGCGGAACAGCGAGCGGTCGGATTCCAGCACTTCCAGGAAGCTGGTCACGCCCCCGTTGTAGCGGGCCCGCGACAGTTCGGCGGCGCTCTGAGCCGCCACCGTCTGGGCTTCGCGGGCGCGGGCCTCGTCCCGGAATGTCTGGATGTCCACCAGAGAATTCTCCACTTCCTCGAAAGCGCGCAGCACGGTCAGTTCATAGGCGCTGATCAGCTGCTCGGTGCGGGCGCGCTCCTGCTCCACCCTGGAGCGGCCGCGGCCGGCGTCGAAAATGGGCCCCAACAGACTGCCGCCTAAGCTCCAGGCCTGGTTGTCACTGCTGATGAAGTTGTCCAGTTCGTTACTGGCCAGGCCCAGGGTGCCGGTCAGGCTCAGCGAAGGCCAGCGCAGCGCCTCGGCCACACCGATGCGGGCTGTCTGGGCCGCCAGTTCCTGTTCCGCCTGCCGGACGTCCGGGCGGCGCTCCAGCAATTCCGAGGGCAGACCGGCCGGAATGCCCGGAACGTGGATGGCTTCCCGGGTCGTCATGTCGGACCGCAGGATGGATCCCGGGTTGCGACCCAGCAACACGCTGAGGCGGTTTTCGGCTCGCTCCCGCTGCCGGACCACCTGCGCCAGGTTGGCAACGGCGTCACCCAGTTCGATCTGGGCCTGATTAACATCGATCAGCGGCACCGTGCCCTTGTCGTAACGGGCCTGAATGATCTCCAGGGAATCCTCCCTGGTACCGATGGTGCGTTCTGAAATCTCGATCTGGTTGTCCAGGTCCAAAAGCAACAGGTAGGTGGCGGCGACATCCGATATCAGCGTGATGGTCACTGCCTGGCGTGCGTCCTCGGTGGCCAGTAACTGGGCCCGGGCGGACTCGGTGGAGCGGCGCAACTTGCCCCACAGGTCAATCTCCCAGCTGACGCCGGCGGCCAGCACCCACTGCTCGTTGATGCTACCCGGCTCCGGAATGCCGGGCAGGATGTTACCCCTGACGCCCTGGGCGGTGCCGTCCACGTTGGGATACTGGTCGGCGCGTACGAAGCCCAGCGCGGCGCGGGCCTCCACGATGCGGGCCGCTGCGATGGTCATTTCCTTGTTGTTCAGAAGGGCTGCCCGGATCAAATCGACCAGGATTGGATCATCGAACAGCTCCCACCAATCCAGGTTGGCCATGGACTCGCCGGGCACAGCCTGTTGTTCATAGCCTTCAGGGACCGGGACCTCCGGACGTTCGTAATCGGGGCCCATTGCGCAGCCGGCCGTCAATGCGGTCGCCATGGCAATGGCGATATGCCGCCATGCCCGTATCATGAATCTGACCCCCCGGCCGGGTCATCGGTGCGCTTCGGCCGGCCCTTGTCCCGGCCGGTCATCTTCTCGATGGCCACATACAGCGCGGGGATGACCAGCACGCCAATGACGGTCGCGGCCAGCATTCCCGAAAACACGGTCATGCCCATCACCTTGCGCGCCTCCGCGCCCGCGCCCGAGGCCACCAGCAGTGGCATCACACCCAGGATGAAGGAAAAGGCGGTCATCAGGATGGGCCGGAAACGCTCACGCGCGGCTTCCAGGGCGGCATCCAGGGCCGACATGCCCTCCTCGGATTTCAGCTTGGCGAACTCGACGATAAGGATGGCGTTCTTGGCGGCCATGCCGATCAACATGACCAGCCCGATCTGGGCGAAGACGTTGTTCTGGTAGCCGGGCAGGAACAGACCGGCCAGCCACAGGCCGGCCATGGCGCCGAAGATGGCGATGGGCGTGCCCAGAAGCACGCCGAGCGGCAGCGACCAGCTTTCGTACTGGGCGGACAGGATCAGAAACACGAAGATCAGCGCCATCACGAACACGATGCCGCCCGTTCCGGCGGCCGCGCGTTCCTGGTAACTCATCGCATTCCAGGAATAGCTCATGTCGTTGGGCAGGGTCTCGCGGGCCACCTCCTCCAGCGCGTCCAGGGCCTGGTCGGAGGAATAACCCGGCGCCGGTGAGCCGGTCAGCTCGGCGGCCCGGAACAGGTTGAAGCGGTTGGTGTACTCCGGACCGTACGTCGGCTCGGTGTTGACAAGGGTGTTCAGCGGCACCGTTTGCCCGGTGCGGGTGCGCACGAAATAAAACCGTATGTCCTCGGCGTTGGCGCGGTATTCCGGCTCGGCCTGGACATAGACCTTGTACAGGCGGCCAAACCGGTTGAAGTCGTTGACGTAAGCACCGCCGAGAAAAGCCCCCAGGGCGGTATTGACATCGGCCGGCGAGACGCCGAGTTTCATGACAGCGTCCTGGTTCACCTTGGCGAACACCTGCGGCACATTGGCCCGGTAGGTGGAAAACACGTTACCGATCTCGGGCCGCTCGGCGGCCGCCTGCTGGTAAGCCTCTACCTGCTCGGCCAGGTACTGCGGCGTGTTGCCGCCCCGGTCCTGCAGCATCATGCTGAAGCCGGAACCGGTGCCCAGCCCTGGAATGGCCGGTGGACCGAATGCGAAACTGATGGCTTCGGGGATCTCAAGGGCGAAGCGGCTGTTGACCTGCTGTATCAGGGCGTTGACGTGCAGGTCCGGGTCGTCACGCTCGGACCAGTGATCCAGTGAAACGAACAGGAAGGAATTGTTGGGCGAGAGCGCAGCGGTCAACAGGCTGTAGCCACCCACGGCGGTGACCATGGACACCCCCTCGGTTTCCCGCAGGATTTTCTCGACCTTGCGGGTTACCGCATCGGTGCGCTCCAGCGAGGCGGCATCCGGAAGCTGCAGGTTGACCAGGAAGTAGCCCTGATCCTCCTCCGGGACAAAGCCACCGGGTACCACGCCGAACAGCCCGCTCATGAGCACCGTGATGACGCCAAGCGTGCCCAGGGAAATGACCAGCTTGCGCGTGAACAACCCGGCGAACTTCATGTAGCCGCCGGTAGCCACCTTGAAGGTGTCATTGAACCAGTTGTAGAACGGCGTGAGGATGTTGTCCTTTTTCTCCTGTGGCGGTCGCAAAAGCTTGGCGCTGAGCGCCGGGCTCAAAGTGAGGGCGTTGATCGAGGAGATCGCCACCGAGATGGCGATGGTGATGGCGAATTGCTGATATAGCCGCCCGGTGATGCCGCCCATCGCCGCAACGGGTACGAATACTGCGATCAGGGACAGCGAGGTGGCCACAATAGGGCCCGAGACCTCCTTCATGGCGGCTACCGTGGCCTCTACCCGGTCCAGGCCCTGCTCCATCTTGGCGGTCACGGCCTCCACCACCACGATGGCGTCGTCCACCACGATGCCGATGGCCAGTACGAGGCCCAGCAGGGAAAGGGTGTTGATGGAAAATCCCAGCAGCGGAAAGACCGCGAAGGTGCCGATCAGCGACACCGGCACAGCCAGTGCGGGAATCAGGGTCGCCCGCCAGTTCTGCAGGAAGACGAATACCACCAGGATAACCAAAGCCACGGCCTGCCACAGGGTGGTGATGATTTCCTTGATGCCTTCCTCGATCGCCAGCGTGGTATCCAGCGAGGTCTCGTAGTCGAGATCCTCTGGAAAGTCGGCTTTCACGTCCTGCATCACGGCTTCCACGGCCTGCGCGACCTCGAGCCCGTTGGCGCCGGGAAGCTGGTAAATGGCCAGTACAGCCGTCGGGCCCTCGTTGAAGCGGGTGACGGCATTGTACAACTGGGTGCCGAGCTCCACG
>CALDVW010000080.1 GCA_937924405.1 uncultured Lysobacterales bacterium
GCAATTTCGTGAGCGCAAAGTGTGCCGCGCCATGCTGGTCTACACGATCGTGATTTGGCTGGTTTTCCAGGTCTCGGAAGTCGTAGTCCCTGCACTGAACCTGCCGGCCTGGGTCAACAGCCTGATCGTGGTGCTGGGGATTCTCGGGTTTCCGATTGCTGCCACGCTATCCTGGATTTTTGACCTGACGCCGACCGGGCTGGTGCGCGATAGATCAGCTGCAAGCCCTGTACCGTCTTCTCAGCCACGCAATCGCAAGGATCTGGTGTTTGATTCCGCGCTTATTTCAGCAGCGGTGCTCATCTGCGGTATGTTGGTGATGACCTGCGTGAGTTCGAGTGTTCCGGAAGTTAGAAACAGCCAGCTGAAATCAGCCTACGGTTCGGCCGCCGTTTACACGGCCCAAGACAACAGCCCGAACCTTAAGGCAGAGGCCCGCCAGGGACCAGGCCAGATGGGGGGGCACGTTTTCGGCCAGCAACATGCAACGAAAACCCAACTGAGCCCCGGCCCAGAGCAGCAGTTACGAAGGGACCTGAACTGGTAACATCAGCGGGCTTTCCTCTTCCGCTGGCCACTCCCCGCGGTGAAATTTGCACTCTTTGGCCACGTCACCACCCCTGAGCCAGACCAGGAAATACGCCCGCATGGTTTTTTGCAGGAAACTTCGGTCAGGGATTGCCCTGTGGGAAGTTATGCCCATAAATTCAGGGTATTATTGGGTACTCGGAAAATGAATAATTCCTTGCAAAGAGGATCTGACAATGAGCGAATCCAAAGTTCCGGGCAGTGCAAAACTGCTGGGCGTGTTAATGATCATTCTCGGGATACTGGCCCTGGCAACACCATTGCTGGCAGGGAAGTCCGTCCTTATGTTCATCGGTATCCTGATTGCGGTTGCGGGGGCGATGCGAATGTTCTGGGCCTTCAGGGCGGAGAGCCCGGGCGGTGGAATCTGGAAGTTTCTGCTGGGTGTGCTCACTCTCCTGGCTGGCGGCGTGGTACTCGCTCACCCGATGATGGCGAGCGGCGTACTGACGATAATCATGGCGATGTACCTGTTTGCCGATGGCCTCATCGAAGTGATTGTCGCTTTCACCCTGGAAGGTAAGCCCGGCCGGGGCTGGTTGTTTTTCGGCGGCCTGATGTCCGTACTGCTGGCTTGCCTGTTGTTCTTTCAGTATCCGGTTTCCGGCGTATTGGCCCTCGGAATATTTCTCGGCATCAAGCTCATATTTGTCGGTATGACGACAGTCGCTCTGGGCACTTCGCTCCACACTGTCATGAAGCAGTAAGCTACGGGGAAACTGACCAGTCGGCAGCCAGAAAGGAGAGTGGGGATGAAAGATCAGGCGAGAATCGTCATCGTCGGCGGTGGCATTATGGGAGTCGGCCTGCTCTACCACCTCGTAGAAGAGGGTTGCAGCGATGTGATGCTGATCGAAAAGGGGGAATTGACTTCCGGGTCGACCTGGCACGCGGCCGGCCAGTGCCCCAGCCTGGTGGGTAATTACAATCTCGCGAAAATTCATCATCACGGCAATCTGCTGTACCCGCGCCTGGAAGAATTGACGGGCCAGTATGTCAGTTGGCATCGCTCCGGCGGCATTCGCCTGGCCCGCACGCAGCAGGATTTAGACTGGTTTCAATACATGCGCGGAATAGCCAGGAATGTGGGTTTCGGCATGGAAATTATCGATCCCGCTGAAATACGCCGGCTCAACCCCTTCATGAATACGGAAGGCGTGCTGGCAGGCGCATGGACCATGGACGATGGTCATGCGGATCCTTCCGGCCTGACCCATGCCATGGCCCGCGGCGCGACCCGTGCCGGAGCTACCATCGTGCGCCATAACCGGGTCATCGATATCAGGCAGCGCGAAAGCGGGGATTGGGAGGTAGTCACTGAAAAAGGAAGCGTGGTTGCCGAAATGGTTGTGAATGCGGCCGGGTGTTTCGCCAGGCGCGTGGCGCAGATGGTGGGTGCGGACCTGCCGATCGCCAACATGGAGCATCACTACATCGTCACCGGGCCGGTGGCGGAATTTGCTGATCGCGAAGGCGAATTTCCGGTGATTCGCGACCCCTATGCCTCGGCCTATATCCGCCAGGAGCAGAAATCCGGCCTGATCGGCATCTACGAGCAACTGGACATGAAGGAAGCCTGGGCGCCCGAAGGTTATCCGCCCTGGTCATCGGACAGTGAGCTGTTCACAGATGACCTGGATCGCCTGATGCCGTGGCTGGGTCATGCCATGAAGCGCATGCCCGTACTGGAAAATGCCGGTATCCGGCGGGTCGTGAACGGTGCTATTCCGCATTCCGCCGACGGACCACCCATGCTGGGCCCCGTGGCCGGATTGAGGAACTTCTGGTTGTGCTGCGGCTCTTCCTTCGGCATAGCCCAGGGTGCAGGCTGCGGGAAATACCTGGCGCAATGGATGCTGCACGGAGAATCCGAACTGAATATGACGGGTTTGGATCCCCGGCGCTTTGGCGTTTTTGCCGATCAGGATTACATGCGGGCCAAGGGTTTTCAGGACTACGGCATGACTTATTTCACGCCGCAGCCGGGCGAAGAACTACCTGCCGCCCGGGATTGCCGCACCAGCCCCCTGCACGAGCGGCTGAAAACCATGGGTTGCGTCCACACGCAGACCTTTGGCTGGGAACGTCCCAAGTGGTTCTCGGTCGATGGCAGGGAGGAAGATTACAGTTACCGGCGCAATAACATTTTTGAAACGATCGGTGATGAGTGCCGGGCGGTGCGCGAACGCGTTGGGCTGTTGGACCTGTCGGGTTTCGCGAAATACGAGGTGTCCGGGCCGGATGCGGAGCAATTCCTGAACCGCATTTTTGCCAATCGCATGCCAGCCAAAGATGGCGGCATCGTACTGGCCCACCTGCTCTCGGAATCCGGCCGAATCCGGGCCGAGATGACCATTACCCGGCTGAACGAGAGCCGTTTTTACCTGCTTTCCGCGGCCGCGGCAGAGCTGAGGGACAGGGATTATCTCCAGCAGGCGTTGGGTCCTGATGAACGGATCGTCATTCGAAACATCAGCGAGGAATATGGTGTGCTGGTCGTGGCAGGGCCGGAATCTCGCCGCCTGTTGCAGCCCCTGACTCCCGCGAACCTCGATTCAGCACAGTTTCCCTGGCTTAGCGGCAGGGAAATCGCTGTGGCGGGAATCAATCTGATTGCGCTGCGGGTCAATTATGTCGGTGAACTGGGATGGGAACTGCATGTGCCCATGCAGAGCCTTGCGGAGCTTTACGAAGCTCTTTGGACGGCCGGCCAGCCATTGGCCGTGACAAATTTCGGACTGTATGCCGTCAACAGCCTGCGCATGGAGAAAGCCTACCGCGGTTGGGGGGCGGAGCTGACCAACGAAGTGACCATGCTGGATGCCGCGATGGAGCGTTTCATCAAATTCGAAAAGGCTGATTTTACCGGCCGTGAGGCGACCCTGGCTCAGCGTGATGCGGGCCTGTTGATGCGACTCATCTATTTCGAAATAGAAGCGTCCGATTCTGACGTTCGCGGCGGAGAGCCCGTATTCAGCGGAGAAACCTGTGTCGGCGTGACAACCTCGGGTGCCTATGGCCATAGCGTGAAGAAGAGTCTTGGATTCGCTTATGTTGACCCTGCCCATGCCCGGGCCGGAACGCAGCTGCAGATCGATCTATTGGGGGCTTCCTGCCTGGCGACAGTCCTCGACGAAGCGGTGTACGATCCTTCAAACTCCCGTTTGCAGGCCTGATCCGACCAGCGATGTGATTATCTGAATCGGTTCCGCTCAGCGTATAGCCTGCCGCCTCAGGCTTCGCGGTCGGGGCGCCCGATCGCTTTCCGGGGAAGGTGAATGGGAAAGCGTGAACGAATTTCCTGATCCGCCGCGTCCCCGACATGATTTGGAAAATGGCTGGCCAGTATTTTATCCTTTGCGCGAGAAGCCTTTTCCAGGATATCGGGCCTGCCATTATCCAACCAGGCGACGGGGCTGTCGCGATCACTGAATTCCGGGTAGAGGTACTCACTCTGCATCACGCTCAGAGTCTGTTCCGTTCCCAGGTAATGCCCCTCTCCGCCCAGGCAAACCTCGCGGATGGTATCGAAGCTCAGTGTATCTTCATTCACTTCCATGCCACGCGTCATGCGCAGTGCAGCACCAAGCACATCATTATCCAGCAACAGGCTTTCCGGACAGGCGCCGAGCAGGCTGGCATACATGCCCGCCGATTCGTAAACGATATTGGCGCCGGAAAGTGCTGCAGCCAGGGCAGTTGACGCCCTTTCTGCTCCGGCCTGAAAGTCCGGTAACTTGGAATCGGTCATGCCGCAGGCCGTGCTGAACGGCAGGCCAAATTCAGTCCCAACCTGCGCGCAGGCAGCCGACAGCAGGCCCTGTTCTGGAGAGCCGCCACTCATGGCGCCGGTGCGCAGATCGGAAACAAACGGCCATGCGCCGATGATGGCCGGTGCGCCGGGCTTGATGGCATTGACGTAGACCAGGCCGCCGAGGCACTCGGCCCAGGCCTGAGAGACAGACCCCGGCAGACAGGCCGGCGTGGTGGCGCCGGCCTGACCTGCTGAAAGCAGCAGGACCGGCATGCCGCCTTCAACGGCAACCCGCAGGCAATTGAGCGCCTCGCCAGTAAACTTCATGGGTGGTACAACGAAACAATTGGACTGGCTGACGAAGGGCCGCGCCCGCCAGGCTGCCTCGCCTCCTGCAATGACGTGCAGGAGATCCAGCGATTTTTGCAGGTGAGCGGCATCGGTCCAGCTTGAACCCACGTGCTTGGACGTCCCCATGACTGCACAATACAGCGTGTTCAGATCCATTTCGTAATTGTCCGGCACGTCCCGCAGAACGCAGGTGCGTTGGAACAGGTGAATATTTTCACAGCGGTCGACGATGCGGGCCATGTCGTATAAGTCCCGGGTGGTGGAATCCCGGTAGCTGCGGTCGCGGGAGTTGGCAATCATGACCGCTGCGCCCGCCGTTGCGAAATGTACTTTCTGGCCACTGATGTGCAAATCGTGGGCTGGGTCCTGGCCGCATAAAAGCAATTTTTTTTCAGCGGAATCGATTGCTTTTTCAACCACTTGCCGCGGCATGCGAAGACGCCCGTCGGCACCCAGCACGGCGCCCGCGGAAGTACAGCTTTCAACGCAATGGGGGGTGGCGTCAGCAAAGCCGATTTCGGCCAGAATGCGGAATACGTTTTTTACAACGGCATCCACATCCTCTTTTTTCAGCGGACGAAACTGTCCCCCGGTTTCTCCGGGCCGGACCGGTTTGTGCTCCTCGCCAAGTGGTGCGGCCCGCAGGGCCACCCGTGCTCTCCTTCCACCGGATCGTCTGTTCATTTCCGAATTCTGTACTGCGGGAGAAAACTTCTCAATCAAATTCTCGATGTACTCAATTACTGCAGGTCGGCATAATGTGTTCATGAATCGAAATGTCATCGTCAGTTGCGCCGTCACCGGTTCCGGTAATTCGGTGGATAAACACCCGGCCATTCCGGTCACTCCCGAGGAGATAGCCAATGCCGCCATCGAAGCAGCCAGGGCCGGTGCAGCGATCGCACATATCCATGTACGTGAACCGGATACGGGCAAGGCCAGCCGACGGGTAGAGCTTTATCGCGAGGTGGTGGAACGGATTCGTGAAAGCAGTACGGATGTGGTGATCAACCTGACCACTGGCATGGGGGGCGATCTCTTTCTGGGACCCGATGACGACCCGCTGGCGTTTACCCAGGACACCGATTGCGTGGGCCAGGTCGAACGCCTGCTGCACGTGGAAGAATTGCTGCCGGAAATTTGCTCACTCGATTGCGGCTCATTCAATTATGCCGAAGGAAATTATGTTTATGTTTCCACGCCTGGCATGCTCAATCTCGGCGCCGCGCGGCTTCAGGCCATCGGTGTAAAGCCGGAACTGGAGGTGTTCGACCTGGGACAGGTTGCGTTCGCCAAGCACCTGCTCGCCGAAGGTTTGCTGGATGCACCGCCACTGTTCCAGGTTTGCCTCGGGATTCGCTGGGCGGCCGAGGCCAATACCCGCAACTTTCTGGCCATGGTGGATCAGCTCCCGCCGGGCGCCAATTGGGCGGGTTTCGGGGTTGGGGCGATGGAAATGCCGATGGTCGCGCAAGCGGTATTGCTGGGTGGCAATGTACGGGTGGGGCTGGAGGATAACCTGTACCTGGATCGCGGCGTGTTTGCTTCCAATGCCCAACTGGTGGACCGGGCCTGTCAGATCGTGCGCATGATGGGTGCTGAAATTCAGACGCCGGAACAGGCACGCACATCCCTGGGGCTCAGAAAACAATGCTGATTTCCAACAAGTCCATCGCCCAGCCCTGGGAATGTGATGTGATGGGTCATCTGACCACGCGTTTTTACCTGGCCAGGTTTGACGATGCCTCCTACCACGTGCTGCTGGAGGTATTTGGCTGGACCATTAACGGGCAAACGGCAAAAACGCGGGGCTGGGCCGACGTCCGTCATGTGATTGAATACAAGGCCGAGGTAGCAGCCGGTGATGTGCTGGAGATTCGGACCCGTCTGACCAAAATCGGCGGTAAATCGTTCACTGCACTTTACGAGATGTTCAATCTATCCAAGGACGAACTGGCTGCAACGCTGGAGTCCGTTTGTGTATATTTCGACCTGGAAAACCGCTGTGCAGTCCCGATGACCGATGAAATGCGGGAGCAGGCGGCAAATTACCTGTAGCAAATCACGTATATGCCTGTTGAATTCAAGAATGCTTCTTTAAGCGATCATGTCGTGCTGGTGACCGCCGGTGCCGCCGGAATCGGCCGCACTATTGCCGAACGGTTCCTGTCACTTAACTGCACGGTTCATATTTGCGATATTCGCCAGTCGGCTCTCGACGAGTTCCTGGCGGATCATCCGCAAGCCAGTGGACACCTTGCGGATGTGGCCGATGTTGAGCAAGTGGACGCTATGTTCCGTTCGATTGAATCTGGCGGCGGTAAGCTAGACGTCGTGGTCAATAATGCCGGCATGGCCGGCCCTGCGGTCAGTCTGGAAGATATCCAGCCGGAAGAATGGGACCGGACCATCGCCGTAAACCTGAGTGGGCAATACTACATAATGCGCCGCGCCGTACCCATAATGAAGCGGGCCGGTGCAGGCTCCATCATCAATATTTCCTCGACGGCTGCGCTGTTCGGGTGTCCCAAGCGAGCGGCCTATTCGGCCAGCAAGTGGGGGGTCATCGGCCTGACGAAAACCCTGGCCATGGAACTGGGCCCCTGGGGTATCCGCGTCAATGCGATTTGTCCGGGTAGCGTGGAAGGCGAGCGGATTGACCGGGTAATCGCGCGAGATGCGGAAAATCGTGATATATCAGCAGATGAAATACGAAAAATGTACCAAAAGCAAACATCCTTGCGCCGCTTTGTCACAGCGGATGAAGTGGCCAATATGGCTGTTTTCCTCGCTTCCGATCTGTGCGGGGCAATTTCGGGCCAGGCCATGAGTGTTGACGGCCACACTGAAACGCTAGCTTCCCTGATGGATTGAAGCCACCTGACAGCAGCTATGGATGACGACCGACGAAATTATGACCAGATTCTGAACAACCTTCACGAGGTAGCAATGAAATCATTGATCTTAATACTGACCCTGTTCATGGCGCCGGCAGCGCTTGCAGCAACACAACTGGATCTGCCATCGGAACATGCCCGGCAAACGTTCGAGATTTATCGGACCCTGGTTGAGGTCGATACGTCCAAAACCATGGGCAATACGCCGAAAGTGGCAGAGTTCCTGGCAAATGAGCTGATTGCCGCAGGCTTCCCGCCATCGGACATCGAAATTCTGCGCAAGGATGATCTTGCAGCGTTGATCGTGCGCTACCGGGGTGACGGTTCCTCCGGCAAAAAGCCCATTCTTTTTCTTGGCCACTTGGATGTGGTGGAAGCATATGCCAAAGACTGGGAGCGCCCCCCGTTCGAACTCACGATGGATGAAATCAATCTCTATGGCCGCGGCACCATCGACAACAAGTTTGGCGTTGCCCAGCTCACTTCCACATTCATTCGTCTGAAGAAGGAAGGATTCGTGCCCACCAGGGATCTGATTCTGGCGTTTTCGGGAGATGAAGAGAGCGGCATGGTGACGACCCGCATGCTGGCCTATGAACGTCCCGACCTGGCCGAGGCGGAGTTTGCGCTCAACTCGGATGCCGGTGGAGGTGACCTGAACAGCGACGGCAAGGCGATTACCTATAACATCCAGGCTGCGGAGAAAACTTACGCCACCTGGGAAATTACAGTGCGAAACCCGGGAGGGCACAGCTCACGGCCACGTCAGGACAATGCAATCTACGATCTTGCGGACGCCATCAGCAAGATCCAGGGATATCAGTTCCCGGTGCGTTACAGCGACATGACCCGGGCGTATTTCGAGGAGACCGGAAAACAGCTGGGTGGTGAATTGGGCGAGGCCATGCTGAAATTTTCACGCAATCCCGACGATCCGGCTGCCGCGGCCAGGCTGGCGCAGGAGTCTTCATACATCGGGACGACCAGAACCACCTGCGTGGTCACCATGCTGAAGGCTGGTCACGCCGAGAACGCTCTTCCGCAATCGGCTACAGCCACGGTGAACTGCCGTATTTTTCCAGGCGTTGGGGTCGCCGACATTGAGCAGGTCCTGCGCGAAGTGGTCGCCAACCCACAGGTCGAGTTCGTGATGCTGGCAGAACCCACCGAAAGCCCGGTCTCAGAATTACGCGAAGATGTTGTGGACGCCGTCAGTACAGCGGTGAACGACCGCTACCCGAAAGTAAAACTCATTGCCTATATGGAATCGGGCGGCACTGATGGCATGCACTTCCGCAGGGCAGGCATTCCCACCTGGGCTGTCAGCGGTATTTTCATGGATCCGGACGAGATGTATGCCCATGGCCTCAATGAACGGGTGCCGATCAAGGCTTTTTACGGCGCACTTGATCACTGGAGTGTCATCATTCGCCAGCTGGCAGGGCCGGATTCCGCGTATTCCCGCTGAGCGTAGCCCTGTATGAGCAATGAACAACTGATCCGGCGCCGCTTGCGGGCGATGGGTCCGGCTTACCGCCTGTTTTACGAACAGCCGGTGCATCTGGTGCGGGGTGAGGGAGTCTGGCTGTACGACGCCGATGGCCACAGATATCTCGATTGCTACAACAATGTGGCTTCGGTCGGTCATTGCCATCCGCAGGTGGTTGAGGCGCTGACAGCCCAGGCCGCCACCCTGAACACTCACACCCGCTATCTTCATGAAAACGTTGTGCGCTATGCTGAACGGTTGAGCGATACTCTGCCCGGGGACCTGGCTATCTGCATGTTCGTTTGCACCGGCACCGAGGCCAATGAACTCGCATTCCGGATTGCCCGAACGGTGACCGGAAATGAGGGTGCGATCGTCACCGAGAATGCTTATCACGGCAACTCCATTGTCGTCACCGAACTTTCAACAGAAGAATACCCGGCCAGCGACAGGCCCGCTTACCTGGAAGCGATCGATGCGCCAAACCCCTACCGGGGACGATTCCGCTATGGCGACCGGAACCTGGGGGCAAACTACGCAGCCCTGGCCGAGGGGGCGATCGACCAACTGGCGCAACGTGGAATACAGCCGGCCATGTTCATGTGCGACAACAGTTTCAGTTCAAACGGAATATTGACGCCGCCACCTGAATACCTGCAAGGCGTTTACCAACGGGTGCGGGAAGCGGGTGGTCTGGCCGTCGCTGACGAAGTACAGTCCGGCCTGTGTCGCCTGGGAGATCATGTGTGGGGGTTCGAGGATTCCAATGTCATTCCCGACATCGTCACCATGGGTAAGCCCATTGGGGACGGCCACCCCCTTGCGGCGGTGGTCACCACGCCCGCCATTGCGGAAGAATTTGCCAGCAAATTTCATTACTTCAATACCTTCGGAGGTAATCCGGTATCCGCAGCAGTCGGCCTGGCCGTGCTCGATGTCATCGAAAACGAGAATATCCTGCAGCATGTAAAAGAAGTGGGGCTGTACCTGGGTGACGGCTTGAGGGCCCTGGCCGGGAAACACGAGGTGATCGGCGACGTGCGCGGCAAGGGGTTGTTCTATGGTGTTGAGATTGTTCGCGACCGGAAAACGCGCAGCCCGGATGCCGATAAAGCAGGCGCAATCAAAGAATCGCTTCGCGAAAACGGGGTGCTTCTGGGAGCGACCGGACCTGCTGGAAATGTCATTAAAATTCGTCCGCCGCTGGTATTTTCGAGACCGGATGCACAGCTGTTATTGGAAAAACTGGATCATGTCCTGTGATGTTCCGCCAGCAAATTCTGCGGATTGGGGCCGTTTCGGGGTATAATTACCGTTTTTGTAACCGCAAAGACACTCTGCAAGAGGATATAGTCTATTAATTTTCAGCAAGGGAACTACATTCACCATCCCCGCCATGGCGTTGGCAAGGTTCAGTCAATTCGCAAACGCAGTTTTTATGGATCGGGGCCCGCAACATATGCGCAGCTTTATTTTGAGCGAGATCAACTGACGTTGACTTTGCTTGAGAAAGACCTGCCCGACATCATTCGAAACGTGATCAGCACCGAGGATGCCTTTAAATTGCTGGACCATATCAAGGACTGGCAAGGTAAGCCCAAAGCGGAATGGAAAGCCCGCGCCGAGGCGCACCAGCAGGTGATTGACGCGGGTGACCCATTCGAATGCGCCAAGGTTGTGAAAGGCCTGAACCAGATGGAATTGGACGGTACGCTGCGACCCCGCGACCGGGCTCAACTCAACCAGTCAATGGATCTGCTCACCGAAGAACTGGCACGAGCGCTGCAAAAACCGACAGCACATGCGGGCAGGCTCATCGCGGAAGCAATAGCGAGTTAACCTGCCGTTTTTGCGGCAGAGACTATTCTTGAGCGCACAGGTCCGGCAGCAGGAATTGCTGCCTGGCGAGCGCTGACCAAAGCCGGTCGGAGGAGTAATGCTGTTCGAGCAATTGAATGGGCTCTGACAGCAAATCGGGATTCACCCCGGCAAAAGATTTCCAGTCATGACGTGCTTGTAACGCCCGTCGCTCGGCGATCAGTATCATGTAAAACCAGCTGATGGTCTCGTGGTATTTACCCTCAATACCGAGCTTTCGGGTTAACCGTTTGAGGGCAGTCGTGAAACGGACAGCGGCAACCGGCAGATCATCTTGCTCCAGTAATTGCCAGGCAATGTAGACGTGTGCCTCGTGATCGAAAGATTCCGGGTCCAGCCTGCCCGCTTCAAAATCATCGATGGCCGGAAACCTGTGGGAATCTGCATCATCGAATTTGCCAACAACGGCGTTCATTCACCTGCCTCCCTGAGTTGATGGCTATCCGCTGCAGTCAAATTGCAGCCATAAACCTGCTTCAGGTTTTCAATGGCTTGCCGCGTCGCATCTGAAAATGGCGGCTTACTTTCAAAACTGTGAAGAACTATTCCTTCCAGCAGGTCGCCCAGCGACAATTCACAGTACTCGGCCAACCCCTTCAAAACCTTCAACAATGACTTTTCAAGCCGCACGCCCGTTTGAGTACGCTCTATTAGTTTCCTGTTCATTTCAGTTTCCTATAGATGTTACCAAGGTAACAATATAACATTTTATCAGGAATAATGCGAGCGAGCCGATGGTGGGAGTACGGCAGCGAGACTCCTAATTGTGCGTCAGAATCGCTTTCCAGCCGAACGGCGTTTGGACATAGACGGTCGTGAACCACGTTTTGATCGCCGAACCATCTTTGAATGCCAGGTTTAGTTCGCCATAAGCAAGTGCATGGTCTTTCCCCAGCGGTTTGACAGTGACACTGCTATAACTCAATTCGCCGCGATCTTCGCCGGCCTGGGCAATAGTCCTGAGACCGTCGAGGCGTCGGCCGGCGGGAATCGAGCCTTCCGCATTCACCAGCACAAAATCCTGGTGGTAGTAACCGGCAATGGCATCGATATCGCCGGTATTCCACATCTCCGCGTAGTAGTCCAGGGCCGTGAGGATATCGTTACGGGTGTCGGCATGCAGCGAAGTAATGGCAGTCATGCAAACGAACGCGATAATACACCTGAAGCTGAGACTCATGTCTGCGACTCCTGAACTGAACAAATGATCATGCAGTATCGCATCGGATTCTCCTGATTACCAAGCGGCAAAAAACTTCGTCCCGCGCACGGTCAGCCAATACCGTGTTCAGCTGAGAATCAGACCGATCACGGCTCCCAACAGCAAAACTACATTACTGAGCAGAGTCAACGCCATGCCCGGTGTGCGGCTGGCGGGGTCCTTGATGTATTCGTGATAATAAAGTTGCCGGGCAACAATGAACAGTACTCCGGGGAGCAGGGCCCAGCGAGCGCTGGTATACATGCTGAAAGCGATCATGGACGGGATGAAGATAACCAGCTGCTCCATCGTGTTCTGTTGCACCCGGAACAGTCTTTCCCAGAGCTCATGGCCACTGGTTTGTGGGGCCTGGACCTCGTGCTTACCCCTTTTAAGCCCAACCAGGGCAGTAAAAAACAGGTATTGCAGCAGAGCGATAAGGATCACAAGCGCTGAATATTTCATTGAAAACTCCTTGCGGGAATAGGGTGCAGGGCTGCTGAATACCTGAGTTTACTCCATGATCACTGGGGTGCAACCTGGACTTTTAATTCGTTATTCCGGGTTACAAACCCCACTTCATCGTTATTAAGGGCTCTCTTCATACTGGCCGCAATCCTCGGCTGTTGATGAATATTTAGACAGCGGGCCTCGTTTCTTGCATCATTCCCAGCTTGATCCGACTTCAGGCAGGCAGGTTGTTCATACCGGTAAAAAACAAAATAGGTTTCCGCAGCCAGATTTTCAGTCTGCTGCTGGGGTGCCTGTTCGGCCAATGCTGGGCCGGCGGAGGTCTGGTCATAGAAGATGACGCCTGCATCATCAAGATTGATTTTTACTCGGCCCACTTCACTGCATACCAGCCGGCCACCAGCGGGGAAAAGCAATTTTGCCAGGAACTTCCCGAAACAGGACTGACCCTGTTTGTGCTGGATTATCTTCATCAGAGCCTGAAGGAAGTGCCGGTTGATTTCCGAATCATCCGGGATGTGACCGGCCAGGGTCAATTCGTGAAACTGAAACACGTGGAAGAGCTGGGGGATCTTGGGCAGCACACGGTTTTTTACCAGCCGCCGTTGATTCGTACCGATGGCTCGTTCCAGGTAGAGCATGAGTTCACGGAGCCGGGGACATATATTGGCATTGTCAGTGCGGGCCACCCCAGCAATCCGACCCTGCATACTGCTGCATTTTCCTTCACGGTTGGCTCTTCGAACTTGAGTATTCTCGCTCCGCTTGTTTTGCTGTTGGCGGGAACCGCGTTCATTTTCGTACGCAGGATGAAGAAGAAAAACCGAATGGCGGCAGGAGAGACAGACACCTCATGAAGAAGCGTTGGCTAATTCTGTTCGCGGTGCTACTGGCGGCGCTGTCTTACCCGCCTTCTTGGTATCCCTTGACCGTCCGCGTAAAAATGACAGAGTGGTTTGGAGCCGCGGATTTTCGTCCCTTGCCTGAATCCCTGCCTGTTGCAGACCCTGATCCCGCTGTTTTCTGCCCGCCTGATCCGGCAGGCTGGCGTCAATCGCATTTGATCGAAGGCGTTAACATCAGGCCATCAAGGCCCTGCGTGGCGGACAATCCTTATGCCGTTGCTTCCCTGGTTCGTGGCACCAACAACGTGGGCCAGGACACGTTGCTAAGAAGTGGCCTGGCGGCAGACGCCGTGGAGAAAGGCCGCGACCTTGATGGTGATGGTGATCCGGATGAGATTCATATCCGCCTTGAAGTGGCTGAGCTGAATGGCGGCTCGCCGCTTACGCCCGGCCCGGTGACCGCTTACGAAATTGCGCCGGGTATCCAACCCGGTCTGTGGGTCTTTGCACCCAAATTCGTTGGCATGGCTGTTGAAAATTTCGAATCAAACCAGGCCAGGCGCTCGTTACGGCTGCCTTCTCCTGCGATCCGGATCGAGCAGGGAGATACGGTGCGGGTGACTCTGGAAAACAGCCACTACATGCCGCACACCCTGCACCTGCACGGGGCGGACCATGGCTTCACCGATGTAAGCGGGGAGGGTAACGATGGCGTTCCCATCACCAGTGAGATACCCGTGCTACCCGGTCAGGCACGCACGTACGAACTGAGCCCGCGGCATGCCGGAACCATGTTCTACCATTGCCACGTGCAGCCGCACGTGCACGTGATGATGGGTCTGCAGGGTCTGTTTATCGTCGAGGAAAACAGGCCGGAAAACTGGCTGCAGACCATGAACATTGGCGCCGGACTGGTCCGCGCCCCCTCGGTTTCGGTCAGGGATGACTACGACAGTGAATACGACCTGCATTACCTGGATATCGACAAGGAACTGAATGAGCGTATCCAGGGTGAGAACGACCCGAGGCTGATCACCCGTTCGATGCACCGGGACTACGACATCACGGATGCCGCTACGGATTATTTCACCCTGAACGGACGTTCCTTTCCCTTCACATTCAGGGAATCCCTGCTGGTCGGTAAAGACAATGAGCGGATCAAATTACGGGTAGTCAATGGGGGCGCCAAGGGCATTGCCTTGCACACGCATGGTCATAAATTCACGGTGACTCATCGCGATGGAGTTGAGTTGCCGCAGCAGACACTTGCCCCGCAGGACGTCGTCTGGCTGGCGACATCCCAGCGGGTTGACCTGGCGCTGGACCTGAGTAATGACGGCCTGCATTCCTATGGCCCGGGTATCTGGCCATTCCACGATCATCAGTACAATGGTGTTACCAATGACGGGATTGGCCCCGGAGGAAATATAAGTGCCATCGTATATGCCCAATTCATGGACGAGGGGGGCTGGCCTCAAACCCGGGGCGTTTCATGGGATCAGTACTTCGACCCGGCCTATTACCGCAAGGAAATTCCGGTCTGGGAGGCTTATGCCCCGGGCCTGTTTTCCGATACCGGCGCGGACTGGCTGATGCTGTTGCGCCTTACCGGCCTGATGCTCGCGGCTGGTATTTTAGCCGCGATTCTACTCCACGCACTTGTGAATCTTCGCCGGTCATGAAGGCATTAACCTGGTTACGTGTGCAGCGCAGCAAGACGGGGTTAATGGCACCCTGGCAGCTTGCTGTATCTTTTCTAATGATTCTGCCGCCGAGTCTGTCCGGCCAGGAGAGCATGGACCATTCAGATCACTCGGGACATCACATGGCGGTGAATCCGTCCGGTGTCGTGATGAATGAAAACCGGGACAGGCTTCCACGAGGCTGTCCGGAAATCAGCGGTGACCAGGCACTCACGATTTACGCCGGCCGCAAATACGCAAGGGATTTACCCGGCATAATTTTCGGAATGAGTGAGCATGAAGTGCAGGTCGAACCCTGCAGCAGGGTCAAGGTCACCTTCGTTAATGAAGACAGCGTTCGCCACCAGTGGATGGTGCACGGACTACCCAAATATCTTTACCCGGCCGGAATGTTTCACATCGAGGCGAACGGCGGACACACCATGACCGGCACCTTTATCGTGCCGGCCGAAGACCAGACTTACCTGGTGCACTGCGATATGGAGCAGCACATGGAAAAAGGCATGCGGGGCCAGTTGCTGGTTGGCAGTGGCAGCGGTGACCTCTGGAGCGTTCCGGGAATCAGTGCCAATTTCTACCGCTCTGACTACCTGCCAGCATTTGCTCCATTGCTGCTGGTACTGGTATCTGCTTCTGCCTTCATTTTGTCACTTTGGTTGGCAAAGCGGCACTCATGATGTCTATCTGGTGGATGCGCATGGACCCCACGCTTTTAAAGCCCTGGTAAATGTGACACACTAAAAAAAGAAAGCGGATTGATAATCATTCCGCAAAATCAGACAAATTAAGAAATTAAAAGGGTAATCCTAATCAGTACGATACGTTCAAAATTATAGCAATATACCCGGAGTCAAGCCATGAAATGCATGTACTATCTTTCTCCGTCTCTGGTCAGCACACACCAGGTTTCTGACGACCTTCAGGACGTGGGCGTAGACGAATGGCATGTGCATGTAATTTCGAAGGATGAAGCCGGGTTGAAAAACGAAAAAATTCACTCGAGCAACTGGCTTGAAACCAAGGATCTATTGCGCCACGGTTTCATCGGGGCGAATCTGGGCTTCATCGTCGGCGCACTGGCCGCGGGCGGCCTGCTGCTGTTCAAGCCCTTTGGCCCCAATTTTCCCAGCATTGCCTATTTTTTCCTGGTTGTAGTCGCCACGCTGTTTGGCGCCTGGGTCGGTGGGCTGACGGGCATGGACAGCGAAAATCAGAAACTGAAAAGTTTTCACGACGACATAGAGGCGGGCGCATACCTGATTCTGATCTATGCGCGCAAAGGGCAGGGTGAAACGATCAAGACCATGATGCGCAAACGACACCCCGAATCGCGCCATATAGGAACAGATCGACACTTCATCAACCCCTTCAGCAGTGTTGAGCGCCGTCGTCGCCGGTCCCAGTCAGGTCAGGCTTTCGAATAACATAAAAACAGGAAAACGGAAATGGCTGTAGCTTTAGGTATTCTCGTACTGGTCATCATTACCGTTCTATTTCATTTTCTCAGCCCCTGGTGGTTTACTCCCCTGGCAGCCGACTGGGCGAGCATGGACCTGACTGTTGATCTCACGTTCTGGGTCACCGGCGTGGTTTTCATCATACTTAACCTTTTCCTGGTCTGGGTCATTGTCAAGTACCGTCACCGCAAGGGTGTGAGAGCGCATTACGAGCCGGAAAGCCACAGACTCGAGTGGTGGCTGACGGTCATCACCTCCATTGGTGTAATTGCCATGCTGGCGCCCGGTTTGTGGGTATGGGCCAGGGTAGTCGACGTGCCGGATGATGCTGCAGAAGTAGAAGTCATTGGCCAGCAATGGCACTGGAGCTTCCGTTTCCCGGGTGAAGACGGGGTCCTCGGCCAGACCGACGTTTTCCTGATGAATGTCGACAATCCCTTTGGCATGAGGCCGGACGATCCGGCCGGCAGGGATGATATCCTGATTTCAAATCCAGAATTGCATCTTCCAATCGGACAATCCTACAAATTTGTTTTGCGGTCCAAGGATGTACTGCACAATTTCACGGTTCCACAATTCCGGGTCAAAATGGACCTGGTACCAGGCATGACCCCTTATGCCTGGCTGAAACCAACAGTTGCCGGGCGTTATGACATCATGTGTGAGGAGCTGTGCGGAATCGCTCATTACGCCATGAGGGGTGCTGTGGTGGTGGAAGAACAGGCCGCGTTTGAGGATTGGCTCGCTACTTACCCCACCTATGCCCAGGTACTGGACCGTCCGCCGCCCGATCTGGCGGCGGGACAAGCCCAGTACGCTGTGTGCAGCGCCTGTCATGGCGCCCAGGGAGAAGGCAACGAGATGCTCAATGCGCCCAGGTTGGCCGGTCAGGGAGGCTGGTATCTCAGGCGGCAGCTGGAAAATTTCAAACATGGAATTCGTGGCGGCGACGCCCGCGACTCGTTCGGAGCCCAGATGGCACCGATGGCGGCCGTGCTGGCGGACGATGTGGCAATGGCCAACGTGGTGGCCTACATGGAGTCACTGCCCGATTCAGACCCGCCGGACACCATCAGCGGTGACACTGCCAGGGGCGAAGTGATTTATCGAACCTGCCTGTCTTGCCATGGCGCCGAGGGGCAGGGCATCTGGTCTCAGAATGCTCCCCGCCTTAACGGGATCAACGATTGGTACCTGGCCCGGCAGTTGGAGAACTACCGGCAGGGAATCCGGGGTTCTCACCTGCAGGATCTGTATGGCAAACAAATGAGCCTGATGTCGATCATGCTGCGCGACGAGCAAGCGGTCAGGGACGTGGTTGCCTATATTAATACGCTTTAGCGTCACCAGGGATTTCAGAATAATTACACAAACTCATTTAAACAATTACGGCCCGGGCAGGGCCACGAGGGACAGGAGCAGAATCTGATGTCATATGTTGCGATAGCGGACCGGGATCATGAGCAACACATGCATGACCCGCAGACGTTTATCACCAAGTACATCTGGAGCCAGGACCACAAAGTCATCGCTATCCAGTACTCGCTGACCGCAATAGCCGTAGGCCTGGTCGCCCTGGTATTGAGCCTGGTCATGCGTCTGCAACTCGGATTTCCCGATACTTTTTCGTTCATTTCACCGGATGAGTACTACCAGGCCATTACCATGCACGGCATGATCATGGTGATTTACCTGCTGACTGCGTTGCTGCTGGGAGGATTTGGAAATTACCTGATTCCGCTGATGTGCGGCGCCCGGGACATGGTCTTTCCCTTCATGAACATGTTGAGTTACTGGGTGTACCTGTTATCCGTTTTGGTATTGTGCGCCAGCTTCTTCGTTACCGGAGGGCCCACCGGAGGCGGCTGGACCCTGTATCCGCCCCAGGTCATTCTGCCCGGTACGCCGGGCGTCGGCGGCGGCATTGTGCTGATGCTGCTGTCTCTGGTGCTGTTTATCGTTGCGTTTACCATGGGCGGTCTGAACTACGTCACAACCGTGTTGCAGGCCCGTTGCCGGGGCATGACGCTGATGCGGATGCCATTGTCGGTCTGGGGAATTTTCGTTGCGACGATTTTGGGTCTGCTGGCTTTTCCGGCGCTGTTGGTCACTGGCATCATGCTGCTACTGGATTCCGTGATCGGAACCAGCTTCTTCATGCCTGCTTTGCTGTCGATGGGTGAGGCATCCGAGTACGACGGTGGCAGTCCGATCCTGTTTCAACACCTGTTCTGGTTCTTTGGGCACCCGGAAGTGTATATCGTAGCGCTGCCGGCGTTTGGCGTGATATCCGATCTGGTTGCAACCCACGCCCGTAAAAACATCTTTGGTTACCGCATGATGGTCTGGGCCATCCTGGCCATCGGCGTCATTTCGTTTATTGTCTGGGCGCATCACATGTACGTCAGCGGCATGAATCCCTATTTCGGGTTTTTCTTCGCGACCACCACCCTGATTATCGCCATTCCCACGGCCCTGAAAGTCTATAACTGGGTGCTGACCCTGTGGCGCGGCGACATTCACCTGACGGTACCGATGCTGTTCGTGATCGGCTTTATTTTTACCTTCATAAACGGGGGAATCACCGGCCTGTTTCTCGGCAATGTGGCCGTTGACATGCCCTTGTCGGATACCTATTTCGTGATCGGCCACTTCCACATGGTCATGGGCGTGTCACCCATACTGGTCATTTTCGGGGCAATCTATCACTGGTATCCAAAAATCACCGGCCGAATGCTGAATGACAGGATGGGCCGAATCCATTTCTGGGCAACGCTGTTCGGTACCTACGCAATTTACCTCCCCATGCATTACCTCGGAATTCTTGGCTTGCCCAGGCGCTACTACGCAATGGGTGACACCTCTTTCATTCCGGATTCAGCACAGGCGATGAACGCCGGTATATCCATCGCGGCATTTTTTGTCGCGGCAGTACAGTTGATTTTCCTGTTCAACCTGTTCTGGAGCCGCACCAGAGGCGCACCCTCCGGTGGTAATCCATGGAACGCAACGACTCTTGAGTGGCAAACCCCGCAAACACCACCCGTGCATGGTAACTGGGGACCCGATTTACCGGTGGTTTACCGCTGGGCCTACGACTACAGCGTGCCGGGCGCAAAAAATGACTTCATTCCGCAGACCATGGCGCCGGAAGATGTTCCCACCTCTGACGACAGCTATGACGGCAGCGAAGGCGCCCATTCATGAGCCTGTTGCGTAAAATTTCAGCCAAACCCTGGGAACACGCAGGGGAACTGGAGGGCCTGCACGGTGCGTTCACCCCCGGGCAGTCCGCCGGCCGGACCGGGTTATACATGTTCCTGGCTGTGGTCACCAGCTTTTTCCTGCTGTTCATGGTCACTTATTACACCCGAATGCAATTTCCTGATTGGGAAATGCTGGCCGACCCCAAAATCCTGTGGGCCAATACCGCGGTTCTGATTCTGGCAAGTCTGGCGCTGCAGCTGGCCAGCAATGCTGCAAAAAAGCACGAGTTCTCCCGCATGCGCAACTGGCTGCTGGCCGGTGGAATACTGACACTGGTATTCATTGGCGGCCAATGGGTGGCATGGGAGCAACTGGTGGCCTCGGGTTATTACGCGAGGAGCAATCCTGCCAACGCCTTTTTCTACCTTTTCACCGGCCTGCACGCGTTGCACCTTGCCGGAGGAATATGGTTCATGGCTCTGCTGGGATTTCGGCTGAACCAGCCGAACAGAAGGGAACAGGTGCCGTCAAGCGTAACCTTGTGCGCCACTTACTGGCATTACCTGCTGCTGGTCTGGCTGGTCCTGTTCACCCTGTTATTGAGAACATGAGCTTATCCCGAGGATGAAGACATGACAGAAGACGTAATGACCGATACCCAGACCATGGCGCCGGAGCTAACTGGCAACAAGGGGCTAGTGATCGACTGGTCGAGCGACAAGCAGGCCTTCCACGTTCCATGGGGCAAGGCCATGATGTGGATTTTCCTGCTCAGCGATACGTTCATTTTTTCCTGCTTCCTGATCGGCTACATGAACGTAAGGTCATCGACCACGGTTCAATGGCCAAATCCCAGCGAAGTATTCGCCCTCAGTTTCGGTGGCCAGCCGATTCCGCTGATCCTGATTGCCATCATGACTTTTGTGCTGATCACCTCCAGCGGCACAATGGCCCTGGCTGTTAATTATGGTTACCGGCGCGACAAGAAAAAAACCGTATTGCTGATGCTGGCCACGGCGGCGCTCGGTGCGGCATTCGTCGGCATGCAGGCATTCGAATGGACCAAGCTGATCGTGGAAGAAGGTGTCCGGCCCTGGGGTAATCCGATGGGCGCGGCGCAGTTCGGTTCCGCTTTCTTCATGATTACCGGCTTTCACGGGATGCACGTTTCCGCCGGGGTGATCTACCTCATTGTCGTGGCCAAACGGGTCGGAACGGGATACTACGACCGGCACCGGGGCGGCAATTATGAAATGGTCGAAATCGCCGGCCTGTACTGGCATTTCGTTGACCTTGTATGGGTATTTATTTTTGCATTCTTTTATTTGTGGTGACGATCCACACCAGGTACCAGTAAGACTAAAGACAGGAAAACCGGGAGAGAAGAATCATGGCACACGCCGAAGCAAGCCAGGTTGAAGGACACCAGCAACACCCGCTGAAAATCTATTTATGGGTCTGGCTACTGTTGTTTGTTCTCAGTGCATTTTCCTACATGGTCGACTATATGCAATTACAGGGATTGCTGCGTTGGTCCCTGATTCTCCTTTTCATGTTCCTGAAGGCGGGTTTCATCTTGGCGATATTCATGCACATGGCCTGGGAAAGACTTGCCCTGATTTATGCCATTATGCTGCCGCCATTGTGCCTGCTGGTGTTTATCGGCCTGATGCAGATTGAAGGTGAATACACCTATATCATGAGGCTGATCGCTTTTGGGGCGGCGCCCGATATCGTACCGCCGCCTCACTAGGCGATAATATTACTGGCCAAACCCGCTACTGCGGGAAGTTGAACAGGTCCAGTTCAGCGTTGGAAGCCCTGAGGCGTTTTACCAGGATGGCCAGCAGATTCTTGTAGACAATGGCCGCGACACTGTGGTGCCTGTCCAGGAATTTATGCAGCGTCTCGAACGAAATCCCGTACATTTCTACCGGTTCGATGGCCCGGATCGAAGCTGAAGCCGGTTGCGAATCTATGAAACCGTATTCACCGCAAACCTCGCCCGCACCCATTTCATCCAGCTTGACAGGCGAGAATCTTGATTCGGATTCCGGAAGGAATACTTCGACAGTTCCCGACAACAGAACATACAGTGTATCCAGTGTTTCCCGTTCATTGATGATGACGGTACCGACGGGCACGCTGGTCACCTCACCCGCTTCGAAAAGCAGGTTTGCTAGAGACTCCGGCAGGTTGTGCAGGAGATGGTTTCGTGAAAACTCTACGTGCGACATTATCAGACCCTTGTCCGTCATGGCTCGGCCATTATGGTAGCAGAGCTTATGTGCAAAAGAGAAAATCGTCCTTTGGCTGTATGGAAGGTTTATAGCTCAACAGGCAGTTTTTTTATGGATAGTCGAGATTTCTTATCCATTACCCCCAGATTGTGCTATAAAACCTGCGGTTGCCATTAATTTTCAATCAGGCAGCAATTCGTGGGAACCGGCCTGCAACGGGCTGGAATCAATTGAACCGACAAATTTGGTATCGATATGACTCAAAAGAATCTCAATCGTTGTATTACGACACGTTCCTCATGGCTTTCTTTCATTCTGATCCCGGCGCTGGCTTTTTCCGGGCAGGCACTGGCGCAGCAAACCGCCGGAGAGGAGGACCTGGGCTTACTCGAAGAAGTTATCGTCACCGCAACCAAGCGGGCAGAGAATATCCAGGACATTCCCGTTTCCATAACGGCTTTATCTCCGGACATGATCGACCAGATTTCGCAGGGTGTGCCGGACATCCGGTTCCTGAGCGGAAGAGTCGCCAACCTGACCATTGAATCATCGTTCGGCCGGGTCTTCCCGCGATTCTATATTCGCGGATATGGCAATACCGATTTCGACCTGAATGGCTCGCAGCCGGTTTCACTGGTGGTGGACGAGGTGGTTCAGGAAAATCCAATCCTCAAGGGCTTCCCTATATTCGACGTGGAGCGGATCGAAGTGCTGCGCGGCCCGCAGGGCACCCTGTTCGGGCGCAACACGCCGGCCGGTATCGTCAAGATCGACTCGGTCAAACCCATCGATGTGCCGGATGGCTATTTCAAGGCATCGTACGGCACCTATAACGCGGCCCGCATCGAGGGCGCCATTGGCAATGGCTTCGGCAACGGCTGGTCCACGCGCCTTTCGGTGTTGTATATGCGCCAGGACGATTACGTCAACAACGCCTACACCGGTGAGGAAGACGCCTATGAAGGATTCAAGGAATGGGCCGCGCGTTTCCAGCTGGCCTATGACAATGGCGGAAAATTTCGCGCCCTGTTCAATGTGCATGGGCGAGACGTGGACGGCACGGCCATTCTGTTCCGTGCGAACATCATCAAGCAGGGCACCAACCGCCTGAATCCCGATAATTACGATCGGAAAACGGTCTGGTTCGACGGTCAGAATGAACAGGATCTGAGCTCGGCAGGAGGATTCCTCAGGCTGGAGTGGGATATCGGCGATCTGACCCTGACCTCCATTACCGGCTACGAGAGTGTTGACCTGTTCAGTCGCGGCGACATCGATGGGGGTTTCGGAGCCTGTGTCCCGACGCCAGTCTGTGGCCCGGGTTTCATTCCATTTGATGCGGAAACCTCCGATGCGATGCCCGATCACGAGCAGTGGACCCAGGAAATCCGCCTGGCCTCCAACAATGAAGGGGTTTTCAACTGGATTGCCGGATTCTTCTATTTCGATGAGGATTTTTCAATCGAAACGGTAAACTATCAATCTTTTGACGGGGAACCCAACTGGCGGCTTGGGCAGAGTCAGCAAGCCCAGGCCTATGCCTTTTTCGGCTCGGCAACCTGGGACGTGTCCGAAAAATGGCGCCTGGGCGCGGGGATTCGCTACTCGCACGATGAGAAGGACTTTGTCGCCGCCCGGTCTCTCTCACCCGGTTTCTTCCAGGGTATCTGGCCTTCTCCGTTTGGCCCGATCGTTGAAAATCCCGATGACTCCCAGACCACCTGGGACCTGACTGCCACGTATTTCATGAACGACGACATCAACTGGTACGCACGTGTTGCGACCGGTTTCAGGGCGCCTTCTATCCAGGGCCGGTTATTGTTCGGCAACACGGTTTCCGTGGCTGATTCGGAAACCTCGACCTCCTATGAAGGCGGCGTGAAGATGTTGCTGGCCGGCGGCAAGGCTCGCGTCAATTTCAATCTGTTCAGTTACACGGTGGACGACGCCCAGCTGACTGCAGTCGGCGGACAGTTCAACTTCAACCAGGTGATCAATGCGAACAAGACCAAAGGCAAGGGCTTTGAACTGGATATGCAGGCCCGGATCATGAACGATCTCTTGATCAGCTACAGCCTGGGCTACACCGACACCGAGATCGACGACCCGAATCTTGCCGTTGCGCCTTGCGGCGCCCCCTGCACCGTACTGGATCCACCAGGTTCTGTTCCGGGCAGCGTCCTGATCGACGGCAACCCCCTGCCGCAATCACCCAAGATCACTTCAAGCCTGATCGTCGACTGGACCAAGGTCCTGGATTCCGGGCAGATTTACGCGCGGGGTGACTGGGTCTATCGCGACGAAATCAATTTCGTGCTGTACGAAGCGGTCGAATACCGCGGCCAGTCTCTGTCCGAAATCGGTCTTCGACTGGGTTATCGCTTTGGTGAGGGCAACCACGATGTATCAGTGTTCGGCAGAAACATCGCTGGTCGCACCGAGAACATCTACACCATTGATTTCAGCAACCTGCTGGGAGTGGTCAACGAGCCTCGCACCTGGGGTGTCGAGTACGCCTGGCGCTACTGATCCGAGCTGCAATGCAAAAAAAAGAGGGCCGGTTTTTACCGGCCCTTTTCGTTGGCCTACCGGCTGGTAAACTGGGAATTTCGCCGGGCAGGGATTCATCATGAAAAAAATCTGGTGGCTATTGGGGATTGTTCTGATCATTGCCGTGATCGTGATCCACTTCGGTGGCGAGCCGGAATATCCCGCGTCGCCGCAATCAGGCCTTGCCCGGGAGCCGGCGATCACTCACGATTCCGCGACCGGAGCTTCATCCATGACCGTATCGGTACTGATCTACAACGTAGCGGGCCTGCCCTGGCCGGTCACCTGCGGCAAGCAGACCCGTAAAGTCGATGAAAATGGCGAGCGCATTCCCATCGCCTGCAGGCGATCTGCAGAATTGAAGAAAATCGGAGACACCCTGGGCGCGCTGCGTCAGCAGGGAATCGAACCGGATATCGTCCTTTTGCAGGAGGCTTTTATTCCGGAGGCTGCAGAAATTCCGAACCGGGGCGGATACCCCAACTGGGTAGCCGGCCCAGGGCGAAGTGACACCGGTCCCCGGTATTCAGCCCGCTCTCCCGCGGAATTTATCGAAGAACGCAGTTTCTGGAAGGCCGAGAAACTGGGTAAGCTACAGCCCAGCGGCCTCCTGCTGGCCAGTAATTTCCCGATCGTCACGCATTATCCACACCCGTTCAACCAATGGGAATGTGGCGGCTACGATTGCCTGGCCAACAAGGGTCTTCTGGTGGCCGTACTGGAAGTACCCGGCCTTCCGCAACGCCTGGCGATTGCAACGACGCATTTCAATGCCAGGCGTTCTACCGGAGTCTCGAATGAACGCGCGCTGACGGCGCACAATCTTCAGGTCGAGGAAGCGAACGAGTTCCTGGAGGAATTGGACAGGGACTTTCTTCCTTTTATCTGGGGCGGCGATCTCAACATGCGGCATGCACCGGACCGCATCGAATATTTCGTGGAACGTGCCGGGGATACGCTCAATGAGGTCAGTTCCTATTGCTCCCACCCGGAAACCGATTGCGAAGTCCGAATTCGTTGGGACTCCGACACACCATGGTTCGAAACCCAGGATCTTCAGGGTTGGGTATCGGGCAGGCGTGTACAAATTGAACCGGTGCGGGTAGAGGCTGTTTTCGACGAGCCTGTCGATGGCGTCATGCCGTCCGACCATGACGGTCTGCTGGTTTTCTACCGACTCAGTTGGCCAACTGCGGAGCCGTGAATCAAAAACCGCTACCAGCGAAAATCTTCGGTGTCTTCGTGTTCGCGCCTGCGGAAATCGGCTGAAGTGTCGGCGCCGAAGAAAAATTCGACCCTCAGCCTGATTCCGGGGTTGAACGCGTAATCGAACTCATGATCAAAGGATACCTGGGGAATGATTTCGTAATAAAGCCATTCCCGCCTGGTGCGTTTGCGGTAGCGCAGCGCCAGCGTGTAGCTGTCGACATGCGTTTCCGGCCGGGTGTGAAAAAGGGTTGTGAAATCATACTGTAACCCTGCTCCGTTTTGCAGTCGCTGGGTGAGGATGCTGCTGACCCGGGTGCGGAATCCTTCCTCGTCACTT
>CALDVW010000081.1 GCA_937924405.1 uncultured Lysobacterales bacterium
CCAAAATCGTGAACAGGTCCGCTGCCACATGAAAGATTGGGGTGGAGTGAACGCGCGCAAAGCCATAAAATGCGGGATTGGCCTTTGGATAGCAGTCATGACCGACGTAAAACAAGCCGTAGCCCTGATCGCTCGGGGCACGGACGAGATCACCAAGCTGGAGGAACTGGAGGAGCGCCTCAAATCGGGTAAGCCTCTGCGTATCAAGGTAGGTTTCGATCCAACCGCGCCGGACCTGCATATCGGGCATACGGTCATCATCAACAAAATGCGGCAGTTCCAGGACCTCGGTCACGAGGTCATTTTCCTGATCGGCGATTTCACCGGGCTGATCGGCGACCCCACCGGTAAGAATGCGACCCGCAAACCCCTGACGCCCGAGCAGGTCAGGGAGAACGCTGAAACATATGCCAGCCAGGTGTTCAGGATTCTTGATCCTGACAAAACCGAAATTCGCTTTAATTCCGAATGGCTGAATGAACTGGGATCGGCCGGCATGGTCAAGCTGGCAGCGAAATACACAGTCGCGCGTATGCTGGAACGGGACGATTTCGAGTCCCGCTACAAGAGCAACCAGCCGATCGCGATCCATGAATTTCTGTACCCGCTGGCCCAGGGCTACGATTCCGTGGTGCTGGAAAGCGATGTTGAAATGGGCGGAACCGACCAGAAATTCAATCTTCACGTCGGCCGGCACCTGCAGCAACATTACGGGCAGCCTCCGCAGGTGATCATTACGCTCCCCTTGCTGGAAGGCCTCGACGGCGTTCAGAAAATGTCCAAATCACTGGACAATTACGTCGGCATTACCGAAGCGCCGGATGAAATGTTTGGCAAGCTGATGTCCATCTCCGACGAACTGATGTGGCGATATTTTGACTTGTTGAGCTTCCGCAGCAACGAGGAAATTACAGATTTCAAGGCAGATGTCACCGGGGGCCGTAACCCACGCGATATCAAATTCCTGCTCTGTGAGGAGATCATCGAACGTTTTCATAGCAGTGAAGCGGCGGTGGCGGCGCGGGAGGAGTTCATTGCGCGCTTCCAGAAAGGGAAGATGCCCGAAGACATGCCTGAGCACACGTTCGAAACCGGTGGTGAAGGCATCGGAATTGCCGCGGCCCTGAGCCAGTGCGGATTGACCAGCAGCAACTCCGAGGCTTTCCGAATGATTCAGCAGGGCGGTGTGAAAATAGACGGTGAGAAAATTGACGACCGCACGATGCGGCTTGAACCGGGTTTTGCGGGAGTCCTGCAGGTCGGCAAGCGTAAGTTTTCCAAAGCCACGGTCAAGTGAACCGGCTTTCTGATATTGACTGGAATTCCTGGGAGGCGAAAGACCCCGCCACACTGGTATTTGTGTTTCGCGGTGATGAAATCCTGTTGATCAACAAGAAGACAGGACTGGGCAAGGGCAAGGTCAATGGGCCTGGCGGCAAGGTGGACCCGGGTGAAACTCCGGAAGTCGCCGCAATCAGGGAATGCCAGGAAGAACTGGACATCACGGTCACCAACCTGGAGTACTGCGGCGAGCACAGGTTCCAGTTCGTCGATGGTTATTCGATTCATGTATGGGTCTACCGCACGCGGGACTTCAAAGGGGAGCCTACGGAATCCCCGGAAGCCGAGCCCCTGTGGACAGCGATGGACGAAATCCCGTTCGACCAGATGTGGGAAGACGATAGAATCTGGCTGCCGATGATGATCCGCGGGGAGAAATTTCAATCGCGGTGGATTTTTGACGGTGACCGCATGGTCGATTATGCAATAGACCCGGACGGAAAGATCGAGTCCTGGGAAAACGGAGTCAGGTCATGACATACAGTTTCTCGTGTTTATGTGTCGCCATGGTGGCGGCATCTGCCGTCTCGGCAACAGAGCAGGATTCGAAGCTTACCGCTTCAGCAGGGCTGATCGCGCAGAAATATATGCTGGTGGATACCCATATCGACGTGCCGTACCGGATCGAAGATGAGTGGGCGGATGTCACCGGGCACACGGAAGGCGGCGATTTTGACTACGAACGCGCGCGCCGGGGTGGGCTGGATATTCCGTTCATGTCAGTCTACACGCCAGCGGAATCCGAGGCGGAAGGTGAGAGTTTCGAACTGGCCAACCGCCTCATTGACCGGGTCGAGGCACTGGTCGGCCGGGCGCCGGATAAATTCACCATCGTCAAAACGCCCGGGGAGGCAGAAAATGCGATGAAGCGGGGCCTGATGGGCCTGGCGATGGGGATGGAAAATGGCTCTCCACTCGATGGCAAGCTGGAAAATATCTCTTTTTTTAAAGACCGGGGCATAAGTTACATCACCTTGACTCATTCATTGAGTAATCACATTTCGGATTCATCCTACGATGAAGAGCGTCAGTGGAATGGCCTCAGCCCTTTCGGCAAGGATGTAGTGGCCGAAATGAATCGAACGGGTGTGATGGTCGATATCTCCCACGTAAGCGACGAAGCATTCTGGCAGGTACTGGAAATTTCGAAGGTCCCGGTGATTGCTTCACATTCCTCGGCCCGCCACTTCACGCCGGATTTCGAGCGCAATATGAGCGACGAGATGATCCGTGCACTGGCCGCGCAGGGCGGTGTGATCCAGATGAACTTCGGCTCCAGTTTCCTGACTGCCAGGGCCCGCAGTTGGTCTGATCAGTTCAAGGAAGCCAGAGAAGCCTACCTTGAGGAAAACGGCTTCGAAGAAGACGGTGATGAAGCGAAAGCTTTTGAGAAGCGTTACCGGGAAGAGCGTCCGTTTCCCTTCGCGTCGCTGGACGACCTGATGGCACAGTTTAAGCATGTGATCGGTCTGGCTGGCGTGGAACATGTCGGCATTGGCTCTGATTTCGATGGGGTGGGCGACAGCCTCCCTGCAGGTATGAAAGATGTGTCGGCTTATCCGAACCTAATCGAAGCTCTTCTCGTACAGGAGTATTCGGTTGAAGAAATCAAGGCCATCATGGGCGGTAACCTGATACGTGTCTGGCAGCAGGCCGAGGCATTTTCAAAGAAGTCGAACAGGTGACGTTTTGCCGGACCTGTTGAGCTTCGCAGTGGTGGCCCTGGCTGCCTTCATTGCGGCGGGCCTGACCATGTATTCTGGCTTTGGCCTGGGCACCCTGATGCTGCCGGTTTTTGCGCTGTTTTTTCCGGTCGAGATGGCGGTGGTGGCGACTGCGCTGGTGCACGGGGCGAATAACGTGTTCAAAGTTTCCCTGCTGGGCCGGAATGCCGACCGTGAAGTGGTACTCAAATTTGGCCTCACCGCCATCGTTGCAGCCGTGTTTGGCGCCATGACCCTGGCCTGGTTTGCGCAGGCCGGCGCCAGCATGACGGTAGAAGTCAATGAAGAGGCTGTTTCGGAAATAACCCCGGTCAAATTCGTGATTGGTTTCCTGATGATCGCGTTTGCACTGTTCGAATTGCTGCCGGGATTTCAGAAACTTGAGTTTGATCGCCGCTACCTGCCGCTGGGTGGAATTCTTTCAGGTTTCTTTGGCGGGCTATCCGGTCACCAGGGCGCTCTGCGTTCGGCATTTCTGGCCAAGACCGGGCTGACCACCGAGCGTTTCGTGGGCAGCAATGCCGTGATCGGTTTCCTGGTCGACCTGACCCGTATCTCAGTCTACCTGGCGTTGTTCACCACCGCCGGTGGAGATTTGGGTGACTTTGGCGGCTGGCCGCTGGTGATTAGCGGTTCACTGGCGGCTTTTTGCGGGGTGCTGATCGGCAAGCGTTACCTGCACAAAGTGACGATGAAAAGCGTCCAGACGCTGGTCGGCATATTGTTATTCGGCGTAGGGCTGGCGTTGGTTTTCGGGGTACTTTAACGCGGCTCAGGCTTGTTTGAGGCGGGTGATCAGCTCGTCCTTTTCCTTCCATAGTGGCGTGATCCACGCTTCCAGTTCGCGGCGGAAATTCCGGTCGGTTCTGAAATTTCTTCCCAGCAGTTGAGGCGGAATTTCCCGCTTCTTCGCTCGCACGATAATTTCCGGGATCTGGCCGCTGACCAGTTGCCAGAAAGTGGGGGCAGTCCCGGTTGTGGCCATCTGTGGGTAGACGATGGTCACATCTATGAATGCGTCGAGTTCGTCCGCGAGCGCATAGAGCGCCTGGCCGATGCCTCCGATCCGGGGTAGCAGCAAATTCTGATAGGGAACATTATTTTTGTCCCGCTTTTCAACTGAAAACCGTGTGCCCTCGGTGAAATTCATGATCGAAACCGGGATGTTCCGAAATTTCTCACATGCCTTTCGTGCGTTTTCCAGATCCCTGCCTTTCAGCGAAGGGTTTTTTGCCAGCTTTGCTTTTGAATCGCGGCGCATGAACGGCATGTCAAGAGCCCACCAGGCAATACCGAGAAACGGGACCCAGAATAGCTGGCTCTTGATGAAAAACCGAAAGAATGGCAGGCGGCGGTTAAAAGTTTGTTGTAGAACCAGAACGTCGACCCAGGATTGGTGATTACTGCCCACCAGGTAGCTGCCCCGGTAATCCAGGTCGTCAGGAATCTCGATGTCCCATTTGGGTTTTCTTAATAGAGAAATAACCCCCTTGTTAATGGATATCCAGGTTTCCGGCAGTTTTGCCAGGTTTTTACGTACGCGGGCCCGCAGCGATTCCGTGGGCGCCAGAAACTTGAATATGGCGAAAAAGCAAAGGATGGTGGTCAGCACGATGGTGTTGATACTGATCACCAGAATGATGCTGACGCCCTTGGTGATTTCCAGGGTTTTGCCAAAAATTGAAATTCGAGTTACCCCGCAAGATGGAAATTGCCAGGCTCCCACCGGAACCCGATGTCAATTATCCCACCCAAATACAAGAGGGTCTAGTTACCACTCAGCAATTTTCTTTCGTCGAGCCCGATACTGCGGGCAACAATTTCCTTCATGATCTCGGTGCTACCGGCATAGATTCTTGAAACACGGGCGTCGGTGAACATGTGCGATATTCGATATTCACTCATGTAGCCGGCACCGCCGTGCAGTTGCACGCAGTTGTCCATCACAGTGGACTCGACTTCTGTGGCGTAATACTTGGCCTCAGCGGCCAGGTCAGCACTCAGTTCGCCTTTGATGTGCAGCATGACGCACTGGTCAACGAAGGTCTGGGTGACATCCAGCGCGGTACGCATTTCGGCCATCTTGAAGCGGCTGTTCTGAAACGCGGCGATGGGCTTTCCGAAAGCTTTTCGCTCCAGGATGAAATCCAGGGTGATATCGAATGCAATCTGTCCATGTGCAATAGCCTGGCAGGCGCTGATCAGGCGCTCTTCGGCCAGGTGATGCATCAGGTTGTAAAAGCCTCTTTCCGGTTCGCCCAGCAGGTTTTCAGCCGGAATTCTTACATTCTCAAAAAACAGTTCGGCCGTGTCCTGCGCTTTCAGGCCCATTTTTGCCAGGTTGCGGCCCCGGCTGAACCCCTCCATGCCTTCCTCGACCACGAACAGGCCAATACCGTGCGGTTTGTCGGGGACAGTGCGGGCAGCCACCACGAAAGCACCACCGTTGATACCATTGGAAATATAGGTCTTGGAGCCGTTCAGGATCCAGTCGTCGCCGTCGCGCGAAGCGCGTGACTTGATGCCGGCCAGGTCACTGCCGGCACCGGATTCGGTCATGGCCACTCCGAGTATGGTTTCGCCACTGATGCATTCCGGCAACAGGCGTTCTTTCAGCGCTTCAGTTCCAAGGCGGCTCAAATAAGGACCGACGAGCCTGCTGTGCAGTGTGAGAAACAGGCCGAGGTCACCGTGGCGCATGGTTTCTTCAATAACAATTTGCTCAAAGCGAAAGTCCTCTATCCCGAGGCCGCCGTATTTCTCATCGGCCCACATGCACAGCAGACCCTGCTCGCCGGCCTTGAGAAAGGCTTCCTTGTCGCAGATGCCGGCTTCGCGCCAGCGCTCTACATGCGGTTCAACCTCGGCCTGCATGAACTTACGCACAGAATCGCGGAACATTTCGTGGTCTTCATCAAATATCAAGCGTTGCATGAACGAAGGCCTCCTGGGGGAGTTTGGAAATTATGTGAAGAACGGCTGATTTTGTTCTGCCCGCTCCCGCAACCATCCGGATACTTTGAACCGGTCGCCGTAGCTTTCCGCCATGCGGTCGCATTCGGCAACGAATTTCTGCACCCCCATCGTGTCGATGTAAGACAGGGTGCCTCCGGTATAAGCCGGGAACCCCCAACCGAAGATGGAGCCGATATCACCATCTTCTGCGTGGGTCACCACCCCTTCCTCTACACAGCGGGCAGTTTCCAGCGCCTGGATGTTGAGCAAACGCTTTTGCAGTTCTTCGATGCCGGGCTGAGTTTCACGGGCAGGAAAATGCTCTTCCAGCCCTGACCACAAGTGTTTTTTGCTGTCCGCGGGATAATCATAGAATCCTTTGCCGAACCGTTTACCTTTGCGGTCGAGTTCCTCGACCATTTGCCGGATCACTTCCTGGCTGGCGTCGGCAGGGTAATCCTGGCCGAGCGCGGCAGCGGTTTCCTTGCCGATCTTGTATGCCAGTTCCAGCGTGACTTCATCAGTGACCGCCAACGGCCCCACCGGCATACCTGCAAACTTTGCGGCATTTTCGATCAGCGCCGGCTTGATGCCTTCGGACAGCATGGTAATGCCTTCCCCGGTGAAGGTGCTGAACACCCGGCTGGTGTAGAAGCCGCGGCTGTCGTTGACGACAATCGGTGTTTTCCGGATCTGCTGTATGTAATCCAGGCTTCGGGCGACGGCCTCGTCGTTGGTTTTTTCACCCAGGATGATCTCTACCAACGGCATTTTGTCCACCGGCGAGAAGAAATGCAGACCGATGAACTGTTCGGGCCGTTCGGAGGCTTCTGCCAGGCCGGTAATGGGCAGAGTGGATGTATTGCTGGCAAAAATACAGTTTTCCGGCACCACGGCTTCGGTTTTCGCGGTGACATCCGCTTTCAGGGACTGGTTCTCGAACACGGCCTCGATGACCAGGTCACAGCCGGCAAGATCGTGGTAACTGGTGGTAGGCGTGATCAGACCAAGCAATGTTGCGGCTTTTTCTTCCGTCGAGCGCCCGCGCTCAATGGCTTTCCTCAACAGGCCTTCCGAGTATGCTTTGCCTTTCTCGGCATTTTCGATGGCGGTATCCAGCAGCACTACTTCCATGCCGGCCCTGGCCGACACGTATGCAATACCGGCACCCATCATACCGGCGCCGAGGATGCCCAGTTTGCCGACCTTTGATTTCTCGATTCCCTCAGGGCGGCGAGCCAGTTTGTCGGCTTTACCCTTGTTGACGAACAAGGAGCGCATCATGTTGCGCGCGACCGGACCGGAAAGCAGCGAGCCGAAGTACTGGGATTCGATTTTCAGGCCGTCGTCAAACGAGGTAGAACAACCCTCGAACATCGCGGATTGCGCAGCGATCGGGGCAGGGTAGTTGTGCCGGGTGTTCTTGGCCAGCAGGGCATTCCCCACCATGAAAGTCTGGGCAGTAGCGGGATGTGTCAGTCCACCGCCGGGAATTTTGAAACCTTTCTTGTCCCACGGTTGTTCCGCGTCACCTTCTTCGAGCACCCAGCGCCGGGCTCGTTCGACCACCTCTGCGACCGGTGCCAGTTCGTGCACCAGCCCCATCTGCAATGCCTGCTCGGGTTTCTGGTAGCGGCACTGCAACACCATCGTGGCCGCGTTGCGGAATCCGATCAGGCGTGGGGTTCTCTGCGTACCACCGGCGCCTGGCAACAGGCCGATGTTGACTTCTGGAAAGCCCAGAACGGCACCCGTGTCACTGGCCAATACGCGATAGTGGCCAGCCAGGCAAACTTCCAGACCCCCGCCCAGGGCCAGGCCGTTGATCGCTATGGCGACCGGCTTGCCACAGGTTTCAATTTTGCGCAGCGTGCGGTTGAGATCGTAGCTGAATTCAGTGGCTTCTTTGTGTGTTACCCCGCGCTCATAAGCCGTCACCATGTCCTTGATATCGGCTCCTGCGATGAAAGCCTTTTTGCCTGAGGTAATGACGATGCCTTTGACATTTTCATCTTCCGACGCGTCCTGTGTCAGGGTGGTGAGGTCCTCCATCAATTCCGGCGTTAATACGTTCATTGGCATGCCGGGGAGGTCGATGGTGAGCAGTGCAATACCGTCCTGGTCGACGGCGTATTGAATCGTGTTGTTCATTTGGCTTTCCTTTAAACGCGTTCGATGATGGTGGCGGTGCCCATGCCGGCGCCGATGCACAAAGTAGTCAAAGCGGTCGACAGGTCGCGCCGCTCCATCTCGTCAAGCACCGTGCCCAGCACGATCGCGCCGGTTGCGCCTAATGGGTGACCCATTGCGATGGCGCCGCCATTCACGTTGATTTTGTCGTGTGGGATGTTCAGCAGCTTCATGTACAGCAAGACCACCGAGGCGAAGGCCTCGTTGAGCTCGAACAGGTCGATGTCCGAGGTATCCATGCCGGCACGTTTCATTGCTTTCAGCGAGGCTGGGGCAGGGCCGGTCAGCATGATGGTCGGCTCACTGCCGGTTGATGCAAATGCACGAATCCGGGCGCGGGGTTTCAATCCCATTTTCTCGCCGGCCTCTGCACTGCCAACCAGGACAGCGGCCGCGCCGTCGACGATTCCACTGGAATTGCCAGCGGTATGCACATGGTTGATGGCCTCAACTTCGGGATAGCGCTGTAAGGCGACATCATCGAAGCCGGCCTGGTCACCCATCATTGCGAATGCCGGATTCAGCCCGCTCAGGCTTTCCAGGCTGGCGTCTGCGCGCACGGTTTCATCGAAATCCAGAACGATATCACCCACATGGTCACGAATGGGCACGATGGACTGCTTGAAATAGCCATTCTGCCAGGCCTGCGCGGCGCGTTGCTGACTGGACACGGCGTAGGCATCCACGTCTGCCCGTGAAAAACCATGCAGCGTTGCAATCAGATCGGCGCCGATGCCCTGGGGAACGAAATAGCTGTTGTAGGCCGTTTGCGGGTCGATTGCCATGGCGCCGCCGTCCGAGCCCATCGGGACCCGGGACATGCATTCGACACCACCGCCAATAGCTACATCCGACTGGCCTGCCATGATTTGCGAAGCCGCGGAATTGACGGCCTCCAGGCCGGAAGCGCAAAACCGGTTGATTTGCTTGCCGGGTACGCTCTCGGCATAGTTGGCGTTGATATTGGCGACACGTGCGATGTTCGCACCCTGCTCTCCGACGGGGGTAACGCAACCGAGAATCACGTCATCCACCATTGAAGTGTCCAGATCATTTCGATCCCGCAGCGCGGAAAGAACCTGCGTGGCCAGATTCATAGGGGTGATGGGATTCAGGCTGCCGCCGGTTTTGCCGCGCCCCCTGGGTGACCTGACGTGGTCGTAAATGAATGCTTCGGTCATTTTCCTTTCCTCTGTCGTTACTTTGTGCGCAAGAGGCGCACGATGCTTGATTTGAAATCTTCGTAGGCGGTGGCCAGGTCGAATTCCGGGCTCACCAGCCACTGGCTGTTGATGCCGATCAGGCCACCGTAGAATTGCTCAGCAAAGCGCCGGGGATCTATTTTTTTATTGATTTCACCCTGCTCCTGCCCGGTGCTGACCCAGAGCGCGATTGATTCCCGCTGAATGCGCATGAATTCGGCCACGTTCGGCTTGAACTCTGATGATGGATCGAGCGCGGCGCCCCACAGAATATTCTGCGTGCGAATATACTCCGGATGATTCAGTGCATGGGCCAGGTGGGCGTCAATGGCCGTGGTGATGGCCTTCAGCCCGGTATTTTTCCCCAATTTTCGGGTCAACTCCTTGCTCCAGGCCGACGATAATCGTTTCAGTACCGTCGTGAACAGTCCGGATTTCGAGCCGAAGTGGTGGGTGGCCAGGCCCCGGCTGTAGCCGGCGTTTTCACCGATTGCCACCAGTGTTGTGCCCTGTATACCCGCTGTGTTCAAAAGGTCGATTGCCGCCAAAACCATCCGGGTTTCGGCCGTTGCGGTGCGCTCCGCCTGTGTGCGTGGCTGGCTGGTATTTCCGTTGTGATTCAAAGATTGGGGCATCTATTGAAAATACTTGTTAGCAACAAGCAAGTTTATCAGTCAGGAAAAATATGTCAATCGGGCTGGGCGAACCTCGTTCGCTATCCACGGTCATAAATGTGATCATTAGCCACCACTGTGGGAAAGCTCAATGCTGTACAGATACACTTCACTTTCCGTTTTTCTGCTGATCGTCATCATCGCCGCATTCTTCGGATCGATGTTCGAAGCGGGTGAGTGGTATCACCATATTGTGAAAAAACCGTGGTGGAATCCGCCCCCCTGGATCTTCGGCCCGGTATGGGCGGTGCTGTACCTGTTAATCGCGTTGGCCGCCTGGAAGGTTTGGCTGACCGGCCATTATTCGCGTACCGGGGCGTTGATGTGGTGGCTGATTCAACTGGCGTTGAACACGGTCTGGTCCTGGCTCTTTTTCGGCTTGCACCGTCCCGGGTGGGCATGGCTGGAGTTGGCGGTTTTGATCGGCGCTGTGGTGCTTTGCATCAGGGCCTTTCGCCAGATATCAAAACCTGCGGCAAACCTGATGATTCCCTATCTGCTATGGCTCATCTTCGCCTGGTTTTTAAACCTGGCCATCTGGACCATGAATGGCGGGTTGTTTAGCAGGGTCCTGCTGAGCTGAGGCTTTAGCCAAAATCCCGGCAGAGTGCAGATTGTATTTCGGGAGGGACCTCGACCTGGCTCGGATAGCCGGCGTGATCCGTTCCGAAAACCAGGCGGGCGCCGGAACGCAAGGCGCTGATCATTTCGTCGCTGAATTCAAAGCGCATGAAATGCACCGCCGAAGTCTTCTCCCCGGTAGAGCGCTCGAGATCTTCGTTGGAAATCGCATACACTTTGGTCATGTCTGCCACCTGCGCCCAGACCAGGTGTTCAATGCCAACCAACTGGGCCAGGCGTTCGCGCCTGACCTCCACATCGTCAAACTCCAGCATCGCGGTGCATTTCAGGTTGTGGCCATCCGGTATCAGTGGGTTATAGGCTGCAAGTTCATCCTCGATACCGCCTGCCTCGAAAATCTTTTCGATGCGCAGCATTTCCTGCACCTGGTACTGGACGGTCAGCTTGTCTTCGAAATAAAGGGTCAGATTGGGGCCGACATTTACCCGCCGGTTTTTCTTGTGCTCGAGAACCCCTGCACGGAATTCAGCACGTTTTTCAGCGTATTGCTCGAGGCTGAATAAATCTTCTCTGGTCAGCTTGTCCATTGGTAGTGTCCTTGTTGGAGCGGGCCATGCCCGCGAATTGTTTCAGTCTGTGCCAGGCGAGGTATCCGTTAACCCTTTTCAGGACAATCAACTGTCGGGAACAGTTGCTTAGCGCACAGGCATGTCTTGAGCGTGTCCTGGAAAGGGTTAACGGATACCTCTCCTGCGATACCTTCAAATCGCGGCATGGCCTGCTCTAACAACTAGATTCCGTAGGCTTTTCGCAAAAGCGTCAACGGATTCGATTCTGTGTTGGGTAATTCAAGGTTGTTCGCGATCTGTGTGGCTGCCATGGGGCAGTCGGAAACCAGGTAATCCGGTTCCATTTTCTTTACCCGGTTCACCACCGGGCGGGCAATTTTCTGTGACTTCTCGAAGGTCTCCGCGCGCACGCCATAGGTGCCGTCATGGCCTGAACAGCGCTCGATCATTTCTACAGTCGTATCCGGCACCAGCGCCAGCACGTCGCGTGTCTTGGGTCCGATATTCTGCACCCGCTGATGGCAGGGTACCTGCCAGACCACTTTACCCAGCGACCGCTTGAAATCAGTGTTCAGCAAACCGGCCTTGTGGCGGTGCACCAGGTATTCGAAGGGGTCGTAGATATTCGCTTTTACTTTTTGTACATCCGGATCATCCGGATACATCAACGGCAGCTCCTGTTTGAACATCAGTACGCAGGATGGAATGCCGGCAACGATGTCCCAGCCTTCGTCAATCAGACGGACCAATTCAGGGATGTTGGTTTTGCGGTATTTATCGACAGTTTTGAGGTCGCCCTGTTCCAGCTTGGGCATGCCGCAGCATTCTTCTTTGTCGGTCAGACACACCGGGATGCCATTATGTTCGAACACGCTGATCAGGTCCTGCCCGATATCCGGCGTGTTGACGTTGCAGTAACAGGTCGCGAACAGGGCAACTTTGCCGCTGGTGGGACCTGCTTTCCTGACCACGGCCTGACCCGGAACGTGGCCCTTTTCTCGTCTGCGAAGGGTTTTCGAATGGAACTCGGGCAGGTGGGCATCCGGATGCAGATCCATGACCTTTTCCATCACTTTGCGCACAGGCTTGATCCGGTTGGCGGCATTGATGGTGCTGCTGATAACCGGCAGCGTGCCTACAGATGCCTGAACCTTGGTATTACTGAGCAGCTTGTGGCTCAGCCTGCGTTCGCCTTTTTTAAACTGCACTGCCTTCGCGCGCAGCATCACGTGTGGGAAGTCGAGGTTCCATTCGTGTGGCGGCACATAGGGACACTTGGTCTGGTAACACAGGTCGCACATGAAGCACTGGTCGACCACTTTCCAGTAGTCTTCCTTAGCCACGCCATCCACTTCGAAGGTATCGGATTCGTCCACCAGGTCGAACAGGGTGGGGTAGGCGTCGCACAGAGAAACGCAGCGGCGGCAGCCGTGACAGATGTCGAAAATCCGCTCCATTTCATCAAGGAGCTTGCCCTCGTCGTAGAAATCGGGGCTGGTCCAATCAAGTGCGTGGCGTGTAGGAGCCTCGAGACTGCCTTCTCGCATGCTGGTACTCCTTAAGAAAGATTTTCGCGGGCCGGGCCCGCGATGAATCAGTCGAGCTCGTCCAGTGCTTTCTGGAAGCGATTGGCGTGAGAGCGTTCGGCCTTGGCCAGGGTCTCGAACCAATCGGCAATTTCGTCGAAACCTTCCTCGCGGGCTGCTTTTGCCATGCCCGGATACATATCCGTGTATTCGTGAGTTTCACCGGCAATCGCGGCCTTCAGGTTGTCTGAAGTGCTGCCGATGGGAAGGCCGGTCGCCGGGTCGCCGGATTCTTCAAGGTATTCCAGGTGACCGTGCGCGTGACCGGTTTCACCTTCGGCGGTGGAACGAAAAACCGTAGAGACATCGTTGTAGCCTTCAACGTCGGCGCGCTGTGCGAAATACAGGTAACGGCGGTTGGCCTGGGATTCGCCGGCAAACGCGTCTTTCAGATTCTGTTCGGTTCTGGAGCCTTTCAATGACATGGTGTTCCTACCTCCAATGATTTTGGGTAAACGTGTTCTTGCCTAAGCAGGATAGGCCTATTTCCTTTATAGGTGAAATTGGATTTATTGATAAGTCCAATAGATATATTCAATGATCAGGGTCAGCTCCCGGTTTTTGAAGTTCGAGAGCGTTTCATACGCACTCGTGCACCAAAAAGGAGGATTGCTTTCACCGCTCCCACCTGCGGCTCTCTGGAAGTTTTAGGACACTGTTTTTCCCTCTGCCATGGCAACATTCGCCTGTTACAATGACCGGAAATCACAGCCTGGCCACAGTGGCGAATGGACTGGTCTTTACTTACATCAACTTAAGGACATTCGAATGGATGGGGAAAAATTCAACTGGAAGGGACGTCTGGGACCTATGGAGCTGTTGGTCTCCGGCGCGACCTTCACACCCTCAACCATTACGACAATCATGGCCAAGGACCTCACCATCAACAGTGGTGAAAGCGTGATCGATGTGGGTTGCGGTTCCGGAATTTTGTCGATAATCGCCGCGAAACTTGGCGCCGGGAGCGTCATCGGTATCGACCAGAGTCCAGACGTTGTTGACGTCGGCAATTACAACGCAGAGAAACTTGGCGTTGCAGACCGGATTCGATTCTACCAGGGTGATCTGTTCTCACCCATACCGGAGGATCTCAAAGTCGACGTCATAATTGGTGACGTGTCCGGTATCCCTGACACGCTGGCGAACTACACGGGTTGGTTTCCCTCCGGCAAGGGCGGCGGCACCCGTGGCTGCGAATTACCGATTCGCATGTTGACCGATGCGGCAGCACACCTGAAGAGCGGTGGTCGAATCTATCTGCCGACGGGTACCTTACAGGATGAGAACAAGATACTGGAAGCTGCCCGATCAATGTACCGCAATGTCGACATGCTGGCCGAACGGAAGATTCCGTTTCCGAACGAATTCGCCGAGAGCGACGTGGCCAGAGAGCTGATCGAATCGGGCACCATATCCATTGCTAGCAGGGGTACGCGCTACTTGTGGATTGGGCGCGCGTGGTTAATATCGGAGCCTTACTGAACCGGCTGAAAACCGCGGCTCTGTCTTCTATTTCTTATTACCAAAACCCTGGTCAGTTGGTCACTCTCTGCCATCGCTGACTGTCAGCGGGCTCAGATAGTGTTTCTCAGTGAGGCCTTTCTTGCGCATGGCGATACCGGTCAGGCATTCACGGATCAGGCGATTGGCGTTCATGGCTGAGACATAGGTTGGGTCGGCCATCGGGGCCAGTTCGACCAGCTCGAAGCCCACCACGTTGGATTCAGCACACAGGCGCCGCACGATCGGAAATGCTTCGCGCGGTGTTAGCCCGCCCGGCTCAGGCGTACCGGTACCGGGCACGAAAGCCGGATCCAACGTATCAATATCGAATGAGATAAAAAGGTATTCGGGCCCATCCTGCGCTTCCTTGATCACGTCTTCCATCACAGCCGGGAAGCCACGGTGCTCGATCTCAGCCATGGTGTGGTAACGAAATTCCTGCTCGCGCATCCATTCGAAGGAAGCCTCGTCGGGGTAGTAGCCACGCAAGGCCACCTGAATGAAGTTCTTGCCGGGCACCAGGCCTTCCTCGATCAGGCGATAGACCGGCATACCGTGGCCGATCAGGTGCCCCATCATGTATTTACCGGCGTCGTAGTGGGCGTCAAAGTGAATTACACCCACATTGCCCTTGCCGTACACATCCGTCAGGGCGGCCACGTCCGGGTACATCAGTGAATGGTCGCCGCCGATGATGAAAGGGATGACATGTTCACCGGAGTCGATCCTGACCTCGGCGGCACTGCGCACGAAAGACCGGATGGCGTGAACGCTTCGCTCCATGCTCATGATGTCGATCGGTGCGTTACCGAAATCGGCCACCACCATTTCCTGCAGGGGATCGACCATGGTGTGCATATGCGGCTGGCGGGCGCCATATCCCCCGTATACCTGCGAATTGCGCACGGCGTTTGGGCCATGGGCGGCGCCTCGCATGCCGGTACCCATGTCGGGAACCGCACCCAGGATCGCTACTTCCACGTTACTGGCTTTCAGGTCGGCAGGTGTCAGCGCGACCGCTGTGCTGAGAAACGTTGGGATTACGTTATAGCTGAAACCGAAATCGTATTGCTTCAGGTTAATGATTCCCGGTTCCCTTGCAGGGTCCCCACTGGTGTCGCGAAGCTGTTGCCACACGTTGTAGCTCGGGTCGTTCCTGTCGAGTGG
>CALDVW010000082.1 GCA_937924405.1 uncultured Lysobacterales bacterium
ATGTTATGTTCCAGCCGGTCCAGGCCCATGCGGATGGCTTCGCGCGCGTCCACGTCATACTTCATTTCATAGTTATACAGGTGCCCGGCGGTGGTCAGGCCGCGCCGGTGTGCCTGGTCAATCAGGATCCGCGTCTCATCCGGTGTTGCCTGCTTGATCTTGATGCTGATCACGCCCCGGTCCGCCCAGTAGTCGACCTCGGCCCGAATCTCCGCTTCGGTGATGTCATTGGGCCAGCCGACGCAGTCATCGGCGGCCGTCTTGATCGCATATTCGCATCTGAAACCGCCCATGTAGGGGCCGGAGGCGAAAAGCCGCGGCCCCGTGGCCTCGCCCTTATCGACCAATTCACGCTGTGCCAGTACGCGTTCGGGGTAGTACTCGCCGGCCGACCAGGTCGCGGTGACGCCATTGGCCAGGAAAACATTGCCGCTGTATTGCACTTCCTCCACCCGTCCGTGGTCGACCAGGTCGTAGTTGTAATGTGCATGCAGGTCGAACATGCCGGGCAGAATCGTCTGCCCGTCATCGAGTTCGATGACCGTGGCCGACCCGGACAGGGCAACCCCGGCGCCCAAACCCACCGCGACAAACTTGCCATTGCGAATCACGATGCCGGTATTGGGCTTGCGCTCCCCGCCGGTGCCGTCGAACAGCCAGCCGCCGGTGATAACGAGCTCATTTTCGACCTCGCCGCGGAACTGGGCGTGGAGGCTATTGCCGAGTGCCGCGGCCAGCGTTGTGGCGATTAACAGCCTGGCCCAGGATTGCTGCGATCTGAACATTCGAATACCTTTTGCTACCCGCCGGGTTTCCAGGCGGCGCCTGTAAAGGCCTCATCCAGCGGAGTATCGGCGATATGGTTGGCGTAGTTGCTGATGGTCTTCAGCGCTACTCCAAGAATCACTTCCAGCACCTGGGCGCGGCTGAACCCGGCAGCCATGAACTGCTCGATATCTTCCTCTTTTACCCAGCCACGCAGCTCGACGATTTTGCGGGTGAAGTCGCGCAGCGCTTCCAGGCGCGGGTCGCCGATGGGATTGCCGTCGCGGATCGCATCGATCGCATCGGCCGACACACCGTGCATATCAGCGAGAACGGAGTGCGCCGCCACGCAGTAGTGGCATTCGTTGTATTCATTGATGGCCAGGATCACCACCTGGCGCTCGGCCGGCGTGAAAGCCGACTCGTCAAAGATTTTAGACAGGGTCATATAGGCTTTGAGCGTCGCCGGCGACTCGGCCAGCACGGCGGAAACATTGGGCACGAAGCCAAAGGCCTGCTCCAGGCCCTGCATCAGGGGCTTGGAATCGGGTGGTGCGGATTCGTGGGTATGGATTGCGAATTTACTCATGCGGCGCTTACTTTGTCCTTTCATTTTGATTCCTGCAGTTGCTGAAGCCGTTCCTCGATGGATTCGGTGGACATGTGCTTCATGAAAATACCCGTTTGGGTCCCCATCTGGCTGAACCAGATGCCCAGGCCAAAAAATGTGCCTGCCGTAAAGGCTGCGAAGGTCAGCAGGTGACCGCCCTCGGCCGGCTTCAGGTTATCTGAAAAATAGAAGAATACGAACAGCACGCTCAGGGTAAACAGCGTGTTGGAGAGCCAAAGATATCTTTTCTCGATGCGATCGGGATTGCCTTTGTGCTTCAAATACTCTTCAAGGATTTTCTTTTCCGATTTAGGTTTCATAAATGAGCCTTTTACTGACACAGCCGTGCAGGAAGAACGAGATGTTCACGTAGAACATCGATACCAGCCAGTATTTATTGATTTCGAGGTCGTAGAGGTCCGCTGCGAGCGTCGGCACGATCCAGAAGGGCAGGGTTAAGAAGGCGCTGATCAGGGCAGCCGGCCGGCTGCCGTTCACTACGCCTGCAAACCGGACAAAAAAACCCCACAAGCTGGCGAACAGCAGAAAATAAAGGGGGGCGGCAAATTCTGTTTTGACGGACCAGTCCACCGGTACGGATTTCAATCGGCCACTGGCCAACGGGTAGTAAATACCCCCCAGCGGTTTGCCCATAAGCGAACAGATGCTGTCCAGCACAAGCCAGCCGAAAAACAATAGAAGCGCTAAAGTGAGATTTTTGCGGAGCATCGTGCTTTCATTCTAGGCCATAAATCGATTTGTCGAACGCCGAAGGTATTAATGATCTATATGATGGTGGTATATGGGTAGAGAAAACGGAAAAAAGATGACACAACTGCAAAAGATTGTCTGTTTCACCTTGCTGTTGCTAGCCACGGGCACACAGGCACGCGCTGACGGCTACGCAGACCTGCTGGAGCTGTTCGGGGAATGGCGCCGGTTCGAAACCCCGCCCATGCTGGAGGGCGCCCCGGATTACACGGCTGAGCGCTTCGCCAGCCGCTATGACGAGTTCAAGGGCTACCGGGCGCGCCTTGAAGCTATCGATCCGGACGGTTGGCCGATTCCCCAACAGGTTGACTGGCAGCTGGTGCGGGCGGAAATGAACGGCTTTGATTTCAACCACCGGGTGCTGAAGCCGTGGGCGCGCGATCCGGCCTACTACGAGACGATCTGGACCTATCGCAGCGACGTGCCGGGCCACGAGGGCCCGACCCACCACGCACTGACCGAGCTG
>CALDVW010000083.1 GCA_937924405.1 uncultured Lysobacterales bacterium
AAAGCGGAGCTAAATTGAACACCTGAATCAGATTGATTAACTTCCGCTAACGGTCAGAAGCGGCTGGTCAACTGGGCGACAGCTCGCCATACGCAGTCAGCCCATTGGAAAAAAGCAATTGAAGACCTGGTTGCCTGGGCCCGTAGTGGCGTCCGGGAAGGAACTCGAACAACTGGGCCGGGCCTGCGGGCAGCGGGTATGAAACTCGCAGCCCGGGGGTCTTTGCAACAGGCTTGGAACATCCCCAAGCAACTCGATCTGCTTTGGTTGCGCGTCCGGATCGGGGCTGGGATTGGCCGCCAGCAAAGCCGCGGTATAGGGGTGACAGGGCTGGCTGAAGATTTGCTGGGAATTGCCCTGCTCGATGAAGCGCCCCAGGTACATGATAGCCATCTGGTCGGCAACATGACGCACGATGTTGAGGTTGTGGGTAATAATCAGGATGCCCAGGCCCATTTCCTGCTGCAGGCGGGCTAGCAGGTTAAGTACTTCACCCTGGATCGAAACATCCAGGCCGGCCGTGGGTTCATCGGCAATCAGGATATCCGGACGCAACGCCAGCGCGCGGGCAACTCCAATGCGCCTGGCCTGGCCGCCACTCAGCTGGTGTGGATAGCGATCTGCGAAATCTTCGCCCAGGCCAACCATGGACAACAGGCGTAGCGCTTCCCGATCCGGGTCCAGTGCATCGGCCCGGTGAATCCGAAAGGGCTCGGCCAGGGATTTTCTGACCGTCATCCTGGGATTGAGGGAGCCCACCGGATCCTGGAACATCAGGGCCACCCGCTTACGGTCGGGATTCAGCATATTATTCCTGCCCGGCTCCAGTCTGACGCCATCGAAGCGTACCTCACCCCCGAATACCGGCGCCAGCCCGCACAGCGCCATCGCCAACGTGGTTTTACCCGACCCGCTCTCGCCCACGATGGCCGTGGTTTCGCCACGATTGATTTCCAGCGATACCCCGTGAACCACGTCCACGAAAGAAGGTTTGCTGCCCGGAAACGATGTAAAAGAGCGGCCCAGCGGGTAGCGCACATGCAGGTCTCGTACGTTCAACAAGGCGTTCATGATTCCGCATCCAACAGGTGGCAGGCGGCCTGATGCTGATTGCCGGAAAGATCGGGCCGGTCCTCACCGCAGCGAGCCAGCCTGTGTGAACAGCGCTCCCTGAAAATGCAGCCGCCCGGCAGGTCCACGAGATTGGGCAGGCTGCCTTCGATCACCGGCAACTCGCGGGTGCGTTGCGCGATCCGGGCAGGGTCACATTCAAGCAGTTTCTGCGTGTAGGGGTGGCGGGGGTCGATGAACACGTCGCGCACGGAACCGCTTTCGACCACTTCACCGGCATACATCACGATCACTTCGTCGCACAGTTCAGCAATCACGCTGAGATGGTGCGAAATGAACAGGATGGAGCAGCCGAATTCTCGCTGCAGTTCTTTCAGGCGATGAATGATCTGCACTTCCAGCGTTGCGTCCAGCGCCGTGGTGGGCTCATCCGCGATCAGTAAATCGGGCTCTGCCATCAGGGCCATGGCTATTGCCACCCTCTGGCGCATACCGCCGGAGAGATGATGCGGGTAACGTTGCAACTGAGTTGCGGGATCGGAGATACCGACACGATCAAGCATCTGCAGCGAGCGTGCCGTCTTTTCAGCGCGGTTGGCAGCGCTGCGATGCTGCACGTCGTACATCTGGCGGCCAATGGTCAACACCGGGTTCAGGCTGGTCATCGGGTCCTGGAACACCATGGATATTTCGTCACCGCGCAGAGCCCGCATGTGGTCTCGCGAAAGGCGCAGCAGGTCCCTGCCCTTGAAATTCACCGATCCTCGTCCAATGCGCGCGTTCGGTGCAAGCAAGCGGATAATCGCCGAGATCAGCGTTGATTTGCCACAGCCGCTTTCGCCGATAATGCCGATGATTTTCCCTTCCGGAACCTGCAGGTTCACATCCCGCAAGGCTTGCAGAGGACCCTGCTCGGTCTGGTAATGGATCGACAAGTCCTGAATGTTCAATACCGGCAGGCTCATTGGTCTTTTCTTCGTAATTTGGGATCAAAAATATCCCGTAACGATTCACCAAAGAACGTGAACCCGAGGGTCACGGCAATCAGTGGCAGGCCGCCGGCGATGATCGGCCAGGGTGAGTTTCGAAGATAGGAATAACCGTCGTTGAGAATACTGCCCCAACTGGGTGTGGGCGGGCTGACGCCGAGACCCAGAAAGCTGAGACCCGCTTCCATACCCACAACGGCAGGCACATCCATCGATGCCAGGATGAACAATGGTGCGGCAATATTGGGTAACACGTGATCACGCAGAATCCGGCTGGTCGACGCACCCATCGCACGCTCGGCGAGGATAAAATCGCGTTCCCGCAGCGCCTGGGTCTGGGTGCGCACCACCCGTGCATAGACCGGAATCGAGGTGATGATAATGACCCCGATCACCGTGTTCAGCGAGGGTCCGGTCAGCGCGACGATGGCCAGGGCGAACATGATGGTTGGAAAAGACCGGACCGTGTCAAACGAGATGACCAGTATGCGGTCCAGCCAGCGTGGCCCGAAGCCGGCCATCATACCCAGAATCAGCCCGATGGCCATGGAAACCGAGATGGCCACCAGCGAAACTTTAAGAGCGACCTGGCCGCCGAACAAAACGCGGGATAAAACATCCCTGCCCAGTTGATCCGTGCCCAGCCAGTGCTCAGCAGACGGGCTGCTCAGACGGTTGTAAACGTTAACCTCCAGCGGGTCATATGGCGCCAGCCAGGGTGCCAGAACGGTAAGCAGAAGAATAATACTGACCAGTACAAAACCGGTCATGCCGAGCGGATCCTTTTTCAAGGCACTGAAGGTGCGGTAAACAGTTCCCCGGGGCTTCGCCATTTTCAACTCCCCCGCTGCTCGCGCAAACGCGGATCGAGAAAGGCGTTGATGACATCCGCGGCCAGGGTGCTGAGAACGAAAAAGCCGGTCGTGACCAGCACCGAGCCCATCACGATAGGATAATTCCTGGTGAGCACCGCGTCGTATAGCAATTTGCCGATACCAGGCCGCGAAAACACGATTTCTGCAAACAGAGCTCCCGACAGCATGCTGCCGATCCCCAGGCCGAGAATGGTGACGGTAGGAAGCAGGGCAATGCGCAAGGCGTAGTGCAAAATGATGGTGCGTTCCGAAAGGCCAAAGGCCCGCGCGGTGCGGATGTGGTTCTCTTCCATCACTTCCAGCATCGATGCCCGCACCAGCCGTGCGATATACCCCACCCAACCCAGGCCCAGGGCGATGGCAGGCAGGACGAGATGGTATGCCTGGTCTGAAAAATTCCCACTTTCACCGGCGCCCATGGCCGGAAACCAGCGCCATTTCACCGCCAGCCACAGCAGCAGATACAGGGCCACCACGAATGATGGAATGGCAATGAAGGCAACCGACATCACCGCCGTCAGGCGATCCAGCAGAGAATTCCGCCGGATTGCCGAGAAACAGCCCAGCGGTATGCCGAGCAGGCTCGCACCGCCGATCGCGGCCAGCACCAGCATCATCGTGTAGGGCAATTGTTCCCAGACGATGTTGACAACGTTTCGCTCGGAAAACGGGTCAACTCCCAGATCCCCGCGGGCCAGGCCGGCATAAAATCTGCCCAACTGAATCACCAGGGGCCGATCCAGCCCCATACGCCGGGAATACTCTGCCTTGAGTTCAGGGGTCGCCTTGGGCCCCAGCATGACCGTGGCCGGGTCACCCGGAACCATGTGGATCATGCCAAACAGCAAGCTCACTGCCAGGAACAGAATCAGCAGGGAGAGCAGGCCACGCCGGATGATGAATGCGAACATCTGTTTCAGGTGCGGGTATCAGCGGGACGAATATCCCGCAACATGGCGTAACCATCTGCCCGGAAAGCCGGCTTGATGGTATTGCGATAAATCTGCGGCATGACGCTGTTGGTCACAAAGCGGTAACAGCCGGACTCTTCCATCAGGTCCTGCATACGGTGATACATGCGATTGCGCTCGGCTTCGACGGTGGTTGCCAGCGCCAGGTCGCTCAGGCGGTCGAACTCTTCGTTACTGAACCGCTCCCAGTTCCACAGCCCCAGCTGGGCGGAGGTGAACCAGGTCAGTGAGTAGTAAGGATCCGCCAGGCCGGTAAAGCTTTGCATGAAGAGTTGAACGTCCCGCCATTGATCACCCATATCTTCCCGGCCTATGGTCAAAAAGGTACTGTTGTCCTGCGCGTCGATTTCCACTTCGATACCGACCTTCCTCAGGGACCACTGCATCACCTGCACCGCGGTCAGCTCGAGCGCGTCATTGTTGACATCGAGGCGCAGGCGCAACGGCAGCTTCACCTGCGCTTCAGCCAGCAATTGCCGCGCTTTTTCGGGATCTCCCCGGGGCGGAATCAGTGCGCTGTCACGGTGGCCGGTCATGCCCTCGGGGATGGGGCCGGCGGAAACTTTGGCCAGCCCGAACCAGGCGGCTTCCACCACCGCCTCGACGTCGATCGCGTACTGAATCGCGCGCCGGATACGGATATCGGCCAGCGCCGGATTTTCCTGGTTCATTCCCAGCCAGTAATTTCTCCCGGAAGGCAGCACGCGTATCGAGCTGTTGTCCGGCATTTCCTGCTTGAACGGAGCGACCGTTTCGACGGAAATCCAGGCGCTGTCGAGCTCACCCGCTTCAAAGGCCATCTCGGCCGTCTTGGGGTCGGGCATGGCGTAAACGTGTATTTCTTCGAAAGCAGACTTGCGGCCTGCCCACTGCGGGTTCCTTGCCAGCACGGTTTTGCGCTGCGCTTGCCAGCTTTTCAACAGGTAAGGGCCGGAGCTGCAGGGTGGATCGGTGGTGAAGCGGCCGCCGGCGGCGGTAACCGCCCTGCGTGACAGGATCTCACCACTGGGCCCGGCCACGGCGACCGGAATGAATGCCGCGTAAGGGGTGTGCAAAACAAACGTTCCGGAATATCGGTCATGGACCTCGACGTGGCTCAACGGGCCCATGTCGGGCCGGTTGATGGCATTCATGGCCGGATCGACCATCCGTTCGAATGAGAACTTCACGTCATCGGCAGTCATCTCACCATAGCCGTTGCTGAATACCTGGCCAGGCTTCAGACGGAATGCGTAGTGGGTGGCGTCGATCTGTTCAAACGATTCGGCTGCATCGAGTTTCGTATCCCAGGTTCCATCGGGTTTGAATCGCAGCAGGTTCTGGTTGATCGCGGCGGAAATAATGCCTTCGGCAGCAGACAGGGAAGTCACCGAATCCAGCGACGTAAGATCCTGGTAGTTGCGGATGTGCAGCGTATCACCGTTAACTGCCCAGCTGACACCCGGAACACCACCTCCTGCCAGGCCGATCAGCGCCAGCGACGTATCTTGCAGGAATGCCCGGCGGGTCGATTGCGGCCAACTTTCAGGTTTTTTCCGGGTCATTATCATCTACTATTGATGACCATCAGGAGCAAGTCAAAAGGTATCTGTCCATGCAGCGCGTAAAAACCGATTTTCCTTACGCTATCCGCGAAATAGAAAACACCTGGATTCCGCTGTCCGACGGCACCCGGCTCGCCGCCCGCATCTGGCTGCCACTCGAAGCTGACACCCGGCCATTGCCCGCCTTGCTGGAGTACATTCCCTATCGCAAGAACGATGGAACTGCCATCCGGGATGCCATTCGCCATCCCTACCTTGCAGGTCACGGTTACGCCTGCGTCCGCGTCGACATTCGCGGCAGCGGTGAATCCGATGGCATTCTGTATGACGAATATCTCAAGCAGGAACAGGACGACTGCCTGGAAGTGATGGCCTGGATCGCCTCACAACCCTGGTGCGATGGCAGTCTCGGCATGTTTGGCAAATCCTGGGGCGGCTTCAATAGCCTGCAGGTGGCGTCCCGCCGCCCGCCAGAACTGAAAGCGCTCATTACCATCGGTTTTACAGACGACCGCTATCACGATGACGTGCATTACATGGGTGGCTGCGTGCTGGCCTCACAGATGCTGTCCTGGGCCACGGTCATGCTGGCTGGCAACGCGCAGCCGCCGGATCCCCGCTGGGTGGGCGAACGATGGCGCGAAATGTGGCTGGAGCGCCTGGAAAAAACGCCGCCATATGTCGAGGCCTGGCTACAGCATCAAACACGCGATGCGTTTTGGAAACACGGCTCGGTGCGTGAGGATTACAACGCCATCGATGTGCCGGTCTATGCGGTGGGCGGCTGGGGTGATGCCTACAACAACTCCATACCGCGCATGCTGGCCGGCTTGTCCGTGCCGCGCAAAGGCCTGATTGGCGCCTGGTCACATAATTACCCGGAAGAGGGTGTGCCCGGGCCCAGCATGGGTTTCACCCAGGAGAGTCTGCGTTGGTGGGATCATTGGCTGAAAGGCCAGGACACCGGCGTGATGGACGAACCCATGCTGCGTTCCTGGATTCTTGAAAGCGAGCCGCCAGCCACCTATTACACCGAACGCAAGGGGCACTGGGTGGCTGACCCGACATGGCCGTCACCCCATGTCAGTGAGCAACTGCTTTATCTCAACAGTGATGGCGCGGCGAACGTCCTGGCGGAATCGCCGGCTTCACCCTGCACCCTCGCCTTCAGTGGCCGGCTGTGTCACGGCTTCCAGAGTGGCGAATGGGGCAACTTTGGTATCAAGGGTGAATTTCCGCCTGACCAGCGAGCGGAGGATGGTGGCTGCCTCAGCTTCACCTCGCCACCGGTCTCTGAGCCGGTTGCCATCCTGGGCCTTCCTGAAGTGGACCTGGAGCTGATGGTGGACAAGCCCAATGCACTGGTCGCGTTGCGTTTGTGTGATGTCGCGCCCGATGGCGCGTCCACACTGGTCACCTGGGGCCAACTGAATCTGACGCATCATGACAGCCACGAGCATCCCGAGCCGCTGGAGCCAGGCCGGCGCTACCGGGTAACGGTGCAATTACGCATGATGGGCTATCAATTGGCGGCTGGGCACCGTTGGCGGATCGGGATTTCACCAACCTTTACGAGACACGCCTGGCCCTCGCCGGAAATGGTGCAGTTGAGCCTGGTTGCCGGAGAAGGCTGCCGTTTGCGCCTGCCCATGCGAACCGCACAATCAGCAGATCGCGACCTACCCGATTTTCCACCGGCTGAAATCTCACAACCGCTTGCGGTTGAACTTGTCCGTGTGCCGCAACGGGTGCACACAGTTATGCAGGACCAGGTGGACGGCTGGACCACCCTGACCCAGGTGAATGATGAAGGCCGATTACGCTTCCTGGACAATGGCCTGGAAACAGAGCATTGCAGCACGGAAACCTTCAAAGTGCGCGAGGACGACCCCCTATCCGTCAGCCAACATTTTCAAAGCAGGCTCGAATTTCAGCGCGAAGACTGGCGCGTGAACGTGGAAATGGAGAGCCTGATGACAGCGGATGCAACGCATTTTCATCTATCCAACCACATGGACGCCTACGAGGGCGATACCCGGGTATTTACAAAATCCTGGACCCGGGCCATTCCGCGCGACCACGTGTAGTCATCTCAGTTGGGTGGAGAATCGAGAAATCTCTTGGCGATAAGGTCTTCAGCCATGCTTTCAAGGTTCCAGTTTTTCAGGAATCCGCAGTGGCCGCCATGTTCTGTAATGATCAGTTCCAGGCAGGGATTTTCAGGCAACTCGTGGAAATCTGCAACCGGTACGACCGGGTCATCAGCCGCTGTCAGGATGGTCGAAGAAACCCTTAAGTCAGCAAGCCGTTGATCGGCAATGGAATAGCCCTCGAAGTAGTCTTCGGCACTCTCGAACCCGGCATGACGGGTAGCGAGATAGTGTGTCCTGTTCCTCAATCCACGTATGTTGTGCCATTTTTCCTGCGCGTAAAGATCCGGAAATGCCTCTTTCTTGATCAGCAATGAACGTGACCATTTGCGTTCGAAATAGCGCTCGTAAAACCGGATGCCCTGCTCCATCGAGACCATCGCATGAAGTGGGTTGATCACCGGGCAAACCGCAACGATATGCCTTATGTTGAGTCCGTCTGACCCGGCCCTGAGCCCGACTCTCATGGCGAAGTTACCACCCAGTGAATAGCCGGCCAGGAACCAGTAATCCGCATTCAGCCGGTCCTGCAGGTCACGCAAGGCGTGAACCACTTCGTCAAGACGGCAGGAATTAAATACCTCGTGGTTCAGGTGGTGGGTGTCGCCATGGTCGCGGAAATTGAGCCTGAATACATCGAAGCCTTCGCGGAACAGGCGCGCGCCGTTGGCCAGCACATAGTTTGAGTTAACGCTGCCTTCCCAGCCATGAAGCAGGACCACCAGCCCTTTGCTTTCACCCGGCTGCTGCGAATAGAGGCCCTGCAGGCGAATTCCTTCGCCCCCGTCCAGCGTCCATACCTGTTCAGCGCTTCTCAATGTTTCCGAGCGGCGCATTGCAAACCGCCGGCGAATGCCGCTGCTGGCAAGCAGAGACTGGAAATGGCCGCTGCCAAGCCCATGCGGCGGCCGAAACCGGGTGTATTGCTTATCCACTCGAAATTTCCGAATCGAATGCCCCGCGAACCGCAGACTCCGCCTCTCCGGCCAGTTGGCGACGCTGCTTGCCTGCCGGGTCGATCTGGGGCAAGGCATGAACCTCGGCAATACATTTTTTTTGCATCAGCAGGCGGAAAAAATTGCCCACGAAGTGCTCTCGGGGCAAAAAAGTAATGTCGTCGTAACGCTCACCGTCGCGGGTAAACCTCAGCATCACGGGCTGAACCAGAGTGCCCGTGTCAATCGCCGCAGCAAACAGGCGCGCATGGAATCGTTTCACACCCACACCGGGCAGAATCCCGCCCTCGGGAAAGATGGCAATTTTTCTGCCTTCCCGCAATCGCGCGGCCATGACCGCCGCGACCCCGCTGGCGGAATCATGACTGCCTCGCCGGTGAAAAACCGAGCCGCCGGATTTCGCCAGCCACCCGAGCAATGGCCACTCGCCGATTTCCGCCTTGGCCACGAAGGCCGTTGGTGAAACACTGTGTAACAACACGATATCAAGCCAGGAGATATGGTTGGCTGCCACCAGGTTAGGCCCCGGTGTGAATTCTCCACTGACCCGCCGCCGCAGGCCAAAAATCCAACAGATGACGCCGGACCAC
>CALDVW010000084.1 GCA_937924405.1 uncultured Lysobacterales bacterium
TATTGAAAAGTCTTGATCAGTTTTTGCACTGGTCTGTTCCTGTGTTTGTGTTTAAAGCATATGTGCGAACGCCCCGGAAGATAAGAATCTACCAGAGCGAAGGCCTTGCCTTTCCGTGCCGAAGAGTTAGCGGCGCAGACCGAGACGTTTAATCAGATCGCGATACCGCTCAATATCCTTTTTTCTCAGGTAATCGAGCAGGCTGCGACGCTGATTCACCATGCGCAATAATCCGCGACGTGAATGGTGATCGCCCTTGTGAGCCTTGAAATGGTCGGTGAGGTATTGGATACGGCCGGTCAACAATGCGACCTGGACCTCGGGAGATCCGGTATCGCTTTCCGAACGAGCGTACTCGCTGACAATTTTTGCCTTTGCTTCTGCATTAAAAGACATGGTTCCTTCTCCATATCTAGAGCCGCGAAGCCTTTGTAAAAACCCGCCGGATAAACATCCGGTTAGTTCAAGGGTCTTTGCAAAAACTTCGAAGCCCCGGTGGTTTAAAAATAGCGCGCCATTGTATGCCGACTTCACTACCCATGCAAGTGCATAATGCGCCTGGGTTTAAGCGATTGATCAGGAAGAATTTCGCCGAGACCCAGCAGATGGTCGCCGGGGCCGTATACCCGGACAGGGCCTGGCAGGCCCGGGGTGTTTGGGATCGGGTTGCCGTGGCTGAACCGTGTTTCTTCGTTTTCTTCCAGAGTCACCCTGGGCCAATCGGTGAGACCCGCATCCACCGGTAGCAGACAACTGTCGATCGTCTCGTCTTCCGCCCGGGACTCGAGTTCCGCCAGGCTTTTCATATCCTGCTCCTCAAACGGTTCCACCCTTAAGCGGTGAAGTGCCTGCAGATGAGCGCAGCAGCCCAATTTTTCCGCAATGTCCTCAGCCAGGGTGCGCACATAGGTTCCCTTGGAGCAGTGCACCCTGAACTCGAGGACAGGTGAGTCCCAGCGCGACAATTCCAATGAGTGAACAGAGACGGTCCGCGCCTTACGCTCCACTTTCTTACCGGCGCGAGCCAGTTTGTACAGTGGCTGACCTTCGTGCTTGAGCGCTGAATACATGGGCGGAACCTGCTCGATGTCGCCGTGAAATTGGGCGAAGACGGCTTTTATCTGCTCCTCATCGAGTTCCGGCACCGGCATTTCACGGGTGACATCACCCTCGATGTCACCGGTAGAGGTCGAGGTGCCCAGCCAGGCGCGGGCCAGGTAGGTTTTCGAGGCATCCAGCATGAGCCCGGCCGTCTTGCTGGCTTCTCCCAGGCAAATGGGCAACATGCCGGTGGCAAACGGGTCGAGACTGCCGGTATGGCCGGCTTTACGGGCATCGAACAGCCAACGGACTTTCTGTAACGCCTGGTTGGAGGAATAACCGGGGGGTTTGTCCAGCAGAACAATACCATGAACGTTTCTGCCTTTATTGCGCCGGCTCATTCTTTACCGTCGAGGTCTAAGTCTCCGGGATCGTTGCGATCAGATTCGACAGCGGCATCGATCAGGCTGTCCATGCGCTGGCCTGTTTCGACCGACGCATCGTGTTCGAAATGCAATTCCGGAACCGACCGGATGCGCATTTTCTGGCCCAGCCGAGAACGCAGATATCCAGCAGCCCGGTTAAGCGCCTTAACACTGGAAACCGCTTTCTCAGGTTCAAAAACCGTTATAAAAACCTTCGCGTGAGCCAGGTCGCGGGAGACTTCAACGTCCGAAAGACCGATAAATCCGACTTCGGGGTCTTTGACCTCCAGCTGGATTAATTGCGCCAGTTCCCTTCTCAGGGTACCGGCGACGCGTTCGGATCGATTGAATTCCCGCGGCACGGCCTAGTGTCCTGTCCTCAAAGCGTCCTGGCTACTTCGATGCGTTCAAAACACTCGATCTGGTCGCCCGGCTTGACGTCGTTATACATCTTCACGCCGATTCCACACTCGGTCCCGGATTGCACTTCCTTGACGTCGTCCTTGAAGCGCCGGAGTGATTCCAGCTCACCTTCAAAAATCACTACGTTATCGCGCAAAACGCGGATCGGGTTGTGGCTTCGTACGATGCCTTCAACCACCAGGCAACCGGCAATGGCCCCGAGCTTGGAAGAGCGGAACACATCCTTTACCTCGGCCAGGCCAAGGATTTGCTCTTTGACCTCGGTTCCGAGCAAACCGGAGATGGCCTTTTTAACCTCATCGATGGCGTCATAGATCACACTGTAGTAATGCAGATCGAGCTCATGCTCCTGGATCACCTTGCGGGCGGTTGCGTCCGCGCGGACATTGAAACCTATAATAATGGCATTGGACGCCTGCGCCAGAGACGCATCGTTTTCAGTAATGGCGCCGACACCCGAGGCTACAACGTTGACCTTTACATCGTCGTTGCTGAGCCTGGTCAGCGCATCGCGTAATGCTTCGACACTGCCCTGGACGTCGGCCCGGATGAGCAGATTGACACTGGTTTGCTCTTCCTGACCCATGTTTTCGAACAGGTTTTGCAATTTCGCAGCCTGCTGGCGGGCCAGGCGTGATTCACGCTGCCGTTCCTGGCGCTGAGATGAGGCCTCCCTGGCCTTGCGTTCATTGGCAACAGCCAACATTTCATCTCCGGCTGCAGGCACTCCTGAAAGACCCTGCACTACCGCTGGCATGGATGGCCCGGCTTCCTCGATCGCATCTCCTGCCTCGTTGAACATCGCGCGCACTCGGCCATATTCCTGTCCGGCAAGAATCATGTCTCCGCGTCTCAGGGTGCCCTGTTGAATGAGCAGTGTGGCGATAGGACCGCGGCCTTTGTCCAGGCTGGATTCAACCACCACGCCTCGCGCCTTGCTTTCGGGATTGGCGGAAAGCTCCATGACCTCCGCCTGTAGCAGTACGTTTTCCAGCAGGGAATCGACGCCTTCGCCGGTTATCGCTGAAACGTTAACGAAAATATCTTCACCGCCCCAATCTTCAGGGATCACCTCTTCCTTGGACAATTCAGTACGAACACGGTCGAGATCTGCATCCGGTTTGTCTATCTTGTTGACTGCAACAATTATCGGCGTGCCTGCGGCCCTGGAGTGCTGGATTGCCTCTTTGGTCTGAGGCATGACACCGTCATCGGCCGCCACCACCAGGATCACGATATCCGTTGCCTGCGCGCCACGAGCCCGCATGGCGGTAAATGCCGCATGGCCTGGTGTATCGAGAAAAGTAATCACACCGCGATCGGTTTTTACGTGGTAAGCACCGATGTGCTGGGTAATGCCACCCGCCTCGGCATCAGCTACGTGCGAGTGCCTTATATAATCGAGAAGGGACGTTTTGCCGTGGTCAACGTGTCCCATCACGGTAACGACCGGCGGCCTGGTGACGAGTTCGCCTTTCACCTCGTGCTCTTCGGCAATCAGTTCGCTCTCGATATCCTTTTCTTCGGCCGGCTTGCCAGTGTGGCCCATTTCTTCAACCACGAGAATGGCCGTGTCCTGATCCAGGCTCTGGTTGATCGTTACCATGATGCCCATTTGCATCAGGACTTTGATGACTTCTCCCGCCTTGACGGCCATCTGCTTGGCCAGGTCAGCAACCGTGATCGCTTCCGGGATCGCAACCTCCCTGGTTACGGGCGCCGTGGGGCGCGAGAAACCATGCTCTGAAGGGCCCGATGTCGACTGTCGCATCCGCAACCCGGGTTTACGCCGCCGCGCCGCCGCACCGCCGGCCACGTGAAGTTCCTTACGGCCGTAGCGTGTGGCCGACTTGCCCTTGCTTTTACTTTTCTCCTGTTCGCGCTTTCGCTGCTCCTCGACCAGCTTGCGGGAACGCTCTTCTTCTTTTTTGCGCTCTGCATCCTCCGCCTGGCGCCGGGCTTCTTCCTGCTGGACCTTTTCTTCAGCCTCCTTGCGGGATTTTTCTTCGGCTTGTTTCCGGGCTGTCTCTTCAGCCACCAGACGGGCTTTTTCTTCATTCTCCAGCCGCGCCTTCTCGGCTGCTTCGGTCAAGGCCTGTTCTTCCGCTGCCCTTTTTGCCCGTGACTCCTCGAGAAGCTTCTTAGCTTCTTCGCGCTCGGAATCCAGAGTACCCATCTGTTCCTGGACAACTTCACGCTTGACGTAGGTGCGCCGCTTGCGAACTTCCACATTGACCGTGCGAGTAGCGGCCCGCGGGCCTGACCCGGACACCCGCAGTTCGCTCACCGTTTTGCGCTTGAGCGTGACTTTGCGCGGCGCCGTGGCATCGCTCTCTACTTTTCCGTGGCTGGCCCGCAAATGAGCAAGCAATTTCTTCTTGTCATCGTTGGAGACCTCGTCATCACCACCGCTGGCTTCGATACCGGCATCTTTAAGCTGTGTGAGCAGCTTTTCGCTGTCTACACCCAGTACATCAGCCAATTGTGAGACGGTTACTTTGGACATATTTTGCTCCTGAAAAACTACTGGGCTCCGTGTTGCCGCTTACTCTTCTTCGGCAAACCACGGTGCTCGGGCCGCCATAATCAGCTCAGCAGCTTCTTCGTCACTCATTTCATCAATTTCCACTAACTCGTCGACCGCCAGTTCCGCCAGGTCTTCCTGCGAACGGACACCTTTTTCAGCCAGGCGGAAAGCAAGTCGTTCAGTCATGCCTTCGAGTTGCATCAAATCATCTTCGGGGGCGTTTTCATCGAGTACTTCTTCCTTTGCGATCAGCTGGGTCAGCAGCGCATCGCGTGCCCGACGTCTAATCTCTGTTACGATTTCCTCGTCGAATTCCTCGATTTCGAGCAGCTCCGATTCGGGGACATAAGCCACTTCCTCGATGTTACTGAAGCCTTCCTGTACCAGGATATTTGCTACGTCTTCTCCCACGTCCAGGCGCTTCATGAAGCGCTCTAGAATATTCCCCGCCTCTTCCTCGCTCTTCTGTTCCGCCTGCTCGATAGTCAGGACGTTGAGTTCCCAACCGGATAATTCGCTCGCCAGCCTGACATTCTGCCCGCCGCGGCCAATCGCCTGCGACAGGTTGGATTCCTCGACGGCGATATCCATCGACTGGTTTTCCTCGTCAACCACGATCGAAGCCACTTCAGCAGGCGCCATGGCATTGATCACGAACTGCGCGGGGTTGTCGTCCCACAGGATGATATCTATGCGTTCGCCTGCCAGTTCGTTGGACACAGCCTGTACACGCGAGCCTCGCATGCCGACACAGGCACCGATCGGGTCAGTGCGCCGGTCATTGGAGCGCACGGCGATCTTGGCCCTGCGACCGGGATCACGCGCGCCTCCCATGATTGAGAGCAGGTCCTGGCCGATTTCAGGAACCTCGAGCTCGAACAAGGCGACCAGAAATTCCACGATGGTACGGCTGGCAAACAGCTGCGGCCCACGGGGTTCCGCCCTGACTTCGTACAGGTAAGCCCGCAGGCGGTCACCGGGGCGAACGGATTCGCCGGGCACCATGTTGCGCTGTGAGATGAAGGCCTCTGCATTGCCTCCGAGGTCGAGGTAAACGTTGCCACGCTCGACCCGCTTGACGATTCCGTTGATCAATTCGCCCGCCCGGTCCAGGTACGCTTCCACAACCTGGGCCCGCTCGGCTTCGCGCACGCGCTGCACAATGACCTGTTTTGCAGTCTGGGCTGCAATTCTCCCGAAAGCCGCATTTTCCATCGGCTCTTCGATGAAGCCGCCGATTTCAATATCCGCTTCGATGGCCTGTGCCGCCGCCAGGAATAACTGGGCGTCTTCGAATTCCATTTCGGCATCGTCTTCGATCACTTCCCAACGCCGAAAAGTCTCGTATTCACCGGTTTCACGGTCGATCGCCACCCGCACGTCACGCTCTTCTTCGCTCAGCTTTCGTGCAGCCGATGCCAGCGCGGCTTCCAGTGCGCCAAAAATCACATCCTTGCTTACGCCTTTTTCGTTGGATACGGCATCCACAACCAGCAGGATTTCTTTGCTCATCGCGACTCTTCTCTCTTTGAAAATAAATTATCGTAGTCAGGAACCAACCTCGCCTTAGCGACATTGCCCGTGTCCAGCAATACTTCCATACCATCCACGTCCAGCTTGATCCGGTCATCATCGACGCCCAGGATTATGCCCTTGAATTTCCTTCTTCCCTCAATAGGTGCATATAGGGAAATCCGCGCTTGCTCACCGGTGAACTGCTCAAACTGCTCCAGCGTAAAAAGCGGCCGGTCCAGGCCTGGCGATGAAATTTCCAGGCTGTATTGACCTGGAATGGGGTCTTCAACGTCGAGTAATGCAGCCGCTTCCCGGCTCACCCTCTCACAGTCTTCGACGGCGATCCCGTCCGGATTGTCAATATATACGGCCAACACAGGGTTCCCGGGGTCCCTGCGTTGCTCCAGGCCAACGAATTCGTAGCCCAGGTCTTCAACCAGTGGCTTCAGTAAATTTGTCAGCTTGACAGAACTCAATCTCATCTCCGTTCAGGGTCCTCGCTGCAATCAACGGGACACAAAAAAAGGGCTCGCTGGCCCCCAAAACCTTCACCTGTCCAAGAAAAAGGCCCCTGCTGGGGCCTTTCGAAAGAACTTGGTAGCGGGGGCAGGATTCGAACCTGCGACCTTCGGGTTATGAGCCCGACGAGCTGCCAGACTGCTCCACCCCGCATCAGCAGGTGGGGAATGATATAGACTCCACCGGACTAATTCAAGCCCCGAACGACGCCATGCAGATCGCAATCAATGAACTTGAGAAAATACCCAACCCCAGCATCATCACTCCATTCAGTGAAATTGCCGCCCTGAAATCGACTGGAGCCTCGATTGGAGACTCGGTTACCGGCTCGTCAAAATACATTAATTTGACCACACGGATGTAATAAAATGCCCCGACCACTGAAAATATAACCGCAATAACTGCTAGCCAGATCAACCCTGCGTCGAGGGCGGCCTTGATCACCAGCCATTTTGCGAAAAAGCCGACAAATACGGGAACACCCGCCATGGAAAACATGACCATGGCCATGATGGCCGCATACCAGCTGTTACGCTGGTTGAGTCCCTTGAAGTCATCCAGCTTCTCGGCCTCCACACCCCGTGCCGAAAGCAGGATCACCATGCCAAAACCAGCCGCGGACATGAGCGAGTAGACGATGACGTAAAACATACCCGCACCGAATCCGGTCGCAGTTCCGGGTAGCAGGCCCATCAATACGAAGCCCATATGCGAGATTGTGGAATATGCCAGCATGCGCTTGATATTGGTCTGCGCAATAGCCGCCAGGTTACCGAGAATGATCGAAAGAACCGCCAGGATACTGAGCATCTGAGACCAGTCTGTGTGAAGATCGCCCAGCCCGGTTTGAAGCAGGCGGATCGCCATCGCGAAAGCTGCCATTTTCGGTACGGATGAAATGAACAGCGTGGTTGCAACCGGCGCGCCCTGATAGACGTCCGGAATCCACATATGGAACGGTACCACGCCCAGTTTGAACGCCAACCCCACTACCAGGAAGACCAGCCCGAATATCAGCATGGTGTCGTCGCTCCCCGTCAGCCGCACGGCCTCTGCGATCTGGTACAGATCCACACTGCCGGTCGCCCCATAAATCATCGACATGCCATAAAGCAGCATTCCAGAGGCCATCGAGCCCAGTACGAAATATTTCATTGCCGCTTCGGAGCCCTTGCGGGAATCCCTGTCGAACGCAACCAGCGCATATGATGAAAGGGAGATCAGCTCAAGCCCCAGGTAAATCATTACCAGGCTGTTGGCCGATATCAACAACATCACACCCAGCAGGGCGAACAGCGAAAGCGTGTAAAAGTCGGAACGAAACATCCGGAACTGCCGCAGGCAGAACTTGGAATAGACGTACACGATCGCCAGGACGAAATAGCTGAACAATTTCAGTACGTCACCCATCGGGTCCCGAATGAATGATCCGTTGAAAGCCAGTGCCGACCTTGCCCCATCTGAAGTGTAATCGCCCCTGAGCGTGATGATGGCGGCGAAAATCAGGGTAATGACAGCCAGCATATGGATGATGCCGCGCCGCTCCTCAACCAGGAACAGGTCAGCCACCAGAATCACGCATGCCATGGTCAACACCCAGAATTCCGGGGCGGCCAGCAACATGTTTGCACTATTCATAATTTAATAGACCCTCAGATTCCTGCCACCGGGAACTTTGGCTGCTGGATATGTTGCAGCAATTGGTCAACTGAAGCGTGCATCAGGTTGACCAACGGCTCTGGCCAAAGCCCGACCAGCAGGACTGCCACGGCAATGGTTCCCAGTACCAGTGCTTCCCTTGCATTGATATCTTCGAGCATGGCTACGTCGTTACTCGTAACCTCGCCGAAAATCACGCGTTTGACCAGCCAGAGGCTGTAGGCAGCACCCAGAATCAGAGTAGTAGCCGCCAGGAAGGCGTACCAGAAATTGGCCTGGAACGCTGCCAGGATCACCATGAACTCGCCGACAAACCCACTGGTGCCAGGCAGGCCGGAATTGGCCATGAAAAACAGCACCGCCAGCGCCGCAAACCACGGCATTCTGTTGGCCACGCCGCCATAGTCGGAGATCATGCGGCTGTGCAGGCGGTCGTACAGAACACCTACGCACAGGAACAGGGCGCCCGAGACAAAGCCATGCGAAATCATCTGGACCATGGCGCCTTCAACGCCCAGCGCCGCGCCCCTGCCGCTATCCGTGTTCTGAAAGATGGCAAAAGCGAGAAACATGCCCAGAGTGACAAAACCCATATGAGAAATGGATGAGTAAGCTATGAGTTTCTTCATGTCCTGCTGAACCAGGGCCACGAAGCCGATATAAACGATGGCAATGAGTGAGAGCATGATAATCAGCCAATCGAGCGCAGCCGACGCATCGGGCGTGATCGGAAGGCTGAATCGAATAAACCCGTAACCGCCAATCTTCAGCATGATGGCCGCCAGGATGACAGAGCCACCGGTGGGCGCTTCCACATGCGCGTCTGGCAACCATGTATGCACCGGCCACATCGGAATCTTTACCGAAAACGCCGCCAGGAAACCCAGGAACAGCCACTTCTGAACCGCAAGCCCCAATGGGAACTGGTGCCAGTCGAGAATGGACCATGAGCCTGACTGGATATAAAGGTAAATCAGCCCGACCAGCATGAATACGGAGCCAAGGAAGGTGTAAAGGAAAAACTTGATCGATGCGTAGACCTTCCCGGGGCCGCCCCACATGCCGATCACCAGGAACATCGGGATCAGCATGGCCTCGAAAAACGCATAGAAAAGCATCGCGTCAATGGCTGAGAAGACACCGACCATCAATCCTTCCATGATCAGGAAGGAGGCCATGTACTGGTGCACTCTTTCCTGAATGGACTCCCAACTTGCGATGACAACCAGAACTCCAAAGAAAGTCGTCAGCAGAATCAGCGGAACTGAAAATCCGTCCACGCCAAGGCTGTAGTAAATATCGAAAGTTTCAATCCAGGGCTTGAGTTCCGTAAACTGCATCGCCGCCGTTGATGTGTCGAAGGCGCTGTACAGAAGGATGCTTAGCAGGAACGTGAGGGCTGAAACGGCCAATGCCAGCACCCTTGACAGGGAGGCGCGCTGCTCGCCGGCGGCTACGACAGCCAGCCCGCCGAAAATCGGCAGCCAGATCAGTAAACTCAGAATGGGCCAGTTTGATGCCATTATTCTTTTCGCCCCTCTACTTCAACACTACCCAGATTGCGAGAATGCCGATCAGGCCGACAATCATCGCAAAGGCATAATGAAACAGGTAACCGCTTTGCCAGACCCTGACCCGGGCCGCGAGGTTACCGACCAGGCGGGCGGATCCATTGACCAGCCAGCCATCGATCAATCCCGCATCGGCCCGCTTCCACAGGCCGTTGCCGATGCTGACTACCTTGCTGACGAATATTTTTTGATACAGCTCGTCGAAATAGAACTTGTTTTCAAGCAGGCGATGCAGTCCGGGCAGCTTCTGCTGCAATTGGTCGGCAATTGAAGGCCGCAGCCGATAAATGACCGTCGCCAGCACGAAACCGCTGATCATCAGCCAGAATGGGGCCGTCTGCAGCGCGTGCGTCGCCATGGCTGCGGGGCCGTGAAAATGTTCGCCGACGGCCGCCACGGTATCATTTTGAGGCAGCACCACGATGGCGTCCGATAACCAGCCTCCAAAAAGCACCGGCCCAATGGTCAGGTAGCCGATCACGATCGATGGAATCGCCAAAAGGACTAGCGGTATGGTCACAACCAGCGGAGATTCATGAGGGCTATGCTGCACGATTCCATCCGGTGGATGGTCTCCGGCGCCCACGTCCACCTGGTAGCGTGGCTGGCCGTGAAATGTCAGGTACAGCAAACGGAAACTGTAAAACGACGTAATCAGCACACCGAGTAAAATCGCCCAGTAGGCCACGCCCGAACCGAAACGGGTGGAAGCATGGGTAGCTTCAATAATGATGTCCTTGGAGTAAAAGCCCGACAGGAATGGGAAGCCGATCAATGCGAGCGTGCCCACCCAGGCCGTAATCCACGTAACGGGCATCTGTTTACGTAAACCACCCATGAATCGCATGTCTTGCTGATGATGCAATGCAATGATGACCGAACCGGCGCACAGGAACAGCAGGGCTTTGAAAAAAGCATGAGTCATCAGGTGGAAAATGGCGGCGGAATATGCGGAAACCCCTAGGGCAACGGTCATGTAGCCCAATTGTGAAAGAGTCGAGTAGGCGATGACGCGCTTGATATCATTCTGAACGATGCCCACCAGCCCCATGGTGAGCGCCGTCACCGCGCCGATCAACATCACGAAACTGAGTGCCGCATCGCTCAGCTCGAACAAAGGCGACATACGGGCGACCATGAAAATACCTGCGGTCACCATGGTGGCAGCATGGATCAATGCGGAAATAGGCGTCGGGCCCTCCATCGAGTCAGGCAGCCACACGTGTAACGGGGCCTGCGCTGATTTACACATGGCGCCGATGAACAGGCAGATACAGATAACGGTGATCCACTGCCATTCCAAACCGGGAATAATAGCCACGGTTTTTCCGGTAATCCCGCCAGCCAGCCCAAACACTTCTGCGTAATCAAGCGTGCCGAAGCAATACAGGACTGCCGCTATTCCCAGTAAAAATCCAAAGTCACCCACGCGGTTCACCAGGAATGCCTTCAAACCAGCCGAAATAGCAGATTCCCGCTTGAACCAGAAACCGATCAACAGGTATGAAACGAGGCCGACCGCTTCCCAGCCGAAAAACAGTTGCATGAAGTTGTTCGACATGACCAACATCAACATCGAGAAAGTAAACAGGGCAATGTAGCTGAAAAACCGCTGATAACCGGGGTCATCGGCCATGTACCCGATCGTGTAAATGTGCACCATCAGTGACACAAAAGTAACGACGGTCATCATCAGGACACTGAGGTGATCGATCAGGAAACCCACTTCGAACCGGATTCCATCAGAAATCATCCACGTATAGATGCTCAAATTCTGAACACCCAGGTCACCGTAAATCTGCAGATACAGTACCCAGGCCGAGAGAAAGAAGGAAACTGCAACACCCAGGATGGCGGCCCAGTGGGAGCCCGCCCTGCCGACCTGGTTCCTGAGCAGACCGGCAACAACCGCAGCCACCAGCGGCAATAAAGGAATCAGCAGCAAAATCGTTTTCAGAGACATATCAGCCCTTCAGGTCGTCCAGTTCGGTCACGTTGATCGTTTGGCGGTTGCGGAACAGAACCACCAGGATCGCGAGCCCGATAGCCGCTTCCGCGGCAGCCACGGTCAATATGAAAAACACGAACACCTGTCCGTCGAGGTTGCCCAGGAAACGCGAAAAAGCTACGAAGTTCATGTTCACCGCCAGCAGCATCAATTCGATACACATCAGCAGGATGATCACGTTTTTCCGGTTTAGGAATATGCCGGTGACGCTCAGGCAGAAAAGCAGGGCGCCGAGTGTCAGAAAATGTGCGAGTGTCAACATGTCAGCTCTCCTCAGCCCCCCTGCCTGGGCTCTGGCTTCATTTTCACCAGGCGAACACGTTCGTCACGCTGGACCCGGACCTGCAGCGACGGATTCTGGCGATGACCGCCGGAACGCTGCCTGAGCGTCAGGGCGACAGCGGCGATTATGGCGACCAGCAGAACCACGCCAGCCACCTCGAATGCAAGCAGGTAATTGGTGTACAACCACAACCCCACCTCTTTGGTGTTGTTGTAGGTCTCCGGATTCGGCGCGGGAATCGGGAACGCAGTTTCATCGAGACTCGCCCGGGACCAAAGCACCATCAGCAGCTCTGCCGCCATCAATACCGCAACCACGATGCCCGCGGGCAGGTAGCGCATAAACCCCTCCTTGAGAGGCGCCAGGTTAATATCCAGCATCATGACGACGAACAGGAACAGCACCATCACCGCCCCGACGTAGACCAGGACCAGGATGATGGCGAGAAACTCCACTTCAAGCAGTATCCATATGGCTGCAGCACTGAAGAACGTCAGCACCAGGCTCAGGGCTGCGTAAACCGGATTGCGGACCGTGATAACCATCACGGCCGCCCCAAGCATGACCAGCGAGAACGCATAAAAAACAATTTCGTAAATCGGCATTGATTCAGCTCCGGTCAGCGATACGCTGCGTCCTGTTGGCGATTGTCGGCGATACTTTCCTCATAACGGTCTCCGACAGCCAGCAGTTGTTCCTTTGTCATGATGTTTTCACCACGATTCTCTAAGTGAAATTCGTGAATATCTGTTTCCACGATCGAATCAACCGGACAGGACTCCTCGCAAAAACCGCAATATATGCACTTGAACAGGTCGATTTCGTAGCGAGTCGTGCGCCGGGTGCCATCATCCCTCTGGGTGGAATCAATGGTGATGGCGAGCGCGGGGCAGACCGCCTCACAGAGTTTGCAGGCGATACAGCGTTCTTCACCATTAGGATATCGCCTTAGCGCATGCAGACCGCGGAAACGATTCGACTTGGGTGTCTTTTCTTCCGGGTAGTTGATGGTGAACTTGGGCCGGAAAAAATATTTACCAGTGACGGACAAGCCCTGGAACAGCTCGATCAGCATAAGGCTTTTCAGGTATCGGGTAATGACATTCATGATCAGCTACCCCTCACTACCAGGCCAAATACGGACATCACGGCCGCAACCATCACCCAGGCGATGGTGATGGGTACAAACACCTTCCAGCCCAGCCGCATGATCTGGTCATAGCGATAGCGGGGGAAGGTTGCTCGAAACCATAAAAACAGGAACATGAAAAAGACGGTTTTACCCAGGAACCAGAAAATACTGCCCTGGCCCAGCAAGGTATCGCCGATCACCGGAACACCTTCGAACGGTGAAAGCCATCCACCGGTAAACAGCAGCGCAGTCAATGCAGAGATCAGGATCATGTTGGCGTATTCGGCCAGGAAAAACACGGCAAAACCCGAGCCAGCGTATTCCACGTGAAAACCCGCAACGATCTCGGATTCACCTTCGGCCACGTCAAATGGGGCCCGGTTGGTTTCCGCCAGTCCGGAAATAATGTAAATGACGAACAACGGGAGCAGCGGCAGCCAGTACCAGTCAAACACGCCGCCCTGCTGCGCCAATACGATTTCACTGAGATTGAGGGTTCCGGCCATGATCAGCACTCCGACCAGTGCAAAACCCATGGCGATCTCGTAAGACACCATTTGTGCCGTTGACCGCAGAGCGCCCAGGAAAGCGTATTTGGAGTTCGATGCCCAGCCGGCAATGATGAGCCCGTAAACCCCCAGCGAGGACATTGCCAACAGGTACAGGAGACCTGCGTTGATGTCGGCAATCACGGCCCAGTCGTCAAACGGAATGACAGCCCAGGCCGCAAACGCGGGCGCCAGCGCCAATACCGGGGCCAACAGGAAAAGAAACTTGTTGGCGTTTTCCGGCAGGATGATTTCTTTCAGCAAAAGCTTGAACACGTCAGCGAATGGCTGTGCCAGTCCAAGCGGTCCGATCCGGTTCGGCCCTCTGCGAATCTGCATGTAGCCAATGACTTTGCGTTCGAAGAAAGTGTAATAGGCAACGGCCAGAATCAGCGGCACGACGACCGCGACAATTTTCAATACCAGGATGATCATGTACATCAGCTGGTCGTAAAAGGTTTCAGGCATCATGCCACCTCCACGGTCACGACCGCGACCGCGTGCCCCAGTTCACGGGTGGCGCAGGTGGCGCTACGCAGCCAGGCGCCACCTTCAGGTACGCGAGCACTGATGTTCACGTCGATTTCGGCGGTATGCTCACCCTGCCCCACGCGCGCTGTTGCGCCCTCCGACAGGCCAAGGCGCTCTGCATCGGCCGGGTTGAGCCCCAGGAACATGCTTTGCGCCTGTTTCGTTTGTTGCAGGGAAGAAGATCTCCTGCACAGCGCATCGACGGAGTACATGGGCAGTTCGCCGATGCGATACAGCCCGTTCCCGTAATCCACCGCGGGTAAATCCGGTTCGGCAGCCGGACTTCTGTCGTCCCTGCCTGTTTCATTCATTTCGGCTCTTACATCCCCGATATCAACCTGGTCGAACCCTTGTATTCCCAGTTCTCCGCCCAGCCTTCTCAGAATCTTCCAGCCGGGCCGTGAATCACCCTTCAGCTTGGCCGCAGCAGAAAAACTTACCGTGTCACCGTCCAGGTTGATCATGCTTCCTTCCGATTCGGCGAAGGGCGCCAATGGAAGGATAACGTCCGAGATTTCCCGCAGGCTACCCGTGGCGTAGGCGGCAATTGAAATGACCTTGCCTGCTCCAGCCAGCGTATTCATCACCCGCGCCGGATTATCGATGTCGTATTCCGGTTCTATGCCCCAGAGAAGGTAGCACTTTAGTGGATCATTCAGCATCTGGGTCACGTTCAGGCCAGCCGCCGTGTCCGGGCCTTCGGAACCACGATGAGGAACCGCTCCGGCGTGCCAGGCACCCGCAGAATTTCCTCCGTGCGCAAGAACATTGAACGCGCAGCGAGTCGCATTGGCAATGTATCCGGCCAGGGCACGAAGCCAGGACGCGCCGGGATGGCTCATTGCAAACTGACCCAGTAGGACCAGGCCGGAATCTGCATCCTTCAGCCGGGCCGCGAGTTCGTCATGACGCTCGCCGGGCTCCGCCTGGTCCAGCGCCGGTCGCAGGTACGGGGGAGCAGAATCGCCGCTTGCCTTTTCAACCGCGGCAGCCAGCGCAGCCAGTTCCGCCACCATTTCCTGCGGCGGTACGACAGCATCCAGACTGGTATCGAATGTAAACGGCCAATCCAGCGGGTTAATCACGGAAACTTTTGCACCACCCCGCCACGCTTTGCGGATTCGGTGACCGATGATGGGCGCTTCCTCGCGCGGGTTACTTCCTACCAGGAGCACAGCACTGCATTCGTCGATGGCGGCCATTTTCATCTCGAAAACGGGGCCCGACGGGCGCGCTGAATCATCCGATAAATCCTGTTCGCGAAGGCGATGGTCAATATTATTGCAGCCCAGCTGGCGGGCCAGCTTCTGGGCCAGGTAATACTCTTCCGAAGCCGCCGAGGGAGACAACAATACGCCCATTTGCTGCGGACCGTCCGCTTCCAGGCTGGTACGAATGATGCCGGCGACCGTTTCAAAAGCTTCACTCCAGGAAACGGACTTCCAGTCCCCGTTTTCCTTGACCTGGGGTGTCAGCACCCGGTCGTCGCTGTTCAGGCCCAAATGGCTATAGCGGTCACGATCGGACAACCAGGTTTCATTGGCGGTTTCATTTTCGCGCGGCACGCAGCGCAGAACTTCACCCCTTCTGGTGTGATAATAAAGGCTGGAACCAACGCTATCGTGCATCGCCACAGATGGCCTTGCCATCAGTTCCCAGGCCCTTGCAGCGAAACGGAATGGCTTGTTGGTCAGTGCGCCAACCGGGCACAAGTCAATGATATTGCCGGACATTTCAGAATCGATGCTATTTTCGACACAGGTGCCGATTTCTACTCGATCACCCCTGCCCGCACCTCCCATTTCGCTGGTTCCGGCAATTTCCTCGAGGAAACGGACACAGCGTGTGCAATGAATGCAGCGGGTCATCTCCGTTTGTACCAACGGCCCCACGTTTTTATCTTTTACCACACGCTTGCGTTCGGTAAACCGCGAAACCGACCGGCCATAACCCATGGCCTGGTCCTGTAATTCGCATTCTCCACCCTGGTCGCAAATCGGACAATCCAGCGGGTGATTGATCAGCAGAAACTCCATCACACCGTGCTGGGCATCCATTGCCCGGCGTGAATCGGTGTAAACCTTCATGCCCTCCATGACCGGTGTGGCACAGGCCGGCACCGGCTTGGGCATTTTCTCGACGTCCACGAGACACATACGGCAATTGGCCGCAATGCTCAATTTCGGGTGGTAGCAAAACCGGGGGATTTCAATCCCGGCCCGGTCCGTTGACTCAATGATCATTGAGCCTTTCGGCGCCTGCATGGCGATGCCGTCGACTTCGATATTGACCATGTCCACGGCCTGTTCCACTTCAGCGCTCATGCGGCAAGCCCCTGTTGCTCTGCGACCATAGAGCGGCCGTTCTTCACGTAATATTCGAATTCATCCCAGTAATGCCGGAGAAAACCCTGGACCGGCCAGGCGGCGGCCTCGCCAAAAGCGCAAATCGTGTGGCCCTCGATCTGGCCTGCCGCCGAACGCAATAATTCCAGGTCGCCCTCGCGACCGTCCCCGGCAACGATTCTCATCAGCATGCGGTGCATCCAGCCGGTGCCTTCCCGGCAAGGCGTGCACTGGCCACAGGATTCCATGTGATAAAACTGCGCGATGCGCTCGCAGGCTTTAACCATGCAGGTTGTCTCGTCCATGACGATAACCGCACCAGAGCCCAGACCTGATCCCACTTTGCTCAGGGAATCGAAATCCATGGTGCAATCCATGATCACATCGGCCGGCAATACCGGCATAGAAGAACCACCCGGAATGACGGCTTTCAATTGCCTGCCTTCACGCATACCGCCCGCAGTTTCAAGCAACTCTGAAAAGGGAGTCCCCAACGGAATTTCATAGTTACCGGGATTTGCAACGTGCCCGGATACCGAGAAGCATTTTGGCCCGCCGTTATTGGGCTTGCCGATCTGCAGGAACCAGCTGGCCCCGTTTCTCATGATGGCAGGCACAGAGGCGAGTGTTTCGGTGTTGTTTATCGTGCTTGGCATCCCATACAGCCCGAAATTGGCGGGAAACGGGGGTTTGAAGCGTGGCTGGCCTTTCTTGCCTTCCAGCGACTCCATCAGCGCTGTTTCTTCACCGCAGATGTAAGCGCCCGCGCCAAGAGCGCTGTATATGTCCATGTCGATGCCGGAGCCCTTGATATTCCTGCCCAGCAGGCCCGCTTCATAAGCTTCCTTCAAAGCTTCCTCGAAACGTTCGAATGGCTCGTGGTGGAACTCGCCACGCAAATAGTTGTAACCGACGGTTGCGCCCATGGCGTAGCCCGCAATCGCCATCCCTTCAATCACTGCATGGGGGTTGAAGCGCAGGATATCCCGATCGTGACAGGTACCCGGCTCGGACTCGTCCGAGTTGCACAGGATATATTTTTGCATCGGCGCCGATCGTGGCATGAAGCTCCACTTGAGCCCGGTGGGGAATCCGGCTCCGCCGCGGCCTCTCAGCGCGGAATCCTTGACCGCATCAAGGATGTCTTCGGGCGGGGTTTTTTCCTCGAGTATTTTTCGCCAGGCCTGGTAACCCTCGACAGAAAGATAGGTATCCATCGACCAGGGCTGGTCAGCGTGCAATGTTGTGAATACGACGTTGTGATCAGCCATACTGTTCTACTCCAGACCGTCCAGGATGGCGTCCAGTTTCTCGATGTCCAGCTGCTCGTGATAATGCCCGTCAATGACGGCCATCGGGGCGCCACAACAACCGGCCAGGCATTCCTCTTCCCGGACCAGGGTGATGCGCCCGTCGGCCGTGGTTTCACCGAGTTTCACACCGAGTTTATTCTCCGCGTGCTCCAGCATGCTTTCAGCGCCGTTGAGCCAGCAGGAGATATTGGTGCAGATATTGACTTTGTGGCGCCCGACCGGATCGGTGAAAAACATGGAATAGAAAGAAACCACCTCGTGAGCCCAAACAGGAGGAACGTCGAGATACTCCGCGACAGATTCGGCCAGTTCTGGTGTAATCCAGCCGCCGTTCTGGTCCTGAGCCGCGATCAGCGACTGGATCAATGCGGAGCGTTTCTTGTCGCTTGGAAATTTCGCAACCCAATGATCAATGGTCTTGCGGGTTTGCTCGGTCAACATGACGCCACCCCTGTTTTTCGTTTCCATAGTCAGGGCCATCAGCGGTCCACCTCTCCGAATACCAGGTCCAACGTACTGATAATGGCCACGGTGTCCGCCAGCATATGTCCCCTGGCCATTTCGTTGATGCCGGAAAGGTGGGCAAAACCCGGGGCGCGGAAATGCACGCGGAAAGGTTTATTGGCCCCGTCCGAAACCAGGTAACATCCGAATTCGCCCTTCGGCGCTTCCACCGCAGCATAGGTTTCACCTTCGGGCACGCAGTAGCCCTCAGTGAACAGTTTGAAATGATGGATCAGCGCTTCCATATCGTCTTTCATTTCTTCGCGTGTCGGGGGGATGACCTTGAAATTTTTCAACATGACATGGCCGGGATTTTTTTTGAGCCAGTCCACGCACTGCAATATGATTTTTGCGGATTGGCGCATTTCTTCCACCCGCACCAGATAGCGGTCGTAACAATCACCACCCACGCCAACTGGTATGTCGAAATCGACCTGGTCGTACATGGCGTAGGGTTGCTTTTTGCGTAAGTCCCACTCCACGCCAGAACCACGCAGCATCACGCCCGAGCACCCCATCTGCAGGGCTTTCTCCGGTGTCAGTACACCAATGCCAACGGTGCGCTGTTTCCAGATCCTGTTGTCGGTGAGCAACGTTTCGTATTCGTCGATTTTATCCGGGACATCCACTGCAAAGGCTTCGATGAAATCCAGTAACGAACCTTCGCGCCATTCATTCCGGCGCTTAAGGCTTTTACCCTTGGTCCAGCGGGTTTCCTTGTAAGGCGCCATGTGGTCAGGCAGGTCACGATAAACACCACCGGGCCGATAGTAGCCGGCGTGCATGCGAGCACCGGAAACCGCTTCATACATATCCATGACCATCTCGCGCTCGCGGAATGCATACAGGAAAACCGTCATGGCGCCGAGATCGATACCGCAGGAGGCGATCCACAGCAGATGGTTTGAAAATCGGGTAATCTCGTCAAACATGGTGCGGATGTATTGGGCCCGCGGTGGCGGTTCTATTCCCAGCAATTGTTCGATCGCGCGAACATAGGCATGCTCGTTACACATCATTGACATGTAATCGAGCCGGTCCAGATAGCCGATGGACTGGTTGAATGGTTTGCTTTCAGCCAGTTTTTCGGTTGCGCGGTGCAGCAACCCAACGTGGGGATCAGCACGGACGACGGTCTCGCCATCCATTTCCAGTACCAGGCGCAAAACGCCGTGCGCCGCAGGATGCTGAGGCCCGAAATTCATTGTGTAATTGCGTATTTCGGCCATTTCAGCTTTTCCGCCCGTTTGCAGCCGTGTCTTCAGCGGCTATCTGTTCGGCCCTGGCATCTGCGGCCTGATCAACTTCGTCGGTCTTGTACCGGGAGTCATCGCGCAACACCCTGGGTACGCCCACCCGGGGTTCGATTTGCACCGGCTCATAGACAACGCGCTTTTTCTGGCTGTCGTAGCGCACCTCGACATTTCCAATCAGGGGAAAATCCTTGCGGAAGGGGTGGCCGGTAAAACCGTAATCCGTCATGATTCTGCGCAAATCCGGATGGCCTTCGAAGATGATTCCGAACAGGTCGAATGCTTCGCGCTCGTACCAGTTGGCTGAACTCCATATCTCGACCAGTGATGGAACGATGGGCATGCCTTCATCCGGGGCATGGCAGCGGATTCTGAGCCGGCGGTTATGCCTGAACGACAGAAGATGGACTACCACACCGAAACGCTGCTTCACGTTCCTGGCTTCCGGCCGCCCCGCCCAGTCGAACCGACCCGGACCCATACCCTCCACGGCCCGGCCAAAACCATCGGTGCTGGCATCCGTCGTATCCCATTCGGACTGACCGTAGCTGAGATAATCAAGACCGCAAAGATCGGTCAGTTGTTCGTAACTGAAGTCTTCCTCGTCCCGCAGAGCCCGGCAGACTTCCAGCCAGGCGTCGGTATCAACTTCCAATGTTACGATGCCTGAAAAAGTCTCGCCCACCGCTACGCGGTCGCCGAACCGGTCCCTGAACATTTCTGATATGGCTTTGGGTGTGGCGCTCATGCCTCTACCTGGCGATTGTGGTTTCACGGCGAATTTTCGCCTGCAACTGAAGAATGCCGTAGATCAATGCTTCAGCCGTTGGCGGACAACCCGGTACGTAAACATCGACGGGTACCACACGGTCACAACCCCGGGTCACGGAATACGCATAATGGTAGTAACCACCGCCGTTGGCGCAGGAACCCATGGAAATGACCCATTTTGGATTGGACATCTGGTCGTAAACCTTGCGAAATGCCGGCGCCATCTTGTTGGTTAGCGTTCCGGCGACAATCATGACATCGGATTGCCTGGGGCTGGGGCGGAAAATCACTCCGAACCGATCCAGGTCATAACGTGCCGCTCCAGCCTGCATCATCTCTACGGCACAGCAGGCGAGCCCGAAAGTCATCGGCCACATGGATCCCGTGCGCGCCCAGTTCAGCAGAGCATCCAGCGAGGTTGTGACCATTCCGCGGTCCAGCAGGGGATTGGCGTCGGCGTTGGGACGAAGGATATCGTCAACGGAGTCCAACGGGACCGGATTGATCATTCCCATTCGAGGGCTCCTTTCTTCCAGACGAAGAAGAACCCGATAACGAGTTCAACGACAAAGATGGTCATCGCTACCAGGCCGAATACCCCGAGTTGGTCGAGCACCAGAGCCCAGGGTATGAAAAATGCAATTTCGAGATCGAAGATAATGAAAAGAATGGCGACGAGGTAGTAGCGGACGTCAAATTTTGAACGGGTGTCTTCGAAGGCCTCGAAGCCACACTCATAAGGGGAATTTTTTTCACCATCCGGTGCACTGGGGCCAAGAATCCCACCGGTAACCAACAGAATGATACCCAACGCGACGGATATCACGAGAAAGATCAGAATCGGAAAATATTCCGCGAGCATGCTCGTCTCTCTTTTTTACATAACGGCGGCAATCCGCCGAATTCTAAATGGTGCCCAAGGCCGGACTCGAACCGGCACGGCTTTCGCCACTACCCCCTCAAGATAGCGTGTCTACCAATTCCACCACTTGGGCTGATAATTCAACCGCGCTCAGCTGTCGTCGCTACCTTGCTCCGGGCCATCATCTGTTTCCGCCGCAGAGTCAAGTGCAGGCAGTTCAGGGGCCGGTGTTTCGAATGATGGCACGTCAGTGATAACAGGCTCATCAGAGCTAACCGAAACTTCGTTATTCTGCTGGCTTTCTTCGGCTGCAGGAACAGACTGGGTGGCGTTAACAACACCCAGGTCATTTTCCGGCACTGTCGATATCCTGGAAACCATGACGGCCATCGTCAGACTGATGGAGCAGAACAGTGCCGCCAGAACCCAGGTAGAACGGGTCAGGAAGTTACCGGCACCCCTTGCGCCGAAAACTGTTCCGGACGCACCACTGCCGAATGCGGCGCCAGCCGTTGCACCCTGGCCCTTCTGAATCAACACGAACGCCACCAGGGCAATCGCAACCAACACGTGAAAAATATTCAATACTTGCATAATTAATCCGATTTTCGGCGAAGATTACCCAACGGCGTTTCGAATCGCGAGAAAGTCGTCCACTTTAAGTGAAGCGCCTCCCACGAGCCCGCCGTCAATGTCTTCCCGGGCAAATAAATCGGCGGCATTGGATCCATTCACACTGCCGCCGTACAAAATTCGTAATTGACCGGCGATTATATCATCCTGCGAAGCAAATTTGTCACGTATGAATGCATGAATTTCCTGTGCCTGTTCCGGTGTCGCTGTCTGGCCGGTTCCAATCGCCCATACCGGCTCGTAAGCAACGACGGCCCGCTCGAAGCCTCCTACGCCTACCCGATTCAGAACCGCGTCGAGTTGGCGCTGGACAACCGATTCGGTCTCACCGCCCTCACGCTGCTCCAGTGTTTCCCCCACGCAAAGCACAGGCACCAGGCCAGACTCAAGCGCCGTGACGAAACGATCAGCGACATCTTCATCCGTTTCACCATAAATCGAACGCCTTTCGGAATGGCCAACCAGAACATGGCTGCAGCCGAATTCCAGCAACATGGCAGCCGAAACTTCACCCGTGTGGGCGCCCTTTGGCGCCGGATTCAGATTCTGCGCACCCCATGATATTGAGCTGCCCTCCAGCATGGAACTCGCTTGTGCAAGATAGGGAAAGGGAGGGAAAACCGCCATATCGGCGTTCGATGGCGATTCCGAGCCGGCCAAAAGGCCTTCCAGAAGTTCACTAACCATGGCATGTGATCCATGCATTTTCCAATTTCCGGCGACCAGGATTTTTCGCATCATTTGTTCCTTACTGCGTGAGTATGCAAGCGCGCGGTAGAATAACCATGACAGGTGATTTTCTCAAGCTGCAGGCCAGCAGAATTTGACGCCAGTCATGCAAGTCCGAATGAAATATTCCGGTAGGTCCCGGGGGAAGCAACGAAGTGGTGAATCAAAAAGACAGCATTCGATGGGCACTTGTAACCGGTGCGTCGGCAGGTATTGGGGAAGAATTTTGCCGGCAGCTTGCCCGCCTCGGCTATTCCCTGATCCTGGTCGCAAGGCGGGAGGACCGGCTGACCGACCTGGCCGCTGAACTGACCGAAAAACTTCCGGTGCAGTGCCAATGTTTCCCGAAGGATCTGTCACAGCCGGAAGCCACCCGCGAGTTGGTGGACCAACTCAGATCGCAGGGAGTCGAAATTGAGTTTCTGGTAAATAATGCGGGATACGGCGTTCCGGGCACGTTCGGGCAGGCAGATTGGGAAACACATCGGGCGTCATTGCAGGTGATGCTCAACTCGGTTTGTGAAATGGTCTGGCGCTTACTACCGGCGATGCAGCGAAACGGCAGGGGCTATATCGTTAACGTTGCTTCACTTGCGGGATTGGTTCCCGGGTCTGCAAGGCACACTCTGTATGGTGCGACCAAATCATTCCTGATCAAGTTTTCTGATTCACTTGCGATGGAAAACGTCGATACCGGGGTGAATGTTTCTGCTCTTTGCCCCGGATTCACCTACTCGGAATTTCACGATGTGCTTGATATACGTGAGCAAGTCAGTCAAATGCCATCATGGATGTGGATGAATGCCGAAGACGTTGTCCGGTATGGTATCGAATCCGTTATGCGGGACAAGCCTAGGATCGTCGCCGTACCGGGCCGGGTGAATCGTTTTATTGCGGCCCTTGTGAAAATGCTGCCCGGCCGCCTGGCGCAGGCGCTGACCCAGAGGGAGTCGCGGCATTGGCGCCGGCAGGACTGACTCAGGACAATGTCAAAACATTTTGCACGCATTGCCTGGCGCCGTGAAAGCCCTGATTTCTCCTATGGCTCCTACAACAGGAGTCATCAATGGACTTTCGATAGCGGAATATCGGTTGAAGCGACCGCAGCCGTCGGGTTCCTGGGTACCGCAGATCGCGTCGACCCCGAAGAAGCCTTTGTCGCAGCCATTTCGTCTTGTCATATGCTCACTTTTCTCGCTATATGTGCACGTAAGCGGATTATCGTGGATTCATACGAAGATGCCGCTGTTGGTTACATGGAAAAAAATGACAGGGAAAAATTGGCGGTTACCCGGGTCTGCCTCTATCCTGAAATCGCTTTTGGCGGAACCCCGCCCTCTGTTGAAACGATCCGGAAAATACATCACCAATCGCACAATGAATGTTTTATCGCCAACTCGGTGACGACTGAAATCACTGTCGAAAGTCTTTAGTCCATCAACTGCGAAAGAAAACCAATTTCTTCTCCCGTCAGCCTGCCGATCCTGCAATCTTCCAGCGAACCCGCCATTTTGGAAGAAAAGGAGTTCAGAGGAATCCGCCCGCCCATGATCTCAGCTTTGAGCTGAGGGAAAAGCGGCCGCTGTTTGGGATTAGCGAATCCATGAGGAAAAATGGGCTCCCCGGTTGAAAGTACGTACTTGTCCGTTGCTCCCAGCACGTGCAGTAATTCGTGCGTGAAAACGATCAGGTTATGAGGCATCATTGACTCCTTCGCGTAGGCTTTCACAATCCCGTACCTGCCTTTGCGCATACCCACTGAAATACCCACCTCACTACCCCCGTCCAGGCCATGGAAAAGCACATACATCTGGATATCCGGGCTGACCAGGTCACTTTTCAGATCCTTCATCCAGGACCACCAGCGCATTTTCAAGCTCCACCATGCGATTCCCGCCGAGCTGAACTGGTCAGGCACATCCGGTGGCAACTCGCTGCTGACCGGTGCCAGCTGAAAGCGAAACGCCGGCGTAACATTGAATCCGTAAGGAACTGATTCCCGCTCGAAAAACCGGTTAACGTCAGCGAAATCTGAAAGCTCCACATCCCGGGTAAACTCGAAAGTGTTTGTAGCTTCATCTGCAATGATTGGGAAGATCGTGACCAGGATTGGCCGCTCCCACTCGGCCATGCGTCTTTCAGTCATCCAAGTGCTCACTACGATCACAAAGAGGATGCTGAGCAAAATAACCACGCGAAAGAGTTTAAACATACTCAAGCGCCGGCAACCATCATCGTACTGATCAGGACTGAACCACTGTGAATATTGCCGCGGGTGTCAATATCGTCGCCGGCCGCAATGATATTCCTGAACATATCCCGCAGGTTGCCAGCGATGGTGACCTCCTCGACGGGGTAGCTGATTTCACCGTTTTCAACCAGGAATCCCGAAGCGCCCCTCGAATAATCGCCGGTCACCAGGCTGACGCCCTGGCCCATCACTTCTGTCACGTAGAAACCATCTTGCATGGTTTTCATCACATTCGATGTGGCATCGCCGCCCGCTTCCAGCACCAGGTTTCGGACACCTCCCGCGTTGGCGGTCGTTTCCAGGCCCAGGCGCCGGGCGGAATATGAAGAAAGCACATACCCGTCAAGGATTCCCGAGTTGACGAGTTTTCTGGTTCGGGTTGCAACCCCTTCAGAATCAAAAGACGCGCTTCCCGCGCCCCGCTTCAGTAACGGACGCTCACGCAGATTAACCCACGAGCCAAACAGCTGATCACCCGCCATGCCTTTCAGAAAGGAGGCGTTACGGTAAAGCGCCGCGCCCGACACGGCGCCAACCAGATGCCCAATAATGCTTTTGGCTACTTCAGGGGATAGTAGTACAGGCATCTCGGAAGTGGGTAATTTCCTTGCGTTCAATCTTTGCACGGTGCGCCGGGCCGCCTCTGCCCCGGTTTCTTCGGGTGATTCAAGGTCGGCGAAACTCCGCCGGCTGTCATAGCTGTAATCCCTCTGCATGCCGCTGCCCTCGCCCGCCAGCAGTACGCACGTCTGGCTGTAGCGGGTTCCTGCCGAGCGCCCAATGAAACCATGGGAATTTCCATAGACTCCAAGTCCCAGACCCGCTTCAAAGGATGCGCCTTCAGAATTGCTTATGCGCTCATCACTGCGGCCGGATGCCTCGCAGGTCAATGCCCTGTCAATGGCCGCTTCCGCGTCCATCGATACCGGGTGCCACAGGTCTAGATCCGGAAAGTCGGTCGCCAGCAGCGATACGTCCGCCAGTCCGTTTGCCTTGTCTTCCTGGGTAAACCGGGCAATATCCAGTGCATGCCGGACGCAGGAGTCTATGGAATCGTTGCGCAAGTCGGCGCTGCTCGCCTGCCCTTTTCGTGAGCCCATGAATACGGTGACAGAAACCCCCCTGTCCTGCATGTGTTCAAGGGTTTCTACATCGCCCAGACGAACGGAAACCGACAAGCCCTGACTCATATGCGCGGAAACCTCTGCCGCGCTGGCGCCGGCTTTGCTGGCCAGGGAAAGCGCTTCGGCCACTTGGGCTTCAAGCCTGTCAAGCTCGGCTTCACGGTCCAGCGAAGGCTGCGTTACCATGGAACGATCGGACATCTAATATCCCCTTATTGAGGAAAAATATTCGTTGAGAACATTATGAAAAGCAAGAAAAACATTTCTGAGGAACCATTGCCCGTCAGCAAAAGCCAGCGCCGCCGCGATGCCCTGGAACTGAAAACCCTGGCGGCGGATCTGATCAAACTCAGCCCCTCCAGACTGGCCAGCGTGCCACTCGATGATTCGCTGGTAGCGGCCATTGAAGAAGCACGGCAATTCCGTTCCCATGGCGCACGCAAAAGGCAACTGCAGTACGTCGCGAAACTGCTGAGAAGGGTCGATCCTGATCCGATTTTCCAGACACTGGATGAATTCGACAGCGCAGCCAGGCAACTTATTGCGCGACAGCATCGGGTGGAATCCTGGCGGAATTGCTTGCTTGAATCCGGAGATCAGACGCTGGGCGTTTTGTTGCGGCAAAGGCGTGATGCAGACGCACAGGCCCTTCGGCAATTGATTCGGAACGCTCAAAAAGAGTCAGCCAGGGGCAAGCCACCTGCAGCCGCAAGAACCCTGTTCCGCCTGCTTCGTGAACTGGACGAGACGGAGCCATTGCCAGCCACTCCCGGCTCATGATTCCTCGGTGCCGCCCACAGTCAATTCGTCAATTCGCAATGTAGGTTGGCCAACACCGACCGGAACACTCTGACCGTCTTTGCCGCAAACCCCGATGCCCGCGTCCAGTTCAAGATCGTTTCCAACCATCGTTACCTGCGTCATCACCTCCGGACCGTTGCCGATCAAAGTAGCACCTTTTACCGGCCGGGTGACCCGGCCGTTCTCTATCAAATAAGCCTCGCTGGCCGAAAACACGAACCGCCCTGAGGTGATATCCACCTGACCACCGGCGAAATTGACCGCGTACAGACCCCGGTCCACCGAGGCGATGATCTCGCCTGCCTCGTAATCGCCTGGCAGCATGAAAGTATTCGTCATCCTGGGCATGGGCAGGTGGGCGAAGGACTCCCGACGGCCATTGCCCGTGGGTTCCATATTCATCAGTTGCGCATTCAGCTTGTCTTGCATATAAGCGCGCAATACGCCTTTTTCGATGAGCACATTTTGCCGGGTCGGATTGCCTTCATCATCCACGGAAAGCGAACCGCGCCGCTGCTCCAGGGTTCCATCATCCACTACTGTGACGAGTTCCGAAGCGACTTTCTCACCCAGCCTGCCACTGTATGCCGATGTACCCTTGCGGTTGAAATCCCCTTCGAGCCCATGCCCGACTGCTTCGTGCAGCAGCACTCCCGGCCAGCCCGGTCCCAGCACCACTGTCATGCTTCCAGCGGGCGCAGCCTCGGCTTCCAGGTTGACCAGAGCCTGGCGTACTGCCTGGTCAGCCATTCCCCTCCAGGCGTCGTTTTCGAGCAATCGACGGTAAGAAAATCTCCCACCGCCGCCGTCACTGCCCTGCTCGCGCCTTCCCGACTGCTCGGCGATAACACTGACACTCAGGCGCACCAGTGGCCGAACATCGGCTGCAAGCGTTCCATCAGTAGCGGCGACGAGAATGGTCTCGTGCGTCGCCGCCAGGCTGGCTATCACCTGTATCACCCGGGGGTCTCGCGAGCGCGCATAAGCATCTATCTGGCGCAGCAGGTCCACTTTTTCCGAGGCATCAAGTGCTTTGATGGGATCTTCAGGGCCATAAAGCGCTACAGCATGTTGTTTTTTCCATGCCTGCATTTGACCCTGTCTGCCCTGGCGGGCAATCGCGCGTGCAGCACCGGATGCCTGCAACAGGGAAGGCAGAATAATTTCATCCACGTAAGCGAAGCCGGTTTTTTCCCCCGATATGGCCCGGATACCCACACCCTGCTCCGCCGAATGCGTACCGCTTCGCACCAGGCCGTCTTCCAGTACCCAGGATTCATGCCGGTTGGTCTGAAAATAAAGATCGCCTGAATCGACAGCCGGCCCCATCAGATCATTCAGCACCTTTTCCAGCTGGCCCTGATCCAGCCCTCCGGGCGCAAGTAATTGCTGCTCTGCCAGTTTGAGCGTTTCGCTCATCGCCTGTCCTCGTTAACTACTGTCACTGTTCTCTTTACTCCCTGGCAGGGTTTCGCTTTCCACCCTTTTCACATCCACCGCCTCAAAATCAGGATTATCCCAATCTCCGGTAATGGTGTATTGAACCTGCGTAGCCTCGCCGAGCTGAGAGTGCAGCAGGCCCTGCAGCGCAAGACCCGCCGCTGCGCCTGGGGGACCGGCAGCGAGCGCGCCGATGATCGGAAGCGTATTACCCAGTCCCGGCCGGATGGTCAGCAGTTGATCGTACTGCTGGTCCACCAGGTTGGTACTGCCACTGACAGATATGCTGGCCGAGGAAGACTTCAGCAACAGATCATCCGTTCTCGCCCTGCCGTTTTCCATCATGAAAGTACCTGTTGCTTCGTCGAATGAAAACCCTGAATCAAATACATCTCGGAAATCCAGGGAAAGCCGTTTCGGAAGAGCCTGGATGCTCAACAGACCCAACAGCCTTCCGGTACCCGAACTGGCATTGGTAATGTTACCGTCCACCACGCTGAATACGACTTCGCCGTTCAGCCTGGACAGAGCGAAAGTGGCCGGCGAGCCGGGCCACCAGGCATTGAAGTCGACCAGGGTCTGCCCCCCCTCTATTGACGAACTGATGTCCATGGATTGCAGAAATTCACCGAGCGACTCCGAGGCCATGTGTATATCGAAATCGGACCGTTGACCCTCTTCGTCCAGTGACCAGTCGCCGCTGGCCTGAACGGATAACTGATCCGAGGAAGCATCGACTTTCTCAAAATGAAATCCATTCGCGGTGGGATAGGCTTCGATTCGCGTCTCTCCCAACTCAACTCCGGCATACTGGAATGACTTCGCATAAAGGTGCAGGGCCGGAAGGTCGGCGGGGTTCGATTCCATATCCATACCGCTTGTTACCGGGTCACCCAGGGCCAATCGTTCGAACTCGGCTGAAAGACTGCTCATGCCGCTTTCACCGCTGGTGAAGCGGACCTTACCCATGATGGCCTCGGCGGAAAATTCGGCGCTTATATCTGATTCGACCACATTGAAGTCCAGATTGACATCGTCAAAGTTTCGATCAAGAAAAAGCAAATTCTGTGCGGAGATACTACCTTTTTCCAATTCCAGGCCGCCCATCCCCTGGCCCTGCATTGCACCCTCTACAATGACATCGATCCAGCCATCGAGATCAATGTTTTGTGAGGATCCATCGATCCTTATGTAACCGTCAGGCGCCATGGCGGGCAGGCCTGTACCGAGCCTGATGACCGCACTTCTGGGGGATTCAAGGTTTTCCGGCAGGTCGAAACGGAGTGTCGCCCGATTCTTGAACTCGACGTCCAGGAGCCTGCTTTGGCCCGACAGTGGAAAACGCAACTCCAGCGGCCAGTGGTCCCCCGCCCGCTTGTTGAGGGGAGCAGGCAGTGCCAGTTCCACGCCTATGAGTTCCGACTTCACGGTCAGAAGTGTTTCGGTTTCATCGGAATCCACGCCCGGTGCCACAAGCAATGAAACATCCCACCGGCAATTTCCGTCTACCCGGGCCAATTCAGCGTAACTTTCCAGCAGAAACTCCGGAATGACTTCCCTGACCCCGAAAACACCGGAAAGGTCGGCGCGAAACTTTTCCTCCAGATCAATCCCGGCAGCAATGTCCAGCTTTGCCGGGTGGCCCCTGAAACGGGACTCCAGCCCGATACCCGTGAAACCTTTTTCATCGTAATGAAGCTCTCCGACGATACCATCCAGGGTAACCCCGGTGCCCGGATCGGAAAAATAACCGCCGGGAAGATCGACTTTGCCGTCCAGCGCCAGCTCACCGGGGCTCGAGCCGAGGGGGACGATGAGATTTCCCGTCGTGCGTGCCACTCCGGCGAAACTGAAATCGCTCAGGTCAACCTTGATCTGGTCATTCAGCGGGGTCTGCTGCAGAAAGGCCAGGAATTTCGGAAGTTCGCTTTCTGCGCTGTATCCAACAGTAAGAACCGGTGTCTTCAAATCTGCAATGCCCGCAGTCACCGACCTTACCGAAACACCACCGATATCACCCACGTCACCCCTGATATCCATCGCCGCGCCCAGAAAATGGGCTGTTGCAGTCAGCGACCCTGCCTGCGGCCAGCCCTCGAAATAATCAATCCTGCCGTTGGCAACTTTCGCCACGGCTTCGAAGCGTCCTTTGCCGTGCCGAAACGGCCAGTCGTCCATATCGCCATTGATCTGGAGCCGGCCGTTGACGATTTCTCCGGACAGCAGGCCTCTGCGTAGCCAGCCTTTGACATTCTCCTTCAAAATGGCTTCCGGCCAGTAAGCCCCAAGACTGGCAATATCCCCCCGCGTGATCGCCGCATTCACGTCGACAGCCGGCTTTCCATCATCGCCGCTGATTACAATTTCTGCCTCCGCCGCGATGTCCCCGTTGTGCAAACTGCAATTGCTGAACCCAACCTGCCATTGCTGTCCCCAGTTGAGGTCCACGTTGCAGGAGGGGATAGTGAATGACAGTGAATCACGGAACATGCCGGGCCAGTCGACTGCCACCGCTGTACCACTGATACTCAACCTTCCTGAACCGCTTCGCAAAGCGACCTCCGCATCCAGCCCCTGCAGGTCAGGCCACCTGTCCCAATCAAGGACGCTGGCCTGCTTTACACTTCCGCGTGCCAGCTTCAACCCCCAATTTTCGTCCAGAACCAGGTCCAGTCCACTGACATTTCCACTGGCCCGCCGCGGCAGAAAAGCCGGCCAGACCGTCTGGTAAACCAACATGACATCGCGGGCCAGGTTCAGGGGCACTTCAAGAGGCAGCTGATCCGCGCTGATCCACAAACCCAGCCCTTCTGAGGTATTGCGCGCCATTGATATGCGCGGAGCGGTCCAGGGATGCGACCCGTCATCAAACAGAAAATCAGCCAGGTGGAGATTCCAATTTCCCTTGTCGGCCAATTGCCACCTGAAACGGGTGTTAACTCTGTCGAGTTGCAGGTCCTGGTACTCGTTAGCCAACCTGGCGTCCCTGAGGTCGGTGACGCCTTTTACCAGATGGCCACTGCTTCTTGACCACTCCCCCCATAATTCCGCGTTCAACCAGCCGGTCAACGGCAAGAACGGATTTTGCGGCAATCTGCCCTGGAACGCCGCCAGCATCAACTCCTTAGCCGAAGCCTGCCAGGCAAGATCGAGCACTTTCTGATCTCCATCCAGAGTCATTAACGCGGTGGCATCAATGTCTCCATAGACCATTCCACTTCGTGGATCATGAAAACTCGCCTGGAATTCAATAGCCAGTTCGTCTCCCTTCAGCCGAAGCCATCCCCCGATACCGGAAAAGCCCAGCAGCACACCGAATTTTTCATCCTGGTACACAAGGCTGGAATCCTGCAGGACAACCTCGCCCACCCGCGCCAATTCTTTAAGGGCTGAACCCTGGTTTTCTCCCCCGCGTTGAGTCACACCGAAGCCTGACAGCTCAAAGCGGCCGGCATCCGTTCGGCGCAGCTCGAAATCCGCCCCGATAACCCGAAAATTGTAAAGAGGACGACCGGGAAGCAGGGCATTGAGCGGCTTTATGTCCAACGCTGCAGCCTCGATCGCAACCGCAGCTTCAACGTAATCCGGATGATCCGGGGTGGTCTGCCCAGCCGGCAGCAGATTCATGCCTTGCAATGAAAGTCTTGGACCAAAGGCAGTCCATTCACCGGTAAAGCTGTCCAGTTCGACGGGGCGTCCAAACTCTTCAGACAGCCAGGCCTCCAGGTGGGGCTGGTAGCGTTCACTATAGGGCATCAGCAGCTTGCCAATGCCGACCAGGACCGCTGCCAGGATGACCAGGATTGAAAAGGCCGTCCAGAGCAGCGTTCTTGCTCGCCGGAAAAGGATTTTGAATGCAGCCACTAAGAGAGTCTCACGCGTAGCAACGTGCAATAAAAGCAGGCATCAGAGCAGCACAACATCGTACTGATCCTGCTCGTATTGATCTTCCCTCTGAAATTGAATCGATTTCCCTATCAACTCTTCCACTTCTGCAACGGTTGCGGATTGTTCATCCATGATCCGCTCGACAACCCGAGATGACGCCAGGACCATCAACTTGCTGGCCTCGAACTGGCGGCTGGAGCGCATGATTTCCCGAAAGATTTCCAGGCAGACCGTCTCGATACTCTTGATTGTCCCCCGGCCTTCACACCAGGGACAGGATATGCACAATCGTCTTTCGAGGCTTTCCGTGGTGCGCTTTCTTGTCATTTCGACCAGGCCCAGTGACGAAATCTCCGAGACTGTAGTTTTGGCGTGATCCTGCTCGATTGCGCGATGGAAAGATCTCATGACCTGCCTGCGGTGTTCTTCGTCGCTCATGTCGATGAAATCGATGATGATGATTCCGCCCAGATTTCTCAGGCGCAACTGCCGGGCGATGGCCTGAGCTGCTTCGAGGTTGGTCTTGTAAATAGTCTCCTCGAGGTTGCGGTGGCCCACAAAGCCACCCGTATTGACATCAATTGTCGTCATGGCTTCGGTCTGGTCGAAGACCAGATAACCGCCCGATTTCAGGGGCGTCGCTGGCTTGAGCGCACTTTCTATTTCATCTTCAACGCCAAACAGATCAAAAATCGGCCGCTCGGCTGAATACTCTTCTATCCGGTCCAGCCAGTCCGGAACAAATCGTTGCGCAAAATTCCTGGCTTTCAACAGTGCATCGGGAGAGTCCAGCCTGACCCGGTCGACTTTTTCATGCATCATGTCGCGCAGGGCTCTCAGGGACAGGGACAGGTCTTCGAAAACGCAGCTTGCCGCAGGCGCTGTTGCAGAGCGCTCGCTGACAGCCTGCCAGACTTTACCCAGGTAAACCATATCGGCAGATAACGCAAAATCGTTGACCCCTTCGGCATTGGTACGAACGATGTAGCCGTGACCTTCTTCATCATTTCTCAGGGTGTGTACCAGATTCTTGAGCCGCGCCCTCTCCGGCTCATCATCGATCCGGGCAGAAATACCAACAACGTCACAATCGGGCAAAAGCACGAGGAATCGGGAGGGAATGCTGATATTTGTCGTTAAGCGGGCACCCTTACTGCCCAGCGGGTCCTTGATGACCTGCACGATAACCTTGTCCCCCTGTCGCAAAAGACCCGAGATCAGGGGTTCCGGGGGTGGGTCGTCCCCGGTGGCAGTCAAATCCTGGCGAACCATGTCCCGCGCGTGCAAAAAAGCCGTCCGCTCGAGACCAATGTCCACGAACGCCGCCTGGAGCCCCGGTAAAACCCTTGAGACCTGGCCTTTATAAATGTTTCCGATGTAGCCCGTATGGCTGGCACGTTCCAACCACACTTCCTGCAACATGCCATTTTCGACCAGCGCCACCCTGGTTTCCGAGGGTGTCGAGTTAATCAAGATCTCTTCGCTCACGCGCGAATTGCCATTATCAAACTGATCCTAGAATAGCACTTCGGCGCGTTTCAGTAATTGCGAAGTTTCGTAAAGAGGCAAACCCATCACACCGTAAAAGCTGCCTTCGATCCGTGAAATTTTCTCGGCTGCTTTCCCCTGCACTCCGTAAGCACCTGCCTTGTCCATGGAGTCTCCCGTGTCGCAATAGCTTTCGATCCAGTCATCTTCGAGTTCGGCAAACGTCACTCTTGAGACACTCAGCGAGTCGATAAGCTGTGTTTCATCAAGTGCAATCGCAACGGCAGAGAAAACTTCATGTGTCCGTCCGGACAGGATTTTCAACATTTCCACTGCTTCTTCCCTGCTTCCTGGCTTACCCAGAATGCGGCCATCGACGATAACGGCAGTATCCGCGCCGAGAACAGGCAAGCCCGGGTTTTCACGCCTTGAGACTTCCTGCGCTTTTTCCCGCGCCATTCGCACCACGAAGTCTGCCGGTTTTTCACCATCCAATGCCTTCTCTTCCAGGTTGGAAACGATGGTGCTGAACCGGATTCCGATCTGGGCCAGCAACTGCCGGCGCCGGGGAGACGCCGAAGCCAGTATGATCACGGGAGTTCCGATTTCCTGACCTGGCTGATCTTCCGGTGAAATCTTGCCGCCCGCTTCGCACACTTTTCCTGGCTCCATCGACTAACTCCGATGGTATGGGTGGTTTTGGGTAATGGTCCAGGCCCGGTACAGCTGCTCAGCCAGGATTGGGCGAACGAGCGGATGCGGCAGCGTGAGCCGGCCCAGCGACCAGATATCATTGGCCTTTTCTCTGCAGACCTGGGGTAAACCGTCGGGTCCTCCCACGAGAAAACAGGCGCCGCGCTCCTCCTGCATCCAGTTCTCCAGCCGGGCTGCGAGCTCAACCGTCGACCACTGTTTACCCATCTCATCCAGCGCGATTACTCGGTAACCCGGGGGCGCTGTTGAAAGCAGGGAGTCACCTTCGATTTTACGCAGCGCATCGATATCGGCATTTTTGGAGCGCCTTGCCATGGGGATTTCCCTGAGTTCCAGCCGGATTCCGCGGGGAAACCGGCGGGAATACTCCTCCCACGCGGTCTGCACCCACGCTGGCATGCGGTGGCCAATGGCTGCGACAATAAGTTTCAAGCAGACTGGGTCGAACTGCTACGTTGCTGGTTGCTGGCTTCCCAGAGCTTTTCGAGGTTGTAAAACGCCCTGGTTTGCGGAAGCATCAGGTGGACGATGACATCGTTCAGGTCGACCAGAACCCACTCCGCCTGTCTTTCGCCTTCAACCCCCAGGGGCTGGCAGCCGGCCGCCTTGGCTTTCATAACAAGGTTTTCCGCCATGGATTTAACGTGTCGGCTGGAATTGCCGGATGCGACCACGAACAGGTCCGTGAGAGGATTCTGTCCTGCAACGTCAATCTGTTGAATGTCAATGGCTTTGAGATCTTCGAGGGTGGAGATCACCAGGTCCCGGAGTTGTTCGAATATCAGCTCTTCTTCAGCGTTTTGTTGGGTCAAATGAAATCACCTGAGTTTCAATAAACGAATATTATCCTTTCCAGGCCGGGCCCGCAAAGAACTGAGTCAAACCACCTCGCCCGCGGCGTCCTGATAGAGGTTGTTTTTTTGTATATAAGCAATCACCTCATCGGGCAGGAGAAACCTGGGCGATCGACCACTCCCCAGCTGATGCCTGATACCCGTTGAGGATATAGCAAGTTGCGTGATTTCCAGGGGAATCACCTTACCGGCCGCTTGACCTTCCAACTGCTGCGGCCCCGGTGCCAGTCGCTTTTGCATTTGCTCGCGCAATTCGCCCGACCAGGAATAGCTGGAATTCGGGCGGCGCATGATCGCAATATGCGCCAGATCAAAAATTCGTCGCCACTGGTGCCAGCTGTCCAAATGGTTTGCCGCATCCTGGCCAATGATCAGCACCAGTACTGAATCACCTTCTTCAGCCCTGATCTGCGCAAGTGTATCGACCATGTAGGAGTTACCTTTACGGCGGACTTCACGGTCGTCGATTCGAAATCCGGGATAGTTCGATACAGCCAGCTGCAGCATTGCCAGCCGGTGCTCTGCAGACGCCATCGTTTTGGATCGGTGCGGCGGAGTTCCGGCCGGCATCAGGCGAAAGTCATCGAGCGCGAGAATTTCGCGGGCTTCCTGAGCGGCACGCAGATGTCCGAAATGAACCGGATCAAATGTACCGCCGAATATACCAATCCCCTGCACCGGGTCGAGTTTTGAATTCACAAGTATTTCACCTCATGCCGGCTTGACTGCAGAGGGATCACACAGGTACCAGAGCAACCTGTCCAGGGTCTGCCAGGGGTCTCCGCCGGCGCGACCCTTGCTTTGCCGATCGATCAGGGCAAGGATTCTGAAAGACTCTCCGAATTCCAAAGCTGAGAGGCGTTTCAATGCTTGCTTGATGGGCGTCTGCCGGGCCGGCCAGATTCGCAATTTTCCAAAAACTGCTGACTCCTGCTCACCTGATTGAATTGCGGACCTGACCGTATCCGTCAACATCAGCTCCCGATACAGGGCGCCACTGACTGCCTGGATGGCTACATTGGTCCTGTTCAGGCCAGAGGCGACACGCAGGCATTCCCCCAACTGACCCAGAAGAACACACTCGACCAGGCGGAAAGCGTCGAAGCGGGCGCTGTTCGCAACTGCTTTGGCCACATCGGATGCACTGATTCTCACGCCCTGGTCCAGCAGGAGCAACTTGTCGATTTCCTGCTGGGCGGCCAACAGATTTCCTTCGACCAAATCCGCCAGCAGGGCAATCGCTTCGGGCTCGGGTTCCAGTCCGGCGGCAGCCATCCTGCCCCTGATCCATTGCGGCAGTTGATGTGGTTTGACCGGCCATATCTCCACCAATACTCCTGCACGCGCCAGCCCGGAAGCCCATTTCGACTTTCTGAGAGAAGTATCCCACTTTTCACAGGTCACCAGCAGCAGCACATCCGGGTCTGCAGCGTCTACCAATTCGAGCAGAGCCTTTGAGCCGTCACGACCCGGACGACCGGTCGGCAACCGGACATCGATAATCTTGCGGGATGAAAAAAGGGACAGCGCCGCGGAATCTTCCGACAGCCGGCTCCAGTCGAAATTCTTATGCACTTCGTGAACTGTCCGCTCAACGAAGCCCTGCGCCTGGGCCGCCTGGATAACCAGGTCCCGGCTTTCCTGAATCAGTAGCGGCTCGGCACCCGCCAGCAGGTAAACCGGGGCCAGTGATCTGGATAATTGTGCAGCAAGCTGGTCCGCCCTGACAGCCATTGTGGATCAACCGGAATTCGCGGGCGCGGATTCCAGGCGGGTCACCAGAATTCTGGACAACGTGTCCGCCAGGTCATCCTCGAGGTATTCCTGCTCGCGCGAGTTTGCCAGGATTTTCTGCTCGTCAAAGCTGATTTCCCTGGCCTGACGCAAGTTCTGCCAGCTCAGAATATCCTGACCATTTGCATCCAGCAGTCGAAATCTGACCGTGTGGCTGATCCTGTATTCCCTGACGCGTGCATTGTTACCGATGGTCAAAACCTCGGTCACCACGGAATTTACCGGAATTTCAAGGATGGCTGTGGCTTCATTGCCCCCAACGAATTCAACACCGCTCTGCTCCAGCAACATCCTGACCCGCCTTCCCAGCGCGCTGTACTCATCAGCCATCACAATCTGTGTTTTTGCCATTTGCGCCGGTAAATCCGCGTTCTTCCGCAATTGGAAGCCGCACGCCGTGCATAAAAACGTCAGGCTCAAAATCATGCTGATGAAGCGAATGCGCATCGGCCTCAGGCTACCACGATGTTCAGCAGCCTGTCGGGAATGTGGATCACTTTGCGAATTTGTTTTCCTTCCATGTGGCGTTGCACATTTTCGATGGCCAGAGCCTGTTCGAGAGCGAAATCCTTCGCCGCTCCGGGTTGCAGTTCCAGCTTGGCCCTCAATTTGCCGTTAACCTGAACCACCAGTGTAAGCTGCATCCTCTCCCTGGCCGATTCATCCACCGCCGGCCAGCCCGCCTCCTCCAGGGTTCCCGCCCCCCCCAGTTCAGTCCATAGCACTTCAGATACATGCGGCGTGATGGGCGCCAATAAGCGAACAATGCTCATCCAGGCTTCCTGCACGACCGCCCTGGATTGTGGGCTATCGGCGTCAAATCTCGCCAGGTGGTTGCTGAGTTCCATGATGGCCGCAATGGCCGTATTGAACGTATAGCGCCGACTGATATCATCACTGACCTTGGCGATGGTATCGTGTAACAGCCGCCGCACTTCTTTCTGTTCCGCATCCAGACCGCCCGGTTCAAGTTCCTCACAGGGTCCCGCTTCGACGTGGCTCATCACCTGGGACCAGACCCGGCGCAGGAAACGTGATGCGCCCTCAATTCCCGATTCAGACCATTCCAGCGATTGGAAAGCGGGGGAGTCTGAAACCGAAAACAAACGGACCGTATCGGCTCCGTAGCGGTCGACCATACTCTGCGGATCGACGCCGTTATTCTTGGATTTCGACATCTTCTCTACGCCACCGATTTCCACGGCCAGCCCATCGCCAAGCAGGCTCGCCCCTACGGGTTTGCCTTTGGAATCACGTTCAACTTCAACCTCGGATGGATTGAACCAGTGGATGGCGCCGTCATCATCCTTCCGGTAGTAGGTATCCGCCACGACCATCCCCTGGCAGAGCAGGCGGGTGGCTGGTTCATCGGAATTGACCATGCCTTCATCGCGCATCAGCTTATGGTAAAAACGGAAATACATCAGGTGGAGGATGGCGTGCTCAATGCCGCCGATATACTGATCGATCGGCATCCAGTAATTGACCCGCTCGTCCACCATGGAATCTGCCCCGGGACAACAGTAGCGATGGGTATACCAGGAGGACTCCATGAACGTGTCAAAGGTATCCGTTTCCCGTTCCGCGGGCTTGCCGCAACCCGGGCATGTCGTTTTACGCCATTCCGGGTCTGCCTTGATCGGCGATTGAACACCCATGAACGTCACGTCTTCCGGCAGTAGAACCGGCAATTGTTCTTCGGGCACCGGTAAGGCGCCGCAATCCTCACAATAAATGACCGGGATCGGACAACCCCAGTAGCGTTGCCGGCTAACGCCCCAGTCGCGCAAGCGGTAATTGATTTTGCGTTCCCCTATGCCCTGGTCAACCAGCCATTGCGTGGCCTTTTCCTTGGCTTCAGCGACTTCCAGTCCGTCCAGCCAATCGCTGTTGATGGCGGGGCCGTCCTCGGTATAGGCTTCGCCGTCCCAGCCTTCCGGCGGAGCGACCGTACGAATGATGGGCAAGCCATGACTTTTGGCAAAATCCCAGTCACGTTGATCCTGTCCCGGTACCGCCATGATGGCGCCGGTCCCGTAACCCATGAGCACGTAGTCAGCCAGGTACAATGGCACCGGTTTGCGGGTAAAGGGGTTGAGCAACCAGGCCCCCGTGAACACGCCCCGTTTTTCCAGGCTACCTTCAACCGCCAGGCGGTCTTCTTCGCTGGCGTCTTTCGCCTGTTGAACAAATTCCTCCACCTCGGCCGCCTGGCTTTTTCCAGTGATTTTGGAAACCAGCGGGTGTTCAGGGGCCAGCACAGCATAGGTCATACCGAACGAAGTGTCCGGTCGCGTAGTGAACACCCGGACGCCCAGGCCCGCTTGATCAGGGACTCCTTCCTTGTCACACAGCTTCATCTCGAATTCGGCGCCTTCCGAGCGCCCAATCCAGTTCCGTTGCATGGTTTTTACAGCATCCGGCCAGCCCTCCAGCTGATCCAGACCCTCGAGCAGCTGTTCCGCATAATCCGTGATCTTCAGAAACCACTGGGGGATTGAACGGCGTTCGACAACTGCCCCTGACCGCCAGCCACGGCCATCCACCACCTGCTCATTAGCCAGTACAGTCTGGTCTACCGGGTCCCAGTTGACTTCAGAGTCTTTGCGGTAGGCGAGGCCTTTGCGCATCAGGCGCGTAAACATCAGTTGTTCCCAGCGGTAATAGTCCGGATCACAGGTGGCCAGTTCACGGGACCAGTCATAAGCGAAACCCATACGTTTGAGTTGTGCCCGCATATGCCTGATATTGGCGTATGTCCATTTGGCCGGCGCCGTATTGTTCTTGATGGCGGCGTTTTCTGCCGGCAAACCGAACGCATCCCAACCCATAGGCTGTAGTACGTTTCGACCACACATCCGGTGATATCGGCTGATCACGTCGCCGATGGTGTAGTTCCGCACATGTCCCATGTGCAGGGCGCCGGAGGGGTAAGGAAGCATTGAAAGACAATAATATTTCTCCGCGCCGGGCGTTTCGACCGCGCGAAATGTCTGCTCCCGGTCCCATTTTTGCTGGAGGTCAGCCTCGATTTCACCGGGATTGTAAGGCGTCTTTGCCATATACTTGTTATTCCGTAACCAAATCTGAAATGAAGAACGGAAGCTTAACCGACCCCCCCCACAGAGGAAAGGCCCGCACATGAGTGAAATGGATCCAATTCTCATCGGAAAAGGCGAAAACCTCCAATACCTGTTGCCATCATTCGGCAACCGCCACGGCCTGATAACGGGCGCCACAGGAACCGGCAAAACCGTGACGCTGCAAGTCCTTGCGGAAGGGTTTTCAAGAATTGGCGTTCCCGTTTTTCTTGCCGACGTCAAGGGCGACCTCGCCGGGCTCAGCCAGGCAATTTCTCCACACCCGAAAATCAATGAAAGGCTCGATCAGATAGGCATTGAAGCCTACGAGCCCGGCGGCTGGCCTGTTGTCTTCTGGGATCTGCTGGGCCAAAGCGGACACCCGATCAGAACTACGATTTCTGAAATGGGACCGTTACTGCTTGCCAACCTGCTGGAGCTGAATGATACGCAGGAAGGCATTTTGAACATTGCATTTCGTATTGCGGACGAAGAAGGTCTTCTGCTGTTGGACCTGGAGGACCTGAGAGCCTTGCTGCGCTTCGTAGCTGAAAATGCCCGGCTCTTCTCAAGACAGTACGGCAATATCAGCGGCACTTCCGTCGCTGCGATACAGCGCCGCCTGCTCATGCTTGACGAACAGGGCGCAGAAAACTTTTTTGGTGAACCCGCACTGGAGCTGGGAGATCTCCAGCGGATCGATTTCAATGGCCGCGGAGTAATAAATATTCTCGCCGCCAACAAGCTGATTCACCGGCCCAGGCTCTATGCCACTCTGCTGCTGTGGTTGCTTTCTGAATTATTCGAGGAGTTGCCGGAAGTCGGAGACCCGGAAAAGCCGCGTCTGGTTTTCTTTTTCGACGAAGCTCATCTCCTTTTCAACCACGCTCCACGGGCTCTGCTGGAAAAAGTAGAGCAGGTCGTCCGATTGATCCGCTCAAAAGGTGTTGGAGTATTCTTCGTTACCCAGAACCCACTGGATGTCCCGGAAACGGTTTTGGGGCAGCTGGGAAACCGGATTCAACACGCCATGCGCGCCTATACGCCACGGGAACAGAAAGCGATCCGCGTGGCTGCGCAGTCGTTTCGCAGCAATCCGAATCTGAACACCGAAAATGCCTTCACCGAGATGGGTGTCGGTGAAGCTCTCGTTTCAACACTTCAGGCCAAAGGTGTGCCGGGAATTGTTGACCGTACACTCATCTGCCCCCCAACCTCCCGGATTGGGCCCATCTCAGACCCGGAGCGCGACGAAGTTCGCGCCCGCAGCCCCATTGGAAGTCGCTACGATATGGCGCTGGACCGGGAGTCCGCTGCCGAAGTGTTGCAAAAGCGTGCAGAAAAGTCAGCGCGAGAAGCCAGGGAAGCTGAAGCCGAAAAAATCGAGGCCGCGTCCAAATCAAAACCGGCAAAACGGAAAAGCTCCCGCCAGTCTCCCACTGAGGCAGCGGTAAAAAGCTTCCTCCGCAGCATGAGCACCACACTTGGCCGGGAGATCATGAGGGGGATACTCGGCGTGATAAAGAAGGGCTAGCAGCGATAGCGATATCAATCAAGAAATGTTGCTTTTTTGCAACAACAGGGACAAGGCTTGCTTCGTGTCCCGGTATTTTCCCAACATCGTTTATGGGCATGGGGCGGGCAACTGGCGGGCCGCAAAATATCCCGGGATTCGGCTTGGCACCTGCTTCATGTGCAGCGCTGGAGCAGAGAGCGTGAATACCTGAAACCCGCTTCAGATAAACATTCCACAGCGTTACCGATAGACTGGAATTGAAATCATGTCGCCGGAATGAGGACAAAAAAAACCTCTCCCCGGTTAAGAGGAGAGGCAGACTTTTGGAGTGATGTACCCGTCTTTCGCGCCCTGCACCTCGGTAAACGTTGTAGTTTAACCAAGGTTGGTGGTAATAATACCACTAAATTTTACAAATGCCAACCCGCTTTACAAAAACATTATCTATGAGCCTCGTGTTACCGCACCATACCGCGGCCAATATTCTTAAATGACGATCACCTTTTTGCGGTATGGCGAGATCTTCAGAGCACCGGACAGCAAAATAATCAACTCTGAGCCCATGTTGCTCGAGCTTTATTTCAGCTTCCAATTCCAGTTTTTTCATCTCAGCCTGTCCACCCTTGACTCGACTGGCGGTTTCCTGGAGAACGGTTTGTAAGTGGCTGGCGGCTTCTCTTTGCAGAGGTTCAAGGTAGTTATTGCGCGAACTCATGGCGAGACCACTGGGCTCGCGAACGGTCGGTACCGGCAGAATGCGGATTCGATAGCCCAGGTCCTCGACCAACCGCCGGATGACCAGCAATTGCTGGTAGTCTTTTTCCCCAAATACGGCAATGTCCGGCTTGACCATGTTGAACAGGCGGGCAACAACAGAGACTACGCCATCGAAATGCCCAGGTCTGTTTGCGCCTTCCAGGCTTGCCGCAAGGTCGGGTGAGGCTACCAGGTGAACAGCATTATCGAGACCGTTTGGATAGACCACCCGGGAATCTGGAGTAAAGAGGACATCGCATTCCGCTTCCTGCAGCAAAGTGATATCGGCTTCGAGGGTTCTGGGGTAGCGTTCGAAATCCTCGTCTTCGCCAAATTGTGTGGGGTTGACGTAGAGACTGCACACGACGCGGTCAGCCTCATTTTGCGCAGCTTCCACCAGCGCCAGGTGGCCTTCGTGCAGGTTTCCCATGGTTGGCACCAGGGCGATTTTCAGCCCCTCCTGCCGCCATTGCCCCGTCACGGCTTCCAACTGCTCAGGAAGCTCAACCCTGAGCATGTCAGTACTCGTGTTCCCTGCCGGGGAATCGCCCTTCCCGGACAGCCAGGACATAGGCCTCGAATGCTCCCTGGATTGTCTCGCTGTGCGGCATGAAATCCGCCACGAATTTCGGCATCCATTCTCCCAAGCCCAGCATGTCGTGCATGACCAGTACCTGTCCGTCACAGTCCGACCCGGCCCCGATTCCGATGAGTGGAATATCCACGCTGGCTGAAACTTCCTTCCCGAGTGGTGCAGGCACGCACTCCACTACCAGCATTTGCGCACCTGCCTGTTGCATTGACACAGCATCCTCGACCAGTTGCCGGGCATCGGCCGCTTCCCTCGCCTGAACTTTGAAGCCACCCAACTGGTGGACGCTTTGCGGAGTCAGCCCCAGGTGTCCGCACACCGGCACGCCCCTGCTGGTCAGGTAATCAACGATTTCGATCATCGGACCTGCGCCTTCGAGCTTCACCATTGCCCCTCCGGCGCTCAGTAGTTTGACCGCATTTTCCATCGCGACGGATTCAGAATAAAAGCTTCCGAACGGCATGTCTGCCAAGAGAAAACTTCGCTCAAGGCCTTTCGCCACACATGATGTGTGATACGCAATATCTTCCACACTGACACCAACTGTGGACTCTCTGCCCTGAATGACCATGCCGAGTGAATCACCGACAAGAATGATGTCCACACCGGCGCGATCCATTGCCCGGGCAAAGGTGGCGTCGTAGCAGGTCAGCATGGCAATTTTTTCGCGGTCCTGCTTCATCTGTATCAGTTGATTGATGTTCAGCGCTGAAGATGTCGTCATGTTGGGCTTTCCTGTGTTTCATCGGCAAGCAGTTGCACGGACTCCAATTCCCGAGCCCCAAGGAGTTCCAATTCATGCTGCGCTTTGCCCACTCCGGGAATCCTGAATTCGGGCTCGAGTTCGAGCAGTGGCACCAAAACGAATGCCCGCAAATGCATAAATGGGTGCGGTAATTCCAGTTCTTTCGACTTTAATATTAACTCTTCACAAGTGAGCAAATCGAGATCAATGCAACGGGGACCCCACCGCTGGCCATCCCTGATTCTGCCCAACTGATTCTCGATGGACAGCAACGACCGCAACAATCCCACAGGGCTCAACCCCGTTTCGAGTTCTGCAACGGCATTGATAAAATCCGCCTGGTTACCGACTCCCCAGGGCCGGGATCGGTACATGCGCGAACAACGTAACAGGGAAATGTCCAGTTGATCTCCAATCAGGGCCAATGCAGCAGACAGAACTGTCCGGGAATCTTCATGATTGCCACCCAGTCCGACCCAGGCTCTCATCGTTCCAGGCCTACCCGGATTGCGTCCGCCGCCGATATCGCCGGCGCGGCCGGTTACGAGGTTCCGCACCCGCAGCGCCCCGCCTCGAAAAATCAATGCCTTCCTGTGCTTTTGTCCAGAACTCACACAACGGTTCAAGCGAAGGATCTTCCTGGGCACGCAGCAACAGGAAATCATAGCCTGCACGGAATCTTTGTTCATGCAGCAAACGCTTCCAGCGTTTACCCCGGGTCTTCTTGAAACGCGTTTGCATCACCCAGATTTGACGAGTAACCGCGCTGAACCGGCGCGGAATGGAAGTTCGGACAGCCTGGGCGGAAATGGCTTCTTCTGCTGCTTTCATCATCGCGTTGTAGTCAGAATCACCTTGCTCGGCAAGCCGGCCGGCCGTTTCTGAGACGGGCTGCCACAACAGAGCTGCAAACAGGAAGGCCGGGGTCACAGGCTTAGAATTCCTGATTCGCTCATCGGTGTTCTCCAGGGTCTTGCGCAACACAACGCCCAGGTGAATTTTCCCAGCTCCTGATCCTTTGCGAAGCCCGGGAAACAGGGTGCTGCTCAAGCCAAAACGCTGCAAGGCTTCCATGCTGCGCATACCGTGCCCGGTCAAAAACAGTTTGCACACCTCTTCAAATAAACGAGCGGGAGGCACATCCTTCAGCAGCGGCGCCATTTTTCTTATCGGGACCTCGGTGCTTTCATCCGGTTTCACACCCAGTTTGGCTTCGAATCGCGCGGCCCTGAGCAGTCGCACCGGATCTTCCCGGTAGCGGACTTCCGGATCGCCAATCAGCCGGAGGCGCCGCTCCGTGAGATCTTTGTAGCCGCCAACGTAGTCACGGATCTCACCACTGACCGGATCCAGGAAAAGCGCATTGATCGTGAAATCCCGGCGAACGGCATCTTCGGCGACAGACCCAAAAACATTGTCCCGCAGAATCCGCCCGTTCAGTTTTTCAATATCCCCGCTGGTCGGATCTGCCGCACGAAACGTCGCGACTTCGATCAGGGCGCCGGCCTTGCGGACATGGGCCAGGCGGAATCTCCGGCCGATCAGGCGGCACCGGGGAAAAACCTGCTGAACTTCCTCCGGCGTGGCGCTGGTCGCCACATCGAAGTCCTTGGGAACTTTTCCCAGCAGCAGATCCCGAACACTTCCGCCCACGAGAAATGCCTCGAAACCCGCGTCTTGCAGGTCGCGGACTACCTCGCTGGCATGCGGGCAGAGTTCTTTTAGCCTGATGCCATGCTCGGCCTGGGGAATGGTTGCAAAATTTTTGATGATGAATTGGGTGCTTTGACAGGTTGAATGAAGCGGTGGTGCTAGTTTAGCATGAGCGCCCGGTATACATTAGTTTCGCATAATTGCAAAGCCGGCACGCCCCCTTCGGCTGGCGGCCCGGGAGACCGCCCTCTCAAGGCGTTCCTTTTCTTTTCAACCCTTGCTACAGAACCGCTCCACCCTCATCACCTGCGCTCGACAGCGTCCCAAAGGCGCACGACCCCTCTGGTGACGCTCAAGCACTATGGAATTCGAAGCGCGCTTCTTCGGCTTGGCCGAAATCTCAGCCCTTCCGTTGCCTTCGCTGCACTCGACTTACCCAACCGGGTCCGGCCAGACACATTAAAATTGCGGTTTGCCCGCTTGGCAAGAAGCCCTGAGGCCCTGACGGACGGCCGCGGAACACCCGCGGCTCCTTCGTCAGCGCAGATAGTCAGTTCATGGCACTACACCATCGCGACTGAGACCTATCCGTAATCCATTCAAGGTGATCCCGGCGGGAAAATGACCGCAACCTGGTCTTCGCAAACGGGGGTGCAGGCAAACCCCGGGATAGATATCTGTCCCGCGACCGAACCGGCCACGGTGTCGCCATGCGACTGTAACACTATGTGAATTTCAGAAGCCATACTGTCCGCCAGCCCTGCACCAAGACCGGCGATACCCGCAGAAAGCGGACCTTCATCCAACTCGCCATAAAAATAGCCAGTGCCATCGTCACCGGTGACAAATCCGCCGGCATTGGCCACGCCATCGATTTCAGGCTCAGTACAATTACCCGGCCCGCCTTCGCATGGGGTATTGAATATAATGTACCAGGCGCTGTAAGAGGCGTTGGTATCAAGTTCACTCATTGTCATGGCGAGTTGAACTGACCCCCGGTCATCCAGCACTTTCCGGACCAGGGTAGCGGCTCCTTTCAAAAACGAACCATCCATAAAAGAGAAGGCATCTGCCCTCTGAAACATCGAACTGTCGGCTCGAGTCTCTTCAGCCTCTTCAGCTTCGTCCTCGTGAGTGTATGGTGAAGGAAGGAACTGTGCTGTGGTAGTCAATGGGACAGTCGCCAGGGTCAACCATAAGATTGCCAGTACAAAAACGAAATTTTTCTTAATACTCATGTGCTTTACCTCTCCAATGGCTGCATTGTTATGGATACAGCCTTCATGCGGTCTTTCCGAACCGCTATACAAGTCTTGGTCGACTGTCCGGAAAAGTCTTAGAAGATGTCTCGAAATTTTTTCAAATTTTTCTCAAATGCACCTTTTCCCAGCTCTGCTAGACTTTTAGAAGGTGCCAGTCCGAACGGAAGGAATGAAAGGAAACACAAATTTCACTGTAGGCAAGTGGGCCGTGAAGCCCGACAGAGACCAAATAAGCTGCGGCAACGATCACACCAGTTTGCGGCCGCAGGTGATGGATTTACTCCTGCTGTTTTCGAAAAATGCCGGTGAGGTTATCAGCCTGGAGGACATCAGCAGAAGTGTTTGGGAGGGGAAAGTCGTCACCAGCAGTTCGGTATACGGCAGCCTGAACGAACTACGCCAGGTTCTGGGTGATGAAGCGCACAACCCCGAATACATCGAGACGATCCCGAAAAAAGGGTACCGCTTGATCGCGCCGGTCAATTTCTCCATCGAAAATAGCGATCGAGCAGCGCTTGAACTCCCTCAGCACAGCAGGACTTTTTTGAATTCCCGTTCCCGGGGTTTTTCCATCGCAATCAGTTTGGTGACAGCGTCGTTGCTGGTCGCGCTGTTGCTCGGGTACGACATCCCGATGGGCGGCGGGCCGCGTACCAAGGTTCCTGAAGCATCAACCCGCCCTCCAGAGCATTCGATTGCTGTGCTTCCCTTTGTCGATATGAGCCCCAATTCAGACCAGCAATACCTGGCGGATGGGATTGCGGAGGAAATTCTCAATGAACTGGTTCGCAATGAACAGCTAACGGTCATTGGCAGAACCTCGTCGTTTTCATTCAAAGGGCAAAATTCAGATATCGCCACCATTGCGAAAAAATTGAATGTCGCTCTGGTGCTCGAGGGCAGCGTCAGGAAATTCGGCGAGCGAATCCGGGTTACCACTCAGTTGATTGACACCACGGACAGCTCACATCTCTGGTCGGAGACCTACGACCGCCTGCTCGGAAATGCGCTGAATCTTGAGTCTGATATCGCAAGCTCCGTGGCCGAAGCGCTGCGAATAGAACTGGTAGCAGATTCAGTAACTTTCACTGGCGACACAATAAATGCGAAGGCGTTCGAGCGCTATCTGCAAGGCAAGTTTTTCTTTGACCGGAGAAGTCCTGGAGACGTGGAAAAAGCAGGCCACTATTTCCAGTCGGCACTGGATGAAGACCCCTCTTTTGCACGAGCCTGGATTGGTATGGCCGGCGTATACAAATTACTCATGTACGAAGAAATTATGGATGTAAAAACCGGGGCGGCGCTAGAGGAACACGCCATAAAAAGGGCCTTGTCCCTGAGACCGGATCTGCCGGATGTTCAGATCAGGGCTGCCGGCTATCATTCCAGGCACGGTAATCCCGCAGCCGCAAGACTGCATCTGCAAAGAGCAACTGAGCTCGGACAAAACAGTGCCCTGGTATTGTCCATTTTGGCAGGACGGGCGGCCTTTGAAGGGCGATGGGATGATGCCGTCAGTCTGCAAAGACGGGCTGTTGCTTTGGAGCCATTGGGCTTTGTATACCGTTCAAACCTTGCCGGTTATCTTTTCCACGCCGGTCACTATGCCGAAGCGATAGTCCGAAAAACCGAAGCACTGGAACTAAATCCGTCCGATGAAGAAGCAAGCAGGGTGTTCATTGCTTATGCATTGATTTTACAAAATAAATTTGAACCGGCTCTCACCCAGATCCAACAATTGCCTGAGGGGGAAGAGCGCGACCAGGGATTGGCAATGGTCTACTCCGCCCTCGGTTTTGAAGCTGAAGCAGACGCTGCGATACAAAGGCTTGCCAACATTCCCCTTACTTCAACCGCTACCCGGCTTGCCAAGATTTATGCCCAGCAAGGAGATTTTGATGAATCCTTCAGGTGGCTGCGAACGGCACGCGAGCGGGCTCAGGCTGATAGACAGCCCAAGCAGATGCAAGCGTGGTTGAAGAATTTGAAAACATGTCCGTTTTTCAGGCCATTGCATTCTGAACTCCGATGGAATGACGTTCTGGCCTGAACGGCCGGCATGCTGCTAATGAACGGTGTCGGTCTGAGCACCATCGGGTCTCTTGCCGGGGCCGCTTCTTTTGAAACTAAGCTAAACTAAGCACGCTTAACGACCTGTAATTAGAACCATGCTGTGGTTGGAATGTGCTATGAACGGCGTACAATTGCGTGTAAATAAGCACACTCGGCAAAATTTGGAAACTGTAAACTGTTGATTTTAAAAACCGCTCCCTTCGTCTAGCGGTCCAGGACGCCGCCCTCTCAAGGCGGAAACACGAGTTCGATTCTCGTAGGGAGCGCCATTTACCACAAGAGACTCATTCGATGACCTTTGTTGTTACTGAAAACTGCATCAAGTGCAAATATACGGACTGTGTTGAAGTGTGCCCGGTCGATTGCTTTCATGAAGGGCCAAATTTCCTCGTCATCGACCCTGAAGAGTGCATCGACTGTACTCTCTGTGAACCAGAGTGCCCCATCGAGGCGATCTATCCTGAAGATGATCTTCCCGAAGGCCAGGAGAAATTTATTCAGCTGAACGCAGAATTGTCACTGGAATGGCCGGTTATAACAGAGCAGAAAGAGCCTCCGCCGGACGCCGAAGAATGGGAGGGCAAGGAGGGCAAGCTGGAACTGCTCGAAAAATAGTTTCCTGATCTAGCCTATGCGGGTACGCAGGACACCCAGAACATGTTCCGCGGCATCCGGCTCACAATCGGTGCCGTCTGCATACTTGATGTAGACACGTGTGTTCTTGCCGTCAGGACGGGTAAAAGTCTGGTAGGCGCCGCTATAGTCTTCTCTCTTGTCGCGGCTCCAGAACGCCATCTTCCTGAAGAAGCCTTCTTTCCCTTCAAAAGTCTGGTAATAATCGAAGCGATATACTCCCTGTTCGTCCAGGCGAACGCGTTCCATGCCACTGCGCTCAATAACGAGACCCAGCCGGCGGTGAGCGCTTTCAGCGGTGTCCTCCACCATCAGGTACAGCCCCTGCGAGGACCATTTCAGCTCCGAATTGGTGTCAATTCCGGAGGTCGTGCTGGAAATTCTTGGCGGCATCGTTTCCAGCACCATCGACGGCGGTGGCATGGCGGGCGCCCAGATGATAAGGGCGGTATCAGAGGTCGGGTGGTCCAGGCCTTCAGGAATCTCCAGTGAAGGCACTTCCTCCGCGTCGTAGTATTCAGGCTTTTTCTGACCACGTGAACAAGCGGCCGATAAAAGGACAGCCAGTGCAGCCAGCAAGCAGAATATTTTTCGGGTGGAGCTTGTTTTCATTAATGTCACACTATCGAGTATTACCCGTCAATCAATTATCAGGCTTTGATCAGGCCCAGTTCAATCAGGCACTGTCTTACGGGTTCGCGAAATTCTTCGTCCAGCCTGGTCAACGGCAACCTGATATGGGGGCTGATCAGCCCCATCTCAAAAAGAGCCCATTTTACAGGAATCGGATTGGTTTCGATCATTAATACGTCAAACAGCGAATTCAGCGCTGTATTGATCCGGTCCGCTTCCTGCCATTCAAGTTGCGCTGCGGCAGTGCAGAGCTCGTGCATCAGCCCCGGGGCGACATTGGCCGCAACGGATATTACGCCATTTGCGCCTTGCCGCATTGCATCGAGACAACTGCGGTCATCACCACTCAGGACCGTAAATGACGGGCCACAACGGGAACAGAGTTCTTCAATCCTGGCACCGTCCGGAACGGCTTCCTTGATGCCCATTATTCCGGGATGAGCCGAAAGTCGCTCCACCGTCGCCGGCAGCAGGTCGACAGCGGTCCGGGAAGGCACGTTATACACCAACAGCGGGACTTCCGCTGAGTCGGCAATGGCGGTGAAATGAGCTTCGAGTCCCGACTGCGTGGGCTTGTTGTAATAAGGTGTCACAACCAACGCCCCGTCGGCACCCTGCCCGCCTGCGATGATTGTCTGCTCTATGGCCTTTGCAGTCGACGCGCTGCCGGTGCCCGCCAGGACGGGTACATCGCCCGCAACCCTGTTGACCACCCGGCCACACATTTCAGAAAACTCTGTCCTGCTGAGTGTTGCGGCCTCTCCGGTCGTTCCGGCGATAACCAGCCCGTCCGTGCCATGCGCAAGGTGAAAATCGACCAGCCCGTCCAGCGCTGCAAAATCCGTTTCGCCACGCTCCGTCAAGGGTGTGACCAGTGCTACGATGCTACCGTTTAACATAGGGATTGGAATGCCATAAATTCGGCGTCATGGTACTTGCGGTACCAGATACTGGCAAGTATGCTGCTTCTGTCTTTTAATTGATACCGAAAATGGAGTGTTGATGGTTCGCATCGGCAAAAAAGTCGCCAACTTTTCCCTTCCCGCTACCGGCGAAAAAGACGTCTCACTCACAGACTTCAGCGGCAGTAACCTCATTATCTACTTTTATCCCAAGGACAACACTCCCGGCTGCACCCTGGAAGGGCAGAATTTTCGGGACCATTACAACGACTTCAGAAAATCCGGGACCCGCATACTCGGGGTTTCCCGGGACAGTGTGAAGGTCCACGAGAACTTCAAGGCCAAACAGAAATTCCCATTCGACCTGCTTTCCGACGCCGATGAAAAACTCTGTAAGCAGTTCGACGTGATCCATGAGAAAAACATGTACGGCCGAAAAGTCATGGGCATCGTTCGCAGCACCTTTCTTATCGATGGCAAAGGTGTTTTACGCAGGGAGTGGCGTAAGGTGAGAGTGAAAGGACACGTGGATGAGGTGCTTGAGGCTGCGAAGTCGTTGTAGTTCAGCTTGGTTCAAATGGTGGAGGAAAGTTCCCTGATGGGAAGTGGCAAACGTCTTTATATCGTTGATACCAACGTGCTCATGCACGACCCGACCTCGATTTTCAGATTTGAAGAGCACGACATTTTTCTGCCTATGATGGTGCTGGAAGAACTTGACGCGGCAAAAAAGGGGCTGTCGGAAGTCGCCAGGAATGTCCGCCAGGTCAGCCGTTTCATAGGAGAAATGATGCAACACCAGGGGGCGGGAGACCTCGACCAGGGCCTGGAGTTAAAAGAACCCGATGGCCTGGAACTCCATGTCGGCACCGGGCGATTGTATTTTCAGACGACCATGGCGGAAACCCATTCAAGCCTGCTGCGTGACGGCTCTTTTGCAGACAACGAGATTCTGAGCACGGCGCTGGCTCTGCAGGAAACCACCTCTGACCGGGAAATCGTACTGGTGTCGAAAGACATCAATCTCAGGATCAAGGCAGCCATTCTCGGGGTTCAGGCAGAAGACTATTACAACGACCGCGCGCTGGATGATCTGAGCCTGCTCTACCGCGGGCTGCGGCAGCACGATGAAAGCTTCTGGGAGGCTCACCCACAGATCGAATCATGGAACCACAACGGCCGGGCTCATTACCGGATACCCTTAGACAGGGAAAACGGCTGGTATCCGAACCAGTGCGTTGCGATTGGTGAGGAAGGTGGGGTTGAGGCCGTGGTAAAAGACCTGGAGCCGGACAGCATCATGTTGGCACTGGTGGACGACTACTATGATGGCAAAAAAAGCGTCTGGGGTATTCACGCCAGGAACCGGGAACAGAATTTTGCGCTAAACCTTCTGATGGACCCGGATGTAGATTTCGTTTCACTCATGGGCACCGCCGGCACAGGCAAAACCCTGCTGGCCCTTGCTGCCGGCCTGTCCCAAACCATGGACGAAAAGCGTTACAGCGAAATTATCGTGACCCGAGCCACGGTGCCGATTGGTGAGGATATTGGCTACCTGCCCGGGACAGAAGAAGAAAAAATGACCCCCTGGATGGGTGCTCTGACCGATAATCTGGAGGTGCTCACGCAACCTCATGAAGGTGGCGAGTGGGGCCGTGCGGCGACCAACGACCTGCTCGCCAGCCGGGTAAAAGTGCGCGCCCTGAATTTCATGCGTGGCCGGACTTTCCTGAATCGTTTCGTGATTATCGACGAGGCGCAAAACATCACGCCCAAGCAAATGAAGGCGCTTCTGACCCGGGCCGGTCCCGGCACCAAGATGATTTGCCTGGGAAATGTGGAACAGATAGACACTCCGTACCTGACAGAGACCACCTCGGGCCTGACTTTTGCGGTAGATCGCTTCAAGGACTGGACACATTCGGGACACATTACGCTGAAGCGCGGAGAACGGTCGCGCCTGGCAGATTACGCATCCGAAGCTTTGTAGGCAAAACTCAAGACTGGGCTATTGGCCATACCGCTGGGTTAGCGGTCAAACCCGCATTTACAGCCATTATCTAATGATTGCGTTCATCTATCAGGCTGGTCGTTGGATGAAAGCTGAACCAGGCGAACCAAAACATACGGTGAACAGGAATCTCTTCGCCGGACAGGAAGCCGCTGACGCCACCCACCTCGCGGACAAAGGCCAGTCCGGAGCCGCACAGCGGGCAATAAGTCACTGCGATCGGAGTGCTGCCGAAACGGTCGTTGACAATCTCATGACGATCCAGGATGCGGGTTGGATACGCCCGGCTCTCTCCGGCATGTGTGAGCGAAAGCACAAGATCATCCGGGTCGAGGAAATCCACTTTGTCGGCGGGAATGAATTGCGGCTGATCGATTGACGGGATACAGTCCCGCCCGGCACAGCCCTGGAACACCTGGTCGATGTCCACGTCAATATCTTCCTGGCTGAAACCAAAGGTATCGACCAGAATATCGACTTCATAATTACGCGGATTTCCCACCCGGGAATGCTGCTGATTATCGGCCAGGACCGAACAGGTGAGCAGCACTGTTAGCAGAATGGCCGGACGAATCACTCTTCTCTTACCGGCTCTTCCACCTCTTCTCGCTCTCCCCCCTTAGCGGTTTTTCTCGGCCAGGCGTTCAGCACAGCTTTGAAAAACGTAGCCAGTGGAATGGCGAAAAATATTCCCCAGAAACCCCAAAGCCCCCCGAACAGGAGAATGGCGAGGATAATGGCGACCGGATGAAGATTTACCACCTCGGAAAACAACAGGGGCACCAGAAGATTGCCATCCAGTGCCTGGATAATGGCATAAGCGATCATCACCTGGCCGAAGTCCCATCCCCAGCCGAACTGGAAAAAAGCGACCAGGGCAATCGGAATCGTGGCAACAGCGGCGCCGATATAGGGCACCAGAACAGAAAATCCAACCACAGTTGCCAACAGGGCCGAATAGTCCAGGCCGAGGATGATAAAAGTAACGTAGGTGACCGAACCTACGATAATGATTTCGACCACTTTGCCGCGCACATAGTTGGCGATTTGCGCTTCAGACTCAGTCCAGACCCGGTTTACCAGGGTGCGCTCCCTGGGCAGGTATCCAGCAACCCAGCCGGTCATAAGGTCCTTGTCTTTCAGGAAGAAAAATACAAGAACCGGCACCAATACCAGGTAAATGATCAGTCCGAGAACGCTCCCCACCGAGGAAAGCGACCAACTCAGCGCCTGCTGACCCAGGATGGCCATCTCCTGGCCAAGTTGATTGATAATCACCTGTATCTGCTCTTCGGAAACCATCTGGGGATACGCTACCGGCAGTTGTTTGAGCAACTCCTGCCCCTGGGCAATATAGGTCGGAAACTGCTGGACCAGAGCGGTGAGCTGCCTGATGACGATCGGAACCAATCCAAAGGTGAGGAATAACAACGCGGTAATGAATAGCAGGAAAACAATGATCACCGCTGCCAGCCTCGGCATTCCGGTTTTCTGCAGGCGGCTGACAACAGCTTCCAGGAGGTAGGCGATGACGATGCTGGCGAACATCGGCGCCAGCCATTTGCCCAGGCCAACGATGATGGCGAATCCGATGACGAGGAACAGGCCGAGGATAACGACCTGTGGATCGGAAAAAGATCGTTTGAACCAGTCTCTCAGCAGTTCCATCGATTTTGATTTCCCAGCGGTGAGGCTGGGATCAGAAGCTCAGGGTCCACATGGCTTCGACTTCGATTCTCTGGTCGAGCTCTTCTGTGGTGATGCCCAGCACACTGCCGCCGAACGCGAACTCAGAGGGTGCATAGGCCGCGTTGAAGGCCAGCCGGCTTCGGTCTCCGGTGCGGCGTGAGTAACCGACTACCATGGCGCTTGTCGCCAGGCTTCCATCCAGTGCTTTGCTGAGCAGTTGTGAAGAAGGTGAAGGTTGAGTCCGCGTGCTCAGGTCAACATGCCATTGCTGGTCCGCGCCATCGCTCCAGGTGTAGCCGACGCTATAAACCGTGAGATCTTCCCAGTTGAATGCGGGACTGCTTGAATCGCCCAGCAACGAAAGGAAGCGGTTCGGCAGATGCCTGCTCGGGAAGGCGCTGATCTCGCTGTAAAGAACCCGTTCAATTGCCACGTTGAGCCAGGATTTCTCGCTGGCCTGGAAAGCGAGGCCTACCCGGGCCCGCGCCGGAATATCCAGATCAGCCGGCTGAGCGTAAACACCCCGGAACGCAGCAAATTCTTCCATGTCGATCCGCGACTGGAAACCAGCGTCGACCGCTATCCCACTGACCACTTCCTGGTGCAAGGCAAGGCGGACACCTGCTCCGTAAGCAGATTCATGCTGCGGTGAATACCGGGTATTGAACCACGGGGCCTGGTCCGGTGAATTGGCCGCGAACAGCCCCAGGCTGGCCGCGCTGTATCTCTGGTGGGCGATGATGGCAGATACGCCGAGCACTCCGCCTTCGCCAAACTCGTGTTCCACGCCGGGCGAAAAGTATTGGCGATCGAAACTGGTGCCCTCGTAAGTGGAATCGGTCGCGTTGCCGGGCATCATGTATTCAGTATCGGATTGCCATTGGAAATCCAGGTTAATCCGGGTATCAGGCTGTGCTTCCATGCCGGCGGCAAAATCCGGCATGATCTGGATTTCGCTGTTCCTCAGCCACGATATACGGACCGGCGCTGTACTCTCCGGCAGCATGTAGACCGGTGTGAGCTCCTGCGCAAGGTACTCCTGCCATGGACCCAGTTCAAAACCGATGACGTAAAAGGCGGTTAAGCCGGTGCCGCCTGCCGCAAAGCTGGAAACAGGCAAGCCGATTCCCTGGGCACCGGCAATCCCCGGTATTAATCCCATGATGGCAAGCACTGTGCTGGCAAATCGCAGTCGCAAGTCGGTACCCTGACCTCTTATAAGGTGCACTAATTCACGGTGAAATATGGCAGGAATACAACACCATGTCAATGATAAACCACAGTTTCCGGTACATGCTCGGGCCACCCCCAAGCAAGTCAGCCCAAGTCTTTGTTTTTAAAAAGACTGCCTTAACAACCCAGGCGCACTTGACCATCGTCATGAGAGCATCAGAAAAAGCTCTGAAATTATTCAGCCGTTGCTAGAATGCAACAAGGCAAAGCAGACACTCGCGGCACCCTGGATGCAAGCACCTGAAATCGAAAAATCCGTACTGACAATCGCCGGCTCAGATAGCTGCGGTGGTTCCGGAATCCAGGCAGACATGAATACCTTTGCCGCTTTTGGGGTATACGGCGCGTCGGTAGTCACCGCGGTGACCGCGCGGAACACGCTGGATACGCAGGCAGTGGAACCCATGTCGGATCGAATCATCGTAGATCAAATAGAGTCCGTGCTGGCAGATCTCCCGATCTGCGCAATCAAGACCGGAATGCTACCGAGCATCCCCGGCATCGCAGTGCTGGGAGAGATACTGGCGCAGCAAAAACCTCATATTCCGATGGTGGTGGATCCGGTGGTGATCGAACCGGCGGGCATGGAATTATCGGGCGAGATGACGCTGCAAGCCGTCCGGAACCACCTTTTTCCATTAGCTACTGTTATCACGCCTAACCGGGAGGAAGCACAGGTATTGACCGGTATGGCCATAAGAAACATGAAAGACATGGAATTGGCCGCGCGTGAACTCCTGAAGCAGGGCCCTGCCGCGGTCTTCCTGAAAGGTGGGCATTTTGGCGCCAATGAAATTGCCGACATCCTGTTGACTCCGGATGATCTCCATACCTTCAGGCACTCCGCGTTTGAGGGACGTTTTCATGGAACTGGATGCGCACTCTCCTCGGCTGTAGCGGCCGGATTGGCCTTGGAAAAGCCGTTACCGGAAGCCGTGCGGGAAGCCATCGACTATGTGCAGGATTGTCTCAGAAACAGCCGGGCGCCCGTCAAAGGGCACCTGGCGTTGCTCGGTCACATCCCTGTTGCTTTCAGTCAATCCGCTCAATAATCGCATCAGTGAATGTGCCGGTAGTGCCTGAACCGCCCAGATCCGGGGTGGTCCGGTCCGCCGAGCTGATTGCAGACGTAATGGCCAGGTGAAGCCGTTGTGCACGATCCTGCATGCCAAGATGCGAAAGCATCTGCGCCGATGCCAGCATCAGGGCACAGGGGTTCGCAATGTTGCGTCCTGCAATATCCGGCGCCGAGCCATGGACCGCTTCGAAGACCGCCGCATCTTTGCCTATATTCGCACCCGGCGCCATGCCGAGTCCGCCAACCAGCCCGGCACACAAATCAGAAATAATGTCACCGAACAGGTTGGTCGTAACGATCACATCGAACTGCTGCGGGTCCATGACCAGTTTCATGCAGGTCGCATCAACAATCATCTCTTCGCAAGTGATATCCGGGTATTCTGAAGCCACGTCTCTTGCAACATCCAGAAACATGCCCGACACGGTCTTGAGGATATTCGCCTTGTGTACCAGGGTGACCTTGCTACGGTCGGCGCTGCGGGCCAATTCAAAAGCGTATCGCGTCACCCGCTCGCTTCCATTCCGTGTAATGACCATCTTTGATTCGGCCGTTTCTCCATCGTCGCTGATGCGCGAATCCGCGGCCAGGTATGCCCCTTCGGTATTCTCGCGAACGGTGATGATATCTACGTTCTCGTAGCGAGCCCGGGTGCCGGGCACTGACAGAACAGGACGGACATTGGCGTACAAATCAAAGATTTCGCGTAATGTGACATTGATTGAACGAAACCCCTTACCAACCGGCGTGGTCAGCGGTCCCTTCAGGGCAATCCTGTTTTTACGTATTGAATCCAGTGTCGGTCCGGGAAGCAGGTCACCGTGCTTTTCCAAAGCGTTCAAGCCGGCTTCGACAAATTCATAGTGCAGGCCGCAGTCCAGCGCATCCAGTACGCGGATGGCCTCCTGCATGATTTCCGGGCCGATTCCGTCGCCACTGATTACACTTATTGTCTGGCTCATTCTTCTGCTCTCCATAAAAGCTGCCGTTCAGACCGTGGAAAAACCCGGGCCCGGTATTATATCGTTATCTGCATATCCGCTCAGACGCAGCTCAAAGGGCGCGGCAGGCCGGCATAACGACAGGCCTGAACCCCCGGCCCTCCGGGGAACAGGCGATAGAGATGCCGGCTATTGCCTTTTCCTTCACCCAACCGCTCGCGCACCTGCCGAACCAGCGCTCTCATGGGTGGTTCTATCTCGTACTTTTCAAAGTATTCACGAAAAATGGCGAGAACAACCCAGTGATCGCCAGACAAATCAAGCCCATCCGCCTCTGCCATGGTTTCGGCGACAGGCCGCGACCAGGCGGTCCAGTCAAGCAGGTAGCCCTTTTCATCGATTGCCACCGACTTGCCCGAGGGCAACTTTAAAGAAGACACGTTCATTTCCAGGTCAGGCAGAATTCGTGGCGGGCCAGCAGGTCACCAAATTCAGTATCATCCAGAGTCTGCACTGCCTGATCAAGAGCGATACTGCCGAGCCCCCTGGCCATCAAATCCGGTGCGGAAAACAGAACCACCGCCGCGTGACTGGTGAAACATTCCGGCACATCTCCGGTGATGTGCATGACGCCGGCATCAACAAACAGAACGGTATCACCCGCGGCGCACTGGGCTCTGCATCGCAGCAGTGATTCCCTTGAAGCCCGCACTACCAGGTGCAGGCATGTTCCGATTTTTGCCGGGCTTGTCATCTCTCAAAGCACCCATGCATGCCGGCATTGGCGCCAGGCGCGCCGCATTTGGGATTCGCTCAACGCTTCCACTGGCATCAGTAAAACAATCCCATTGTGGTCGCAATAATCGATCCAGAACTTTTCTGCACAGACATGGATTTCTGCCAATTCCGGCAAACTCGCCCAGGCGCGGTAACCGGGTGGCAGCAGGGCGTCCTGCGGCTCCTTCTCCTTGGCTAATTGCAGGACTGCACTGCCCAGGAAAAAAACTTCCAACCTGAAATCCAGGGCTGCCGCGGCCAATGCAACGTCCATATCCGAACGCGCAGATCGATTGGAGTATGGCTGGCTGCTTATGATCAGGGCCAGGCTATTGCCCCCTGCGCCGGCCATCAGAATGTAACTACACGGTCAGACGAAGCCATCAGCTCCAGCACTTCCGCCAGACCCGCTTCCCGGAACCCTTCGCCGCTGTGGGTTTCCAGCCTTCGCTGTGCGGCCGCGGAACACAGGAGCAATGGAATCCCCTGATCCCGGGACAAATCCCGCCAGGCGCCGTTCAATCGAACAGTGCCGCTGTCAGCTGCGGCACCATCGAGCGAGTGATAAACGCCCTCATCACGGAAATATACCGCAGTTATGCTGGTCCCACCGGCGGTTATGGCCCGAACCAGGCGTAACGCTGCGAGGCTGAGGCTGCTGCCCCAGGGACTCTCATTGACGATGACCAGGATTTTCACGTTAAACTGTCCTCAGGGGCCCGGTACACCGCCATTAAAACACGGTGGTCCCAAGCGAAATCCGACGAGAACCGGACCGCATTAATGTTGTCGAATTGACGACAGGAAAGTCTCGGGGAAAGAATGTCTAGGGTCAAGTACTTAAAAACAGGACTGTTGCGATTAACGCTGGTGCTGGCCATTTCGCTGGTCAGCCTGGGCAGCGTTGCCCAGACCGAACAGATCGACCTTCCGGATATGGGCGCGTCAGCCGATACCATTCTCTCCCGAGCGGAAGAAGAGGAATATGCAAAGGCATTGGTGCGGCAGATGCGCGCCTATGAAGTTCTCAATGAAGACCCCATGATCACTGGCTATTTTGAAGACATGGGCTTCCGGCTTGCTTCCAACAGCAACCGGCCGGACAAATCGTTTACCTTCGTTGTTCTGAACCAGCCCGTGCTCAATGCTTTCGCGGCCCCCGGGGGGGTCATAGCTTTGTACAGCGGGCTGATCCTGACAGCAGACGATGAGAACGAGGTGGCCGGCGTCCTCGCTCACGAAATAGCACACATCACCCAACAGCATCTTTACCGGGCCCTGGAAAGCCAAAAAGCCATGACCATACCCATTGCTCTGGCCATGCTGGGCCTGGTGCTCGCCGGGGGCGGCAGTGCCGAAGCCATTCAGGGAGCAGTGCTCAGCGGGCAGGCGGCAGCGACGCAGGCATCAATCTATTTCACCCGTCAGAATGAATACGAGGCAGACCGGATTGGTATTTCAACCCTGTCCAGAGCAGACTACGACCCTGCGGGAATGGCGGAGTTCTTCAAAAAAATGGGGCGTGCTTCACGCGCCATGGGTGAAGGGCCGCCTGAATACCTGCGGACTCACCCCGTGTCTGTCAGTCGAATCACGGAAGCAACCAACCGGGCGCAAAACATGCCCAAACCAGAGCCATCTGACGGCAGAGACTTCTACCTCGTCCAGGCGCGGCTGAGAGCATTGACGGAAAAATCGCCGGAGACGGCCATCGAATGGTTCGTTCATCGCATGGAACGCGCCGATATCAAACAGGCCGAAAGTGATGCGCTTTTTTACGGTCACGCCATCGCTTTACAGCGAAAAGGCGAGTTCAGGGAGGCGCGTGACCTCCTGCAGAACCTGATCGACCGCGACCACCATGTTGCCTATGAATTACAGATGGCTGACCTGGATCTCGAATCGGGCCGCGATAACCAGGCTATCGACAGCATGGCCGGCCTCTACCATAACTTTCCCGGAAATCACGCAATTTCCCTTCAATATGCACGGGCCCTGCTCAAGAACCGTGAACCACAACAGGCCGAAACTGCCGCCGAAATATTACGCAAGCAATTGCTGACCCATCCGGATGATCCCGTGCTTTACGAACTTTATGCCCAGTCTTCCAATATTGCCGGGGACCGCATAAAAGCCAAGGAAGCCATTGCGGAGTCCTACTACCTCAGAGGTGGTATCCATGAGGCTGCCATGCAATTACAGGAATTGAGCAACGACGATGATCTCGATTATTACCAAAGATCGAGAATCACCGCCAGAATCAACGAACTGCGCATGGAACTGGTAAAACTCGGGCTGGACGATGATTAGGCTGCAATAATTCAGTCATAACCGTCATTATAATAGTGTGACCTTCGCCAGGATTCGGAAGCTAAAATGTCTAAAAAGCACCTCCATGTGCTGGTTGTTGACGACGAAGACGCCATTCTCGAAATGATCCGGTTTGCACTGGAGCAGGCGAACATGCAGGTAAGCACTGCGGTCAATGCCTATGAAGCATTACTCTGCATCAACGACAACCGCCCCGACATCGTTCTGCTGGACTGGATGATGCCGGGAGTGAGTGGAATCGAACTGACGCGACGCCTGCGCAAGGATTCCAGCACGGAGGACATCCCGATTATCATGTTGACCGCGAGGGTGACTGAGGACGACAAAGTCTCAGGCCTTGAGGCCGGTGCGGACGACTATCTGATCAAGCCTTTTTCGCCGAGGGAACTGCTGGCCCGCATTAACGCAGTCATGAGAAGAAGCAGCCCCGTAGACGGTTCCGGTCAGTTGACCATCGGCCAATTGCAGATGGACACCCTGTCCCGTCGTGTTCTTTCCGGCGGGAAGGAAATTCACCTGGGGCCGACTGACTATCGCCTGCTCGAATTTTTCATGACCCATGGCGGGCGCGTCTACAGCCGCAGCCAGCTACTAGATCAGGTCTGGGGCACCAATGTATATCTGGAGGAACGCACCGTTGATGTTCATGTGCGCCGTTTGCGCAAAGCGCTGGAAACCGCCGGAGTCAGCTCATATCTGCAGACGGCTAGAGGGCATGGGTACCGATTCCTGGCTGATGACTAAGCGGTCGCCCTTCTGGATTTCCAATGCCTTCCCGTAGTTGGAAGTTTCGCGCCGCCTGGCTCATGCTGGCGGCTGCGGCCGTGCTGATTGCCGGCTGGATTGCCGGCCATCCAGGCCGTATATTCCTCGCTGCTTTTATCACCTATGCGCTTTGGCACCTCATCCATATCCTGATTCTGCTTCGCTGGCTGCAAAATCCGGCAAAAAAACTTTCTGGAAGTTACGGGATTTGGGCTGATATTTTTAACAGTATCTGTAAGTTGGAGCAGAAAAACGTAACACAAAAAGAACGCTACCGGTCGATGATCCATGATTTCCAGACGCTGACAGACGCGTTTCCGGACGCGACCCTGGTGATTGACGAAAAATCCAATATGACCTGGTTCAACCGGGCGGCTGGCTCACTTCTGGACCTGAGCGATCCAGACGACATTGGCCTGCCGGTTACGGCTTTGATCCGCAATCCCGAATTTTCAGAGTGGCTCAGCGGACAGAGGAAAGAGGATGGTAAGCTGGAAATGCCAGCACCCGGCCGGGACGAAACCTGGCTGGACGTAAGCATTGTAGCGATCCGGGAAAATCAGAGCCTGCTCATATTGCGCGATATCAGCGAGCTGCATAACGTGGAGCGCATCAGGCGCGATTTTGTCACCAATGTCTCGCATGAACTCAGAACGCCCCTGACGGTGATGCTGGGATACCTGGAAATTTTCCAGAACCGGGCGGAAGACGAGTTATCCGACCCACTGCGGCGGATGCACGCACAGGCTGTGCAGATGCAACTTATGCTGGATGACTTTCTCGAACTTTCACGCCTGCAGGCGGTGGAGTCTGATGGCGAGGAAGAAGTTGCAGACATTGCCGGCCTGCTGCGACAACTTCAGGAACAGGCCGAGGAAATCAGTCGCGGCAAACATCAACTCCGGTTTGAAATTGACAGCAAGCTGGCTCTTTTTGGGATTTCCTCGGACCTTGAAAGCGCCTTTCGCAACCTGATCGTCAACGCACTGAAGTACACGCCTGAAGGCGGTTCCATATCTGTCCGCTGGACTGATTCCAGCGAAGGCCCGACGTTGCGTGTGGTTGACAACGGCATCGGTATCCCCGCGCGCGAAATCCCGAGACTCACGGAACGTTTTTACCGGGTGGGATCTGACCGTGGGCGCAAGTCGGGGGGTACCGGACTTGGGCTCGCCATCGTCAAACACGTCCTGAACGAACATCAGGCTCGGCTCGAAATATCAAGTGAGTACGGCGTGGGCAGCCAGTTCGTCTGTATTTTTCCTTCAGAACGCAAGCGAATCTGACTGAAATCAAGCCAACCACAAATTAGGAACGGAACGGTAGTGAATCGTAAATACACTCTCCGTGCGTAACATATCTGTAATAAACCGTGAATAAACTTCCACCGTGGGATTTATTTTGTAGGAGAACACATAGTGAAAAAGCTAACGGCCCTGCTGGGGCTTTGTGCATTGCTCATCAGTTCAGGGACGTTTGCACAAGTCGACCCAGATGAAATCCAGACGCTTCGGGACCAGATCGAGTTGCTGACGAAACGACTCGATAAATTGGAAAACCAAAACAGGCAAATGAGCGAGGCTCTGGAACAGGCCGATGAGCAAAGCGTTGCCATCGCAGAGGAAAAAGTCGACGAGAAAATTGACGTCGCAGTCACCGAGCAGGTTGA
>CALDVW010000085.1 GCA_937924405.1 uncultured Lysobacterales bacterium
GAGAATGACGGTGTTATCGAAATATTGAAGCCGCCATAGCCATATAGCAGCGTGGGGTTGGTCCCATCCAGTTCGATACCCTTTTTGTGGGCAATGAACATCGGTACGCGGGTACCATCTTTCGAATCGAAAAACACCTGCCTGACGACGAAGTTATCGAGATCGAAAGCCACGTCCGGACTTTTGAACAGGTCTACCTGCCCGGTCGAAACATCGAGGCGGTTGATCGTGCCGGGGGTATCGAAACTGCTGTAGGAAAAAAACGTTTCGGGGTCGTCAACCTTGCCGCCAAAACCACCCGCCGTGCCAATTCCCGGCAGGTCCAGCGTGCCTGCTTCGGTGCCATCCAGTTCAAATATTTTGACGACACTCCAGGCATCCTTCATATACCGCGCGATGACCTTGCCGCCTACCAGGCCAACAGCAGCAAGAACATCCTGTGCTTCGGGTACAATTTCCCGCCAGTTTTCCGGCTCCGGCCGGTTCACGTCTATGGCGATAAGCCGGTTTTTCGGCGCATTATCGTTACTGCGAAAGTACAACTCACTGCCAATACTCCCGACCAGGGTGTAATCATGATCGAAACCCTCGATCAGGGTGACCGGCAATGAGCCGGCATCAGCGAGATCTTTATAGACAATCTGATAGCGGTCGTCAGTTCCCTTCCATACCCTGATCACCAGGTAGGCGCCGTCGTCGGTCACGGTGGCGGTGTAGCCCCAGTCCGGATGGTCGCTTCGTGAGTAGATCAGTTCGTCGCTCTCCTGAGTCGTCCCAAGGCGGTGAAAATACACTGCCTGGTTCAGGTTCAGAGACTGAAATTCCTCTCCGGTTTCGGGCGATGGGTAACGACTGTAATAAAAACCGGAGCCGTCTTTCGCCCATGACAGCCCGGTAAACTTGAGCCACTCCAACTCATCATCGAGAACTTCCCGGGTTTCGATATCCATCACGCGCCCGGTCCGCCAGTCCGAACCACCATCCTGCACCAGGTATGCCAGGTGCCTGCCATCCGGGCTGGGATAATAGGACGCCAGGGCCACCGTGCCATCCTCCGACCAGGTATTCGGATCCACCAGCAACTCCGGTTCGGCCTCCAGGCTGGACTGGATGAAGATCTGCTCCTGGTTTTGCAGACCGTCGTTGTATTCGTAAAAATATCGCCCGCCTTCTTTGACCGGCAGGCCGTATTTTTCGTAATCCCATAATTGCGTCAGCCGCCGTTCAATTATCTCGCGTTCCGGAATATCTTCCAGGTAGGCAAACGTGATTTCGTTTTGTGCGCCAACCCAGTCACTGACAGCGCTATTTTCGCGCACGTCGTCCTCCAGCCAGCGATACGGATCCGCAACTTCGACCCCGTGATAGTTATCTATATGCCCGACTTTTGCGGTTTCAGGATAGACCGTTGTTACAGAAACGGTTTCCTGGTGGCTCTCGCTGCAAGCCATGAGCGCCAGGGCTGCGCCCAGCAAAGTGAATTGAAGTTTCATTGTGAATAAACCGGTGATTAAAGGTAAAAATGAAGATTATCACGCAATCAGCGTAAAGTGCGTCGCAAAAACCGGGAGCCGATGGCTGGGGGCGATATGACGAGTTCATGGGCGCCTGGAGCGCATAAACCAAAATCTTTGTGGTAGCCTTGGTTTTGTGCCTGATTTCCGCTGATTCGCATGAAAATCATTCTGTACGCCATTCCCGGCTTTATTATTCTGATTTTACTGGAGTGGCTTTATGGACTTGCCAGGGGCCGCAATACCTACCGCGTGGCGGACACGATTACCAGTATCTCGCTGGGCAGCATCAGTCGTTTACGCAACCTGTTGTTTCTCGGTTTTGGCGCCTGGTTCTACACCAGGGCCGCAGATGGCTGGCACCTGTTCGACCTTCCCGATAAGGGATTTGGTATCTGGCTATTCGCACTGGTCGCCTATGATTTTTCCTACTACTGGTTCCATCGGGTCAGCCACGAGGTGAACCTGTTCTGGGCGGCCCACGTGGTTCACCACCAAAGCGAAGACTACAACCTCGGAACCGCTCTGCGTCAGTCCGGCAGCGGGCTATTCGGTTTCATTTTCTATTTACCCTGGCTATATGTCGGTATACCGCCTGAAATTCTGTTCGCCAGCGGCGCCATCAACCTGGTTTACCAGTTCTGGGTCCACACCGAACATGTTCCGAAACTGGGGCCGCTGGAATATCTTTTTGTCACTGCGTCGAATCACCGCGTTCACCACGCGCAAAACAGCATCTACATCGACCGCAATTATGGTGGCATTTTCATCATCTGGGACAGGATGTTCGGCAGTTTTCAGGAAGAACTGGCGAACGAGCCCTGTATTTACGGCATCAGGAAACCGCTGAAGAGCTATAACCCGTTCTGGGCCAATGTACATGTCTACTGGTCGGTTTTGCTCGATTGCTGGCACGCCAGCCGCTGGCAGGACAAGATCAGAATCTGGTTCCGCGAGCCGGGTTGGCGCCCGGCTGGGCTGGACCAGGCCCACCCGTATAAACAGGTTTCTCTCGAAGATTTCAGCAAGTATGACCCGGCCGTTTCAACTCCGGTAAAAATTTACGCTTTCTTCCAATTTTTTTGTACTACGCTGGCCGGCACGGGCATGCTGGTGGTGGCGACAGACTGGCCTTCGATTCCCGTGTTTTTCTCTACTGGATTGATTTTCTTCAGCTTTTATCTGCAAAGCGCGTGGACGCAGGATCGGGCATTTGCCAAATGGCTGGAGTGGCTCAAGCTCGGCCTGGTGTTGTTGCTACCTTCCTATCTGCCGCTGAGCCCACCCGCGGTGCTTGCTCTCCAGGTTTACCTGCTGATCAGTGTCCTGTTCCTGAGCTGGTTAACGCTGAATCCGGCCCGGATAAGCGCCGATGCCCGAAGAGGCTGAGCAGCCACAAGGAAAATTACCGGGAAACGCCATCTTCAATTTTTCTTCGATGCATATACCTGGGCGTCAACCACCGCAATGGCCGTCATATTCATGATGCGACGCGCGGTAACAGAAGGGGTCAGTACGTGAGCCGGCCGGCCCGCGCCCAGCAATATCGGCCCCAGGCCTACCGCATGGCTGATGGCCCTGGTCAAACCAAACGCGATATGCGCGGCATCGAGGTTCGGCGCAACCAGCAGGTTGGCAGGCCCCTGTAACCGGGAATTCGGAAACAATTGCTTGCGGTATTCCTCGTTCAGAGCCATCTCCGAGGTCATTTCACCTTCAATTTCCAATTCTGGCGCCTGTTCACGCAAGATATCCAGCGCATCCCGCATTTTTGCTGCCGAGTCATCCTGGTAACTCCCAAACGACGAGTGGGAAAGCAATGCGATTCTCGGCCGCAGGCCGAATATCCTGACCTTTTCAGCAGCCATCATCGTGATTTCTGCTATTTCCTGTGCAGTCGGGTTGGAATTGACGTTGGTATCGCAAATGAAATAAGCCCCTTCCGGTGTACTCAGCGCACCCATCGCAGCAATCACACCAGCGCCTTCCTGTTTGCCGATGACGTCGATAATGCGTTCCAGTTTTCTTCGATAACGTCCGACAACACCTGCAATCAGTGCGTCAGCTTCGTTCCTTTTCACCATCAGAGCGGCGATCACACCTGTTCGTGTTCGAACAATTGTCTTTGCCGTGTCAGGTGACACCCCCTGCCGCTCCATAATGGCAAGATAATCCGTCCAGTACTCCCGGTAGCGGTCATCCTGTTCGGGGTTGACGATTTCGAAATCCCTGCCCGCCTCGATACGCAATCCAAATTTCCCGATCCTGTGCAGGATCACGGAGGGTCTGCCAATCAGGATGGGGTAAGCCAGCCCGTTGTCCACCACGGATTGCACTGCCCGCAGCACGACCGGCTCTTCACCTTCCGCATAAGCGATACGCTTCGGGTCACGTTTGGCGGCATCGAACACCGGTTTCATCAGCAAACCGGTGCGAAATACGAAAGCATCCAGCGACGCCCGGTAGGCGGCCATATCCCCGATCGGCCGGGTGGCCACGCCGCTGTCCATAGCAGCCTGGGCCACTGCGGGCGCCACCTGGACCAGCAGGCGCGGGTCGAAGGGCCGCGGAATAATGTAGTCCGGCCCGAATGCCAGCGACTCATCCTTGCTGGTAACCACGCCTGCTTCCTGTAATTCCATATGCGTCAGGCTCGCCAGGGCCTTCACACACGCCAGTTTCATTTCATCATTGATGGTGGTTGCCCCGACATCGAGGGCGCCGCGAAAAATGTAAGGAAAGCACAGAACATTGTTGACCTGGTTCGGGTAATCGGAGCGACCGGTCGCGATAATGGCGTCAGGGCGTACTTCCCTGGCGTCCTCGGGTAAAATTTCCGGGTCCGGATTCGCCAGGGCCAGGATAATGGGCTGATCCGCCATCGTTGCCACCATTTTCCTGCTCAGCATTCCGCCCACGGATACGCCGAGGAACACATCCGCCCCGTTCACGATTTCCCCGAGTGTGCGAAACGCCGTGTCACGGGCGTAGGCTGCCTTGCTGGGGTCCATGGGATCGTCGCGCCCCGTGTAAATCACGCCGCGGCTGTCGGCGACCGTGATGTTTTCTTTCCTCATCCCCAGTTGCACCAGCAAATCCAGGCAGGCCACACCGGCAGCGCCGGCGCCGGAGGCCGCCAGGACGACGTCTTCGATGTTTTTACCTACAATCTGCAGCGCGTTGAGAACGGCGGCCGCGGTAATGATGGCCGTGCCATGCTGGTCATCATGAAACACCGGTATATTGAGCCGTTCCTTGAGGGCTGCCTCGACCTGGAATGCGCCGGGCGCCTTGATATCTTCCAGGTTGATGCCCCCGAAGGTGGGTTCCAGCGATGCGATGATCTCGATCAGTTTTGCCGGGTCCTGTTCATTGATTTCAATATCGAAGACATCAATGTCGGCAAATTTCTTGAATAGCACACCCTTGCCTTCCATCACCGGCTTGGCCGCCAGTGGCCCGATATTCCCGAGGCCCAGTACCGCGGTGCCGTCACTGATGACCCCGACCAGGTTGCCTCGGGCCGTCACTTCGCAGGCGGCGGCCGGATTTTCATAAATCAATTCGCTGGCCGCGGCCACACCGGGCGAATAGGCCAACGAAAGGTCCTGCTGAGTGGTCAGCGACTTGGTCGGCGTAATCTTGATCTTGCCTGGCGAGGGGTGGCGATGATAGCGCAGTGCGGCTTCTTTTAAACTATTGTTCATTTTTCAGGCCTGAATGGGGATCACCCGTAAAATTCCGGGAGGCGATGCGTGCGTAAACCAATGATTCATGGCTTCGAATCATACGCCCATATGTCAGACATAAAGTGACGTGAGTTGGGTCAGGGTGAATCTCTCAACCACCGGAGCCACGGCGGGCAACAACGACGAATGCCGTCGCCGTGGTACCTGAAACAGAACCCGTTTATACGGGTCAGGCAGCCGGTTTGATGTTTCGATTCAGGCGGAACAGGTTACCCGGGTCGTACTGACCCTTGATTTTTGCCAGCCGTTCCTGGGCCGGGCCGTAATTACCGCCCCCGGAATTGGCGCGGTCGAAATCGATATTATCGTAATAGCCACCGGTGAAGGGCTCGAGTTGCTTGAACCAGCTACGCCCGATCGCCATGGCCTCTTCATCCTGAGCAGGATCCATCCAGCCACCGCCAATAATGACCATGGTTTCGGCATTGCGGTGCGGGAACGCAGTGGCAGACTCGCCAACACGGCTTACTGCCCCACCGGCAGTATGGGTGAACATGGCCATCCGCGGGTCAGAAACAAACGATTCGATCATCGCATCGACCAGGCCCTGCGAGATTTCCCTGACCATGCCGTTCTTGGCGTAGGAGCGGATACCATGGGCGAACAATGCATCTTCCTTCGTCTGCATCACCATGTAATCCTGCATCTTGATGCCGTCATCCATCGGTTTGCCGATTTTGCGCAGTGGCTCCATTTCCTTCTCCCCGGCAACCGGGTCACCGGCATAGACCACTTCCATGCCAATGATGGACGTTCCATCGGGCATGGTGGCCATCATTGGACCAACATAGAGGTCATCGGAAAGGCCTGAATACCACTCACCATAGAATTCCAGCACGTCACGGGCCTGCTCCACCGGCCAGACGATCATGCCCGACAGCACGGAGCGGTCGAAGGGGTGAAGCTGGTATTCGAACTGGCTGGCGACTCCGAAATTACCGCCGCCGCCCCGAATTGCCCAGAACAGGTCGGGATTCTCGTCGGCGCTGGCGGTTCGAAGCTGCCCGTCTGCCGTCACTATTTGCGCTGAAACCAGGTTGTCTATGGTCAGCCCGTGCTTTCGGTTCAGCCGGCCAAAACCACCGCCGAGTGTATAACCACCGACACCGGTGTGGGAGACCACGCCAGCCGTCGTAACGAGTCCATGCTTCAGCGCTGCGTCGTCAAGCTGTCCCAGCAAGGCCCCACCCGGCGCCACTGCGCGTTGCATTACCGGATCAACAGTCACCGCATTCATGTGCGAGAGATCGATCATTAAACCATTGTCACAGACCGACTTTCCGGGCCAACTGTGCCCGCCCCCACGCACTGCCGTGAGCAAATTCCTTTCGCGGGCGAATGTGACAGCGTTCTGGATGTCCCCCTGATTGATACAGCGTGCGATCAGCGCCGGGCGCTTGTCGTGCATGCCATTCCAGATTCGACGGGCAGAATCGTATTCCGGGTGGCCGGACAGCATGATTTCGCCAGCAAAAGCCTCACTCAATTCTTTAATCGCCGCCTTTTCCAGTTCTATTTCTGCGCCATCGAGTGATACAGCGGCGATGCCTGTATCTACTTTTGTCGGCACCGGCGCCGCTTCCTTTCCACAGCCTGTCATGAAGGGGTAAGCAGCCGCGAAACTTGCTGCCAGCGTAGTGCGGCAAAACTGTCGTCTGTTCATCAGGTACTCTCCAGTCGGTTCTGATTATCGTTATGTCTTTATATAATAGTGAAGAATGGGAAATGTGCAATTCAGGGCTGGCCAGGCGATTTGAATGATTCCCTCACTTGTTGTGGAATCCTGACAGGCCGCTGCTTTTCATAGTTGACGAAAGCCCAGTCCGTCTCGGCGCTGGCCAGCAACTCGCCTTTGGAATTCAGGATTTCATAGCAACGCAGGGAGGTTACGGCCTTCATGTTTGCGATCCAGGTCTGAACCACGACTTCGTCTCCTTCAAATGCCGGCTTCAGGTAAGTGATCTGGTGGGAACGAACGACCCAGCCCGCACCCAGTTCCCTGTACTTTTGAAAAGGCCAGTCCAGGGCGTTGGAGTGGGCAACGGCCGCGTGTTGCATCCATTTCACGTAATGGAAATTACCGGCGTGACCGAGCTCATCGATGTCCTCCGCGGTCACCTTGTGCAGATATTCAAACCGTTTAATCATGCCGGATAGTCTAAACGACCCGAATAGAATCCGTGACCCGGATCACAGCACGGTCGTTACACAATGCTAAAATTCGCAATCTGGCCTCCATATATTCAGGAATTCGGGTATCCATGTCATTGTTTGAGTCAATTTCCAAATCGGGTTGGGAACACAGCAACCCCGAAGTACGCATGGCCGCGATTGACAAGCTCGAGGACCCGGCTGTGTTGCTTGAGCTTGTGATGAACGACCCGGAATCCGATGTGCGCTCCCGAGCCCTGGCCCGCATAACAGAAGCCGGCCAATTGGACGACCTCGCAGACAGCCTGACCGGGGAGCTGCAAGCCCAGGCCCGAAAGCAACGGCTGGATCAGTTGCTGCCCGATATAACCGCACTGCCTTCGGTATCGGATGAAAGCCAGTTACTCCGTATCGCCAGCCTCGCCGACGACCCGGAACTGATCCGGGGTGCCATTGGCCAGATACACAATCCCGATGTGCTTATGGATACAGCCGTCAGCCACCTGGTGGCAAGGGTCCGTCTTTGTGCAGCACAGGGAATCACGGATAGTGCGCAGTTACAGGAACTGATGGGCCGCGTAAAACACAAGGACAAGTCGGTCTATCGCCATTGCAAGGATTTGCTGGATGAGCGCCACGCCAGTGAGCGGGCAGAGGCTGAACTACAGGACCGGATCAGTCAACTGGCGGAGGATGCGGCGAAACTCGCCAGTGGGGCGGACACGCCGGAATACACGGCGCGTTACCAGACCTTGCAGCACCGCTGGGAGGAACTCCGTCAGCACAGCAGCAAGAAACAGTGTGCGGGCATTGACGACAATCTTGAAATCTGTCTCGGCAGAATCGATGCACTGAACCGGATCCAGGCCGCTGATCAGAAGCAGCAGGAGCTGAGCGACGAAGCCAGGAACACCTTCAGGGAAATCATAGAGAAACTTGAAGCTACCGACCCCCTGGGCACCATCGCAGAGGATTCAGAGGGGATCAGAGCGCTTCATGACAGCATCAACCACATGGAGGAGCGCTGGGTTTCCGCCACGCATCACGCGCAGCCTTCGTCCGGGCAGTTCAAGGCCTGTAAAAAGCACCTCAAACTCTGGCGCCAGGTAGCGCAGACCCTCGAACGGATGCGGGAAAGGCAGACAACGCTGGATGAGATCCGCGAGGAGAGCGGGCATCTGGACGCTTCAGATTTCCTGCTTTTACAAAAACTGGAAAAAAAGGCTGCGAAACTCAGCAGCAAACTGGCCTGGCCCGAAACCCTGGCCACGCAAACACCGGAACCCATCCGGCAGCTTCATGAACAGCAGGCCCGGCTGCAGGAACTGATGGCGAGCCTGAAGGGCAAGCAGAAAAAGAATCTGCAGCTGATTGAATCCGCCTTCGAAGAATTACTGCGGGAACTGGACGAAAATCATTTCAAGAACGCGGACCGTTCGCTAAACAGGATCAGAACCTTCGTCAGGCGGTTGCCTCCGCAACAGCAGAAGCATTTTCAAAACGAACTGAAACCCCTGGTGGCGCGCCTGCACGAAATTCACGACTGGCAGGGCTTCGCCATAGAACCGAAAAAGATCGAACTTTGTGAACGCATGCAGGCACTCATCGGTGTCGACGAAGGTCCGGATAGCCTGGCCGGAAAAATCAAGGCGCTGCAGGAGGAATGGAAAAAACTGGGTCCGCTTTCACCCCGGCGCGACCAGGCGCTCTGGAAACAATTCAGGGCAGCCGCCAACGAGGCGTATAAACCGTGCAAGAAGGCTTTTGCTGAACAGGCAGTACAAAGGCAGCAGAATTTTGAACAACGAATGGAATTGGTTGCCCAACTGACTGATTACGAAACCCGAATGGCCTGGCCGGATGCGCCGGACAATGATGCCGCAGCAGGCACCCCGGACTGGAGAATGGTCCAGAAAACCCTGGATACCGCCCGCGAGGCTTTCAGGAACATCAAGCCGGTCGATCGCAAGGGCGAGAGAAAAAGCCGCAAGGCGCTGAAATCGGTTTGCGACCGGATTTACGGGCACATCAAGGAGGAGTACGACCGCAATATTGCCGCAAAGAAAGACCTGGTAAGCCGGGCCCGGGCACTGGACGAACTGGAAGATCTCAAGGAGGCCATCAATCAGGCCAAGGAAGTCCAGCGTGAATGGAAACAGGTGGGGGTGACGCCCAGGCAGGTGGACCGGCGGCTCTGGAAAGAATTTCGTGGCGCCTGTGATGCGGTATTTGCCCGCCTCGACAATCAGCGGGAAGAGCGCAAGGCAGTCGCAAATGAGCGTGCCGAGCAAGCCAGGGCCCGCGCGCTGGAAAAACAGCAAAGTTGGCGGCATTTGCAGGAAAAAATGCAGGCTTGCGCCCTCAAAGCCGCAGACGAAGAGGCGGCTGCGGAGTTATGGCAGAACAAGGGAGCGATTCCCGGTGGCATAGACGCTGCGGCGCTGGAGGCCTGGTGGCAGGAAGGCTCTGGCCAGGAATCGAATGAAGAGGAAGTGCGTGAATTCTGTATTGCAATGGAAATTCTTCACGACATGGAATCTCCAGCGGATGACAAGGAAGCGCGCATGGCGTACCAGATGAAGCGCCTGGTGGAGGGCATGGGTGCCCAGCAGGCCGACAAAAAAGGGCAACTTCTGAACTTGATCAATCAGTTCATTGCATTAAGGCCGGCTGCTGAATGGGTAGAGCGATTTTGCAGCGACGGGAAAATCAATCCACCCCGTTAGCAGGGGCGGGAGGCCGGGGCGCTGCGCAATAAATCGGGGGCCTGCCCTGACCTGAATGGTATTGATATTCCTTATCACCGGCGGCGAGCACGATCAGGGTCCCCGGAACCAGGGCCTGCGTGTACATCATGTCTTTCTTCGGACAACCCAGGCTGCCGTCGCGCCAGGTCACGCTTTTTTCACTGATGAGACTGATTTCACCGGCCGCCACACCCAGCCTGCCGGCCAGGTCTTCAATGGCCACTGTTGCCTGCGGGCCAGGTTCTACAGCGGAGCCCGCCTGGATATCGGCCTGCCCGGCGTCCTGACCGGGCTGGCAGGCCGCCAATGCCCACACCAGGCAGGGCAGGATCAACCCGTTGTTCAGATGTATTTTCATTGGCTCAATCCGCCGCAGATTCTTCATAAGCTTTCCTGACTTCATCGGCAATAATGGATATGCCGCGTCGCACCATCTCCGCTTCCTGGACGTAGGATACCCGGATACACTCATGGCGGTGCGGCCATTCAGCTTTCAGGCCGAAAAAAGAGTGCTGGCCGGGTACGATCAGCACACCCTGCTTTTTCAGGCGAAGATAAAGTTCCTGGCTGCTTATCGGTAAGCCCTCGAACCACAACCAGAGAAAGAACGCTCCTTCCGGCTTGTGAATATGAAGCGGCAGGTCTGCCATGCTTTCACGGAACCACTTCACAGCACTTTGTGCACGCTCAGAATAAAACGGCTTCACCTGCTCCCGGGTCAGCGTAAGGATTTCCCCACTCCTGAACAATTCCGTGGCAATGGCGGGTCCGATATTGCCACAAGCCAGATTGACGATGCCGTTAGCGTTGGCATAGGAATGAATGATTTCTTCATTGGCCACGATGATGCCGGTGCGCACACCCGGCAAGCCCAGTTTGGACAGGCTGAGCGTAAGGATCGTGTTTTCATTCCAGTGCGGTGTCGCCTCCGTGAAAATGATGTTTGGAAACGGCAGGCCATAAGCGCCATCGAGTATCAACGGTATCTCACGCTGGCCGGCGATTTCATCCAGCCGGGCGACCTCTTCATCGGTGATTACGTTCCCGGTGGGATTGGTCGGGCGCGAAACGCACAACGCCCCGCATTGTTCGTCCACGCTCAGGCGCGAAAAGTCGACGTGGTACTTGAACATCTGGTCGTCGAGTAACTCGATCTCAGGGCGCGTGGCCGAAAAGAACTGCTCGCTCAGCCCGCTGTCGGCATAACCAAGATATTCGGGTGTGAGCGGCAAATGGATGGTCCTGTGGCTGCCATCCGGCATAGTTCCGGCAAACATGTTGAACAAAACGAAAAACGCAGACTGGCTGCCATTTGAGATAGCGATATTGTCGCCTGTGAGTTGCCAGCCGAACTGCTGCTTCAGAAAGCGGGCCAATTCTGTGCGTAATTCATGGTCGCCAAGGGGTGATTGATACAAGCCAAACAGCCGGTGACGCCTGCCCGGGTCGTTCATGACCGCTTCCAGGTGGCTCTGAAACAACGACTCGGCTTCCCTCAGGCGCCCTGGATTGCCGCCCCCCATCATGATCATGTCCGGATTTCGAATTAGAGCGGAGCCCAGGTCATCCATTAATTCAACGATGCCGGAATTGCGGGTAAATTTTTCACCGAAAA
>CALDVW010000086.1 GCA_937924405.1 uncultured Lysobacterales bacterium
GAGATGGTGATGCCGGGTGACAACGTGCAGATGCAGGTATCGCTGATTGCGCCGATTGCGATGGAAGAAGGTCTGCGCTTTGCGATTCGCGAAGGCGGACGGACGGTTGGCGCCGGCGTTGTCGCCAAGATCCACGAGTAAACATTAAAGCGAGTAAGAAAATGGCTGACCAGAGAATTCGCATCCGTTTGAAAGCATTTGATCATCGTTTGATCGATCGCTCGGCGGCTGAAATTGTGGAAACCGCGAAAAGGACCGGCGCTCAGGTGCTGGGTCCGATTCCCTTACCCACCAGGATTGAACGGCACACCGTGCTGATCTCACCCCATGTGAACAAGGATGCGCGCGACCAGTACGAAACCCGTACGCACAAGCGCCTGATGGATATCGTGGATCCCAATGACAAGACCGTGGATGCATTGATGAAGCTGGACCTGGCCGCCGGCGTTGACGTACAGATCAAGCTGTACTGATCGCCTGGTCTTACCGGATAGAAGGCAGAGCAATGAAGATTGGATTATTAGGACGCAAACGTGGCATGACCCGCGTATTCACCGAAGAAGGTAACAGCGTGCCGGTGACGGTAATCGAGGTTGACCCGAATCGTGTAACCCAGGTGAAGAATGAAGATACCGATGGTTACCGTTCAGTTCAGGTCACTTTCGGCCGGCGCCGTGCCAACCTGGTGAATAAGCCGGTAACCGGACACTATGCGAAAGCCGGGGTAGAAGCAGGCGAAGGCCTGTGGGAGCTGCGGTTGGCCAAGGGTGAAGGTGAAGAGCTGGAAGCCGGTTCCGAACTGAAGGTTGACATGTTCGAGGCAGGTGAAATGGTTGACGTGACAGGAACCAGTAAAGGTAAAGGTTTCGCAGGTACTGTCAAACGGCATAACTTCAGCATGCAGGATGCCACCCATGGCAACTCGCTGGCTCACCGTGCACCCGGCTCTATCGGCCAGTGCCAGACTCCGGGCCGCGTGTTCAAAGGCAAGAAAATGGCCGGACAGATGGGTGATGCGCGAGTTACCACTCAAAATCTTGAAGTGGTTCGTGTCGATGCAGAACGCAACCTGCTCCTGATCAAAGGTGCGGTTCCCGGAGCAGCCGGCGGCGCTGTGATGGTCCGTCCTTCCGTGAAGGCGATTCAATAAGGTTTTATGGAGATATGACCATGCAACTCACAGTAGCAGGCGGTAAGGACATCAAGGTGTCTGAATCCACCTTTGGCCGGGAGTTTTCCGAGGCGCTGGTTCACCAGGTCGTTACCGCTTATCTGGCAGGTGGACGGTCCGGAACCAAGGCCCAGAAAAACCGTTCGGAAGCCCGCGGCGGCGGCAAAAAGCCCTGGCGTCAGAAAGGCACCGGCCGGGCCCGTGCCGGCACTATTCGCAGCCCGATCTGGCGCGGCGGTGGCAGGACATTTGCAGCCACCCCCAGAGACCACTCGCAGAAGGTCAATCGTAAGATGTACCGTGGCGCAATGCAGGCCATACTTTCAGAGCTTGTCCGGCAGGACCGGTTGATCATTGTGGAGGCGCTGGATATTTCAGAGCCGAAAACAAAAAACATGCTGGGCAAGCTGGCTGATATGGGCTTCGAAAGAGGCCTGATCGTAGCCAAGGACCTGGATGAGAATGTCTATCTGTCATCACGGAATGTTCCAGGTGTCTACACGCTCGATGTGGCCGATATCGATCCGGTAAGCCTCGTCGCTGCCGACAAGGTGATCATGACTGTGGATGCAGTCAAGCAGATTCAGGAGTGGCTGGGATGAGCAGTGATCGTTTATACCAGGTATTGCTTTCACCACGCGTTACTGAAAAGACGACGCTGGTGGGAGAGAGCAGCAATCAGTATGTGTTCCACGTAGTCAATGACGCCAGCAAGTCTGAAGTCAAGGGCGCGGTGGAGTTGCTGTTCGACGTCAACGTGGAGGCAGTCCGCATTGTCAACGTCAAAGGTAAGAGCAAGTCTTTCCGCATGCGTCCCGGTCGGCGCAGCGATTGGAAAAAGGCTTATGTTCGCGTGCAGGAAGATCAGGTCATCGACTTCCTGGGCGGAGAATCAGTTTAAGGACAAATAGTCATGGCAATTGTTAAGGCAAAACCTACATCGCCAGGGCGCCGAGGTGTCGTTCAGGTCAAGCATCCGCACTTACACAAGGGTGCGCCGTATCCTGGGCTGGTGGAGAAAAAATCCAAGACGGGTGGTCGAAATAACGCCGGTCGGATTACCACGCGCCATCGGGGCGGTGGACATAAACAACACTATCGCGTCATAGATTTCAAGCGTGATAAGGACGGAATCATCGGGCGCGTTGAGCGTATCGAGTACGATCCCAACCGGACTGCGCATATCGCACTGGTGCTCTATACCGATGGCGAGCGGCGCTACATTATCGCGCCAAAAGGCTTGCGGGCAGGAGACCAGGTGGTCAGCGGCCGTGAAGCTGCGATCAAACCCGGCAATTGCATGCCGTTGCGCAATATTCCAATGGGATCAGTGGTCCACTGTGTCGAGATGAAACCCGGCAAAGGTGCCCAACTGGCACGCAGCGCCGGCGCCGCGGTCCAGCTTATTGCTCGCGAAGGACAATATGCAACGCTCAGGTTGCGTTCCGGAGAGATGCGCAAGGTGCCTTCGCGCTGCCGTGCGACCATCGGTGAGGTTTCCAACTCGGAACACAACCTCGAGAAGCTGGGTAAGGCTGGCGCCACCCGCTGGAGAGGTGTGCGGCCCACCGTTCGCGGTGTCGCCATGAACCCGGTGGATCATCCGCATGGTGGTGGTGAGGGACGCACGTCCGGTGGACGTCATCCGGTATCACCCTGGGGTGTTCCTACCAAGGGATACAAGACCCGCAAGAACAGGACGACTGACAAATTCATCGTTCGTAAACGTTCAGGTAAATAACAGGTAAAGCTATGCCACGTTCGATAAAGAAAGGACCGTTCGTTGATCATCACCTGATGAAAAAGGTGAGTGATTCTGTTGCGACGAACAACAAGCGCCCGATCAAGACCTGGTCACGCCGTTCCATGATCCTGCCGGAAATGGTGGGTCTTACCATTGCGGTCCATAACGGACGCCAGCACGTTCCGATCCTGATCAGTGATCAGATGATCGGCCACAAGCTCGGTGAATTCGCGGCTACCCGGACCTTCAGGGGTCATTCGGGTGACCGCAAAACGAAGTAGGTGTTGCCATGCAAGCGACTGCACGATTGAAAAACGCGCGCATTTCAGCGCAAAAGGTACGTCTGGTAGCTGACCAGGTGCGTGGTATGCCTGTTGAACAGGCTGAACAGCTCCTGACATTTAGCACTAAAAAGGCGGCGCACATTGTTAAAAAAGTTCTGTTATCGGCAATTGCCAATGCGGAACACAATGAGGGCGCCGACATCGATGAGCTGAAAGTCAGCACGATCATGATCGACGAAGGCCCGACATTCAAACGTGGCCGCGCCAGGGCTAAAGGCCGTGGTACTCGAATTCTGAAACGGAACAGTCACATTACCGTGACTGTCGCCGACGACAATACGGGACAAGCATAATGGGTCAGAAGGTACATCCAATAGGGTTTCGCCTGGGTATCGCCAAGGACTGGAATTCAACCTGGTTCGCGGAAAAAGGCGACTATGCAGAACTGTTGAACTCTGATCTCCAGGTTCGAGAGTATCTGCAAAAGCGTCTCGCGCAGGCGGCAGTCAGCAGGATTCAGATAGAGCGTCCGGCCAAGTCCGCGCGCATTACGATCCACACCGCGCGACCCGGCATTGTGATCGGCAAAAAAGGTGAAGATATCGAGCGCCTGCGCCGTGAAGTCAGCCAGCTGATGGGCGTTCCCACGCACATCACGGTGGCGGAAATTCGCAAGCCCGAGCTGGACGCACAGCTGGTGGCCGAAGGTATTGCCCAACAATTGGAACGCCGTATCATGTTCCGCCGCGCGATGAAGCGTGCGGTTGGCAATTCAATGCGCCTGGGCGCGTTGGGTATCAAGGTCCTCGTATCCGGCCGTCTGAATGGCACCGACATTGCTCGCAGTGAGTGGTACCGGGAAGGTCGCGTACCGCTGCACACCTTGCGCGCTGATGTTGACTACGGTGTTGTTGAAGCAAAGACAACCTATGGCGTTCTGGGTGTAAAGGTCTGGATCTATAAAGGCGAAGTTTACAACTTGTATGCTTCTGAAAGTGAGAACAAGCGCAACCCGGCGGTTGCCAGCTAGGAGATAGAGAAATGCTGCAGCCCAAGCGAACAAAATTCAGAAAGCAGCAAAAAGGTCGTAACCGTGGCCTGGCGCAGGTAGGTAACCGCGTCAGTTTCGGTGAGTATGGCCTGAAGGCGACATCCCGCGGCTTTGTTACGGCACGCCAGATTGAAGCTGCCCGTCGTGCAATCACCCGCTACGTAAAACGTGGTGGAAAGCTGTGGATACGGGTATTTCCGGACAAACCGATTTCAAAAAAGCCGGTTGAAGTCCGTATGGGTAAAGGTAAAGGAAATGTCGAATACTGGGTGGCTCCGATTCAGCCCGGCCGGGTAATGTATGAAATTCAGGGTGTGACGGAAGATCAGGCCCGCGAAGCATTTCGACTTGCCTCCGCCAAGCTGGCGGTGCAAACCACTTTCGTCAAGAGGTCTGTACTGTGATGAACACACAAGATTTGAGAGCAAAGAATGCCAGCGAGCTCGGCGAAGAGCTCAGTGGACTTTTACAGGAGCAGTTCAACCTGCGGATGCAGCGTGGTATCGGCCAGTTGGCCACCCCGCATGAGCTACGTCGGGTACGCAGAGATATCGCTCGCGTCAGAACAATCCTGAATGAAAAAAAGAAGGATGGTGAGTCGTCATGAGCACGAGCGAATCTGTAAAACGCACCAAGACGGGTCGAGTCACCAGCAACAAAGCTGACAAGACGGTGACGGTGATGCTGGAACGCCAGGTCAAACATCCGCTGTACGGCAAGTACATCAAGCGGTCGACCAGGGTACACGCGCACGATGAAGAAAACAGTTGCGCCGAAGGCGACCTGGTCAAGATCTCAGAATGCCGTCCGCTGTCAAAGAGCAAGAGCTGGCGGGTAGTGGAAATATTGGAGCGCGCTGAGTAAGGCCGCAGGCCTGAAGCAAAGCGTAGCAAAGGACATCAACGATGATACAGATGCAAAGCATGCTAGCAGCCGCCGACAACAGTGGCGCGCGCCGAATCCAGTGCATCAAGGTGCTGGGCGGTTCGAAGCGACGCTATGCGCGGATAGGCGACGTGATCAAGGTTACCGTCAAGGAAGCCATTCCGCGGGGCAAGGTAAAAAAAGGCGAAGTTTATAACGCAGTGGTCGTGCGGACACGGTCAGGTGTGCGTCGTGGCGACGGCTCACTGATCCGGTTCGATGGCAATGCTGCCGTGCTGCTTGATGCGAAGCACGAGCCTATCGGTACCCGTATTTTTGGACCCGTGACCCGTGAATTGCGCTCTGAGCGATTCATGAAAATCGTCTCGTTGGCGCCAGAAGTGCTGTAGGCCGGGAGAACAGGAAAATGAAACGAATTCATAAAGGTGACGAAGTCATCGTAATTGCGGGCCGCAGCAAAGGTCAGCGCGGACATGTTTTACGTGTGGTCAGTGACAGTAAATTGCTGGTCGAAAATGTCAACATGGTGAAAAAGCATCAGAAGCCCAATCCGGCCATGAACCAGGCAGGGGGAATCGTGGAAAAGGAGTCTCCGATCCACGTATCTAACGTCGCCCTGTACAACCCGGGTAGCGGCAAGGGTGACCGGGTTTCATTCAAGAACCTGGGTGACGGCCGGAAAGTGCGTATTTTCAAATCCACCGGCGAAGCCGTGGATATTTAAGGATAGTCAAATGTCCAGACTACAGAACTATTACAAAGAAACCGTGGTGCCGGAGCTGGTTGAAAAATTCAGCTACGGCAACGTGATGGAAGTGCCCAAGATCACCAAGATCACTCTGAATATGGGTGTGGGTGAGGCCGTAGGTGACAAGAAAGTCATGGACCGTGCCCTTGGGGATATGACTGCAATCGCTGGTCAGAAGCCGATCGTGAACAATGCCCGCAGATCTGTGGCGAGCTTCAAGATTCGCGATGGTTGGCCGGTTGGGTGCAAGGTAACGCTGCGCCGGGAGCGGATGTACGAGTTCCTGGACCGCCTGGTGAATATCGCGATACCGCGAGTACGCGACTTCCGTGGGCTGAGCCGTAAATCGTTTGATGGCCGCGGCAACTTCAGCATGGGCGTCAAGGAACAGATCATGTTTCCGGAAATTGATTACGACCAGATCGACGTCATCCGCGGAATGGACATCGCCATTACGACCACGGCGAAAAACGATGAGGAAGCGCTGGCATTGCTGCAGGCTTTTAACTTCCCGTTCAAAGAGAAATAAGCGAAGGAAATCACGATGGCAAAAGTATCAATGGTTAATCGCGAGAAAAAGCGTAGCAAGCTGGTGGCGAAGTACGCCAAGAAGCGCGCTGAGTTAAAGGCGATCATTACCAATCCGGACGTGGGATTTGAAGAACAGCAGGATGCGATGTTCAGGCTGCAGAAGTTGCCCCGTGATTCGAGCCCGGTACGCCAGCGGAATCGCTGTGCCATTTCCGGCCGTCCACGCGGTTTCTACCGGAAGTTTGGATTGGGCCGTAACAAATTGCGTGAAGCCGCCATGCGCGGTGACGTACCAGGCCTGCGCAAGGCCAGCTGGTAAACAGGAAGAATATCATGAGTATGAGTGACCCTATTTCGGACATGCTGACACGGATTCGCAACGCCCAGGCGGTGCAGAAAACGACAGTCAATATCCCCGCTTCCAAGGTGAAGACGGGAATTGCAAGCGTCCTGAAGGATGAAGGATTTGTCAGTGATTTTCGCGATGTTGAAGTCGATGGAAAGCCGGCGCTTGAAGTAACTCTCAAGTACCAGGACGGCCGCGGCGTCATCGAGACCTTGAAACGCGTGAGTCGGCCCGGCTTGCGCCGGTATTGTGGCAAAGACGATTTGCCGAAAATTCTGAACGGGCTTGGCATTGCTGTGATCAGTACTTCGCAGGGCATCATGACCGATGCTACAGCGCGTGCCGCCGGACAAGGCGGTGAAATCCTGTGCGTCGTCACGTGATGCGATAAGGGATTGGGAGAAAAACATGTCACGTATAGCAAAAACCCCGATCGAATTACCCTCCGGCGTTGAAATCAACGTACAGGGCGGTGAGGTCAAGGTGAAAGGCCCTAACGGAAACCTGGCGATGAGGCTGCATAGTAACGTCAGCCTGGAGAAAGCTGATGACAGCTTCATGGTGAAGCCCGCCAGTGACTCCGATACACCCATGGCTGGAACTTTTCGTTCCCTGGTAAACAACATGGTGATCGGTGTTTCCAGTGGTTTCGAAAAAAAGCTGACCCTGGTTGGTGTGGGATACCGCGCAGCGGTTCAGGGAAGCAAGCTGACCCTGGCCCTGGGATTCTCTCACCCTGTGGAATACACCGCGCCTGAAGGAATTACCATCGAAGCCCCGTCTCAGACAGAGATCGTGGTTAAGGGTTGCGACAAGCAGAAAGTTGGTCAGGTTGCTTCCGAGATCCGGGCGTTCCGTCCGCCGGAGCCCTACAAGGGCAAGGGCGTTCGTTATTCAGACGAACGGGTCGTGCGGAAAGAAGCCAAGAAAGCTTAAGAGAACGAGGAAACAGAGATGGACATAAAAAAGGCAGCACGCATGCGCAGGGCTAGAAAGTCCCGTGCGCACATTCGCCGCCTCGGGAGGCCCCGGCTGACGGTATTCCGCAGCGGCAGGCACATCTACGCCCAGGTGATCAGTTCGGAAGACGGCAACGTTCTTGCGTCTGCATCTACGCTGCAAAAGGATGTCAAGGCCAAGCTTAAAGGTACCTCGAACAAGGAAGCCGCAGCTGCAGTAGGTAAAGCTGTTGCTGAACAGGCGGTGAAGGCTGGCGTTAAAGACGTCGCATTCGACCGTTCCGGTTATCGCTATCACGGCCGAATCAAAGAATTGGCCGATGCAGCCCGCGAAGTCGGCTTGAACTTCTAATAACAGGTAAGAAACATGGCGAATATGGACAAAGATACAGGCGACGGCCTGCTTGAAAAACTGGTAAGCGTCAACCGTGTGGCCAAAGTGGTCAAGGGTGGCCGAATTTTCGGATTCACGGCACTGAGTGTGGTCGGCGACGGCAACGGCAAGATTGGCTTCGGATATGGCAAGGCACGTGAAGTACCTATCGCCATTCAGAAGTCCATGGAGAAAGCACGCCGTAACATGGTTACTGTCACCTTGCGTGACGGAACACTTTGGCACGCGGTGAAGAGCAGTCATGCGGGGTCGCGTATCTACATGCAGCCGGCTTCCGAAGGTACCGGCGTTATTGCTGGTGGTGCAATGCGCGCCGTGCTTGAAACTGTTGGTGTTCGCAACGTACTGGCTAAGAGCGTGGGTTCCAATAACCCGATCAACCTGGTACGCGCCACCATTAAGGGCCTGCAGGCAATGCAGAGCCCGCAGTCGGTGGCCAGCAAGCGCGGCAAGTCTGTAGACGAGATCATGGCGAACGTCGGGTAAGGACAATGGCTAAAAAGAAACAGATCAAAGTTACGTTGGTCCGGTCTCCGATCGGATTTCAGCCGAAGCACCGGGAATGTGCCCGTGGGCTAGGCCTCAAGCGCATGCATCAGGAGGTCGTGCTCGAAGATACGCCGTCCGTACGTGGCATGGTTAACAAGATTGATTACATGGTACGAGTGGAGAAAGCCTGAGGCCGGAAACGGCATGGTGGCAGCTCTGCGAACCGCAAATTGGAAAAGTACTGACATGAAACTTAATGAACTCAGCCCCGCAGCGGGCAGTAAAAAAAATCGCAAGCGCGTGGGCCGTGGTATCGGCTCAGGCGTGGGCAAAACGGCGGGTCGTGGCCATAAAGGCCAGAAATCGCGCTCTGGCGGTTACCACAAGGTCGGATTCGAAGGGGGGCAGATGCCTCTGCAACGCCGCTTGCCAAAGCGTGGATTTGCTTCACGTACGGCACGGTACAACGATGAAGTTCGTCTGTATCAGCTTCAGGTCATGAAAGCCGACGTGATCGACCTTGAGACGCTCAAGGCTGAAAAAATAGTGAAGCACGATGCGCGCAAAGTAAAAATCATCAATACCGGCGAACTCGACCGTGCCATAACGGTTAAGGGTCTGGCGGTCACCAAGGGCGCCCAGTCCGCAATCGAAGCTGCGGGAGGCAAGGTAGAATAATGACGCGATCCCCGTCACAAATGGCGGAAACGCTGAGCGGCCTGGGTCGATTGACCGAGTTGCGACAGCGTTTGTTGTTCGTGTTCGTTGCGTTGGTTATTTACCGCATCGGCACGTTCATTCCGGTTCCGGGTGTAAACCCGCAGGCATTGCTGCAATTCATGAATTCGCAGCAGGGCACCATCGTGGACGTGTTTAACCTGTTCACCGGCGGGGCGCTGGAGCGTTTTTCCCTGTTTGCTCTGGGCGTGATGCCCTACATTTCCGCTTCCATCATCATGCAGTTGATGAGTAGCGCAATACCCCAGTTACAGCAATTAAAAAAGGAAGGATCCTCGGGCCGGCAAAAAATAACTCAGTACACAAGGAATTTCACGGTCATCCTGGCAGGAATCCAGGCCGGTGGCGTGGCTTTCGCCTTGCAAGGCCAGTCCGCAGTTGTCGTGCAACCCGGTTTCGGTTTCCTTTTTACCGCGATGGTGACATTGACTGCCGGAACCATATTCCTGATGTGGCTGGGTGAGCAAATCACGGAGCGCGGTGTAGGCAATGGTATCTCGCTGATTATCTTTGCCGGTATCGTGGCCGGATTGCCGCGGGCAGTAGCCGGGACGCTGGAACTGGTCAATACCGGCCAGCTCAGTATTCCGGCGATGTTGATCATCCTGGTACTGGTCCTGGCGGTGATTTATTTCATCGTGCGGGTTGAGCGCGGCCAACGCCGTATTACGGTCAATTACGCGCAGCGTCAGGGTCGCGTGGCTTATCAGAATCAATCGACTCATTTACCGCTGAAAGTGAACATGTCAGGTGTGATCCCGGCAATCTTTGCTTCCAGTATCGTCATTTTCCCGTCCACGCTGGCCACCTGGTTCAGCGGTTCGGAAGGCCTCTCGTGGTTAACGGATGTTTCCGCAGCGTTAACCCCGGGCAACCTGGCATACACGATTCTGTTTTCCGGTTTGATTATTTTCTTCTGTTTCTTCTATACCGCCATGGTGTTCAATTCGAAAGAAACAGCAGATAATCTGAAACGATCCGGTGCGTTCATTCCTGGTATCCGGCCTGGACGCCAGACGGCGGAATATATCGATCACGTATTGACGCGGCTGACCATGGTCGGCTCTGTGTACCTGGTGACAGTCTGTCTGTTACCGGATATTTTCCGAGTTTTGTGGGCGGTACCGTTCTATTTTGGTGGTACTTCCGTGCTGATCGTAGTGGTTGTAATCATGGATTTCATTGCCCAGGTGCAGGCTCACCTGATTTCACATCAGTATGACAGCCTGATGAAGAAGGCAAATCTGAAATCCTATGGTCGTTCCGGAGTGGTCCGGAGATAGAAAAGTCTGATTCCGCCGATGCGGAATATTACGGGCAGGCATGAAGGCCGGCCCGCCTGATTTGGAGAAGAGTGATGAAAGTGCAGGCTTCAGTGAAAAAGATCTGCAGAAACTGCAAAATTGTACGGCGCAAGGGTGTGCTGTTTGTAATCTGCAGTGAGAAAAAGCACAAGCAAAGACAAGGCTGACTTGATGTGGATGCCGGAATGAAAGTAAGAACTTTCAGGCTTTTACCGGCACTTTGTATTAGATATAATGTACCGTTTACGTTCGCGGCGCATAGCTGACAGGAGTTAACAGGATGGCTCGTATTGCAGGAGTCAATATACCGGTTCAGAAGCACACCTGGGTGGGCTTGACGCATATTTATGGCATTGGAAAAACCCGTGCTTTTCAGATTTGCGAAGCGACGGGAATCGCTCCCGATACCAGGATACGTGACCTGACTGAATCGGAAGAAGAGGCCATTCGTTCAGAGGTTGCAAAAATCTCGGTCGAGGGCGATCTGCGCCGCGAAGTGGCGATGAATATCAAGCGTTTGATGGACCTCGGTTGTTACCGCGGATTGCGGCATCGCCGTGGCCTGCCGGTCCGTGGTCAGCAAACGAAGACAAACGCGCGTACCCGGAAGGGTCCACGGCGCCCGATTAAGCGTTAATAGACGGATAGATTTATGGCAAAGCCAACTCGAAAAAAGAAGGTTAAAAAGACAGTCGTGGACGGCATCGCCCACGTTCATGCTTCCTTCAACAACACGATTATTACCATCACTGACCGTCAGGGTAATGCGCTCTCCTGGGCTACAGCCGGCGGCGCCGGTTTTCGCGGCTCGCGGAAAAGTACGCCTTTCGCCGCCCAGGTCGCTGCTGAAACCGCCGGTCGTGCCGCGCTGGATTATGGTTTGAAAAACCTCGATGTCCGTGTAAAAGGCCCGGGCCCGGGACGGGAATCCTCGGTTCGTGCATTGCATGCCCTGGGTTACAAAATCACCAACATTACTGACGTGACGCCGATTCCGCACAACGGATGCCGGCCGCCGAAAAAACGTCGCGTCTGATCGGAGTAGACAGAATGGCAAGATATATTGGACCAACCTGCAAACTGGCACGTCGCGAAGGCGTTGACCTGGAGCTGAAAAGCCCGGCTCGCGGACTGGAATCGAAGTGCAAACTCAACCAGCCTCCGGGACAGCATGGTTCATCCCGTCGCATGCGCCTGTCAGATTATGCGTTACAGCTGCGTGAGAAACAGAAAGTACGCCGAGTTTACGGTGTGCTGGAGCGGCAGTTCCGCAACTATTACAAGAAGGCAGCCCAGCAGAAAGGCGCAACCGGTGAAAACCTGCTGCGGTTGTTGGAAAGCCGGCTTGATAACGTCGTGTACCGGATGGGTTTCGCGGTAACACGCGCCCAGGCCAGGCAGCTGGTGTCGCACAAAGCCATTTCTGTCAATGGGCAGATGGTGAATATCGCTTCCTACCAGGTAAAGCCGGAAGACGTGGTGGCAGTCAGGGAGAAGGCAAAAGAGCAGTTGCGGGTGAAGGAAGCCGTTACGCTGAGCCAGGAAATGAATCTTGTTCCTGCCTGGATTGATATCGACAGCAATAAAATGGAAGGTGTTTTCAAAGCGTATCCTGACCGTAATGAGTTGTCAGCCGATATCAACGAAAACCTGATCGTGGAGCTTTACTCGAAGTAAGCCATAGCCCGCGATTTCATGCCGCCCGGTTGGCGGCCAGTGGAAATTTCATCAGAAACACAGTTTACGAGGCCAATCCCTATGATGGGTGTTATTGATCAAATGTTAAAGCCAGGCGCAGTTGGCGTCGACGAAGTCAACCCGAATCGGGCAAAGATTACGTTGGAACCCCTGGAGCGTGGTTTCGGGCATACCCTGGGCAACGCGCTGAGGCGTGTTCTGTTGTCATCCATTCCCGGCTGCGCCATCGTCGAAGTGGAAATGGACGGTGTATTGCACGAATATACGGCCGTTGAAGGTTTGCAGGAAGACATAATTGAAGTCCTGCTGAATCTCAAGGGAATTGCGCTGCGTATGTATGAACGCGAAGAAGCCGTGCTGACCCTGAGTAAATCGGGCGCCGGGCCGGTTACAGCGGGCGACATCCAACTCGATCACACGATTGAGGTGGTTAATCCCGAGCATGTGATCTGTAACCTGACCCAGGACGGCAGTATCAATATGCGCCTGAAGGTCAGCCGCGGTGTTGGCTATCAGCCAGCTACCCAGATCACCATTGGAGAGCAGGAAAGCCGCCCCATCGGCCGCTTGCAGCTGGATGCCTCATTCTGCCCGGTCAGAAAAGTGGCCTATTCAGTTGACGCCGCACGTGTGGAACAGCGCACCAATCTGGATAAGCTGATCCTGGATATCGAAACCAACGGAACGGTGGACTGTGAAGGAGCGGTCAAGCTGGCTGCAAATATCCTTGCAGATCAATTGTCAGTCTTTGTTGACTTCAAGGCGCGCCAGGCTGTTGAAGTGGAAGAGAAGGAACTGGAAATTGATCCCGTGCTGTTACGGCCAATCGATGATCTCGAGCTGACCGTACGTTCGGCAAACTGTCTGAAAGCGGAAAGTATTCTGTATATCGGCGATCTTGTGCAGCGCACTGAAGTCGAGTTGCTGAAAACACCCAATCTCGGCAAGAAATCCCTTACCGAAATCAAGGATGTGCTGGCTTCACATGATCTGTCGCTGGGGATGAAATTGGAAAACTGGCCGCCAGAGAGCCTGGTAAGCGCTTGAGCGGACAGAGAACAGAGAAATAGGAAAAGATCATGCGTCACCAGAAATCCGGAAGAAAACTGAACCGTAACAGCTCGCACCGCAAAGCCATGTTTCGAAACATGGCCTCATCGCTGTTCGAACATGAAATAATCAGGACTACGGTTCCAAAAGCGAAGGAACTTCGCCGTGTGGCCGAGCCCCTGATTACACTAGCGAAAGAAGACAGCGTGGCGCATCGCCGTCAGGCATTCGATCGCCTGCGCGATCGCGAAGTGGTCACCAAGTTGTTCAATGAAATTGGCCCTCGTTACGTTGACCGTCCCGGCGGTTACCTGCGAATCCTCAAGTGTGGGTTCCGTACAGGCGACAAAGCTCCCATGGCTTATGTTGAGCTGGTGGACCGCCCGCGAGAGGAAGACTTGTTCGAGGCTGAGTGATCAGCCCGGTCAATTGGATACAGCCCGGCAGTGCCGGGCTTTTTTATATAATCGGATTGAAACGAATATAGGTTTGACGTGAAATCCAGAAAAAACAGCCAGCTGGACGCAGGTGACGGCATCGAAGCAAATAATGCCGGGTGGTCCTTCGATATTCCGGGAAGCCTGTTTGATGAGCATATTGCCCGCTCGGTACCCTTTTACCGGGAAGGGCACGACCTGATTGCGCGACTATCCGATTTCTTTCTGGTCGAAAATTCTGTTGTATACGATATCGGTTCCACCACGGGTTCCCTGGTAAAGGCGATTCTGGCCAGGCATCCCAACCGGAAAATGAGCATAACCGGTATTGAGCGGATTCCCTCCATGGTTGAATATGCTGCTGGCCGGGTTGAAGATTCAAGAGCATCCTTCGTGAACGCCGACGCATTGGACTATGAATTCGGGCAGGCTCACCTGTTTACCCTGTACTACACTTTGCAGTTCATTCATCCCAGCGTTCGTATTGATCTGCTGAAAACCATTTATGAGCAGTTGCACTGGGGTGGGGGCCTGTTGATGTTCGAGAAGGTACGCGCGCCCGATGCCCGGTTCCAGGATTACATGAGCCAGGTCTACAAGGAATACAAGCTCGCCAATGACTTCACCGCAGAGCAGATTCTGAACAAGGAGCAGAGCCTCAAAGGAACACTGGAGCCGTTTTCCGAAGCAGGCAACCTGACTTTACTCAGAGAAGCAGGATTCAGGGATATCACCTCGGTTTTTAAATGGGTATGTTTTGAAGGATTTCTCGCGATCAAGTAATCATTCTGGTACCCAGCTGAAATATTAACAGGGCGCCGACGTAACCAATGGTCGTCATATAGGTCCAGGCTAATACCGGCCAGCGCCAGCTATTGGTTTCGCGCCGGATGATGGCGATGGTAGCTGCGCATTGCAGGCACCAGGCATAGAACAACAGCAGGCCCAATACCATTGGCAAGTTGAAAATCGGACGGCCATCGGGCCATTGGGCCGATCTCAGCTTCTCGGTCAGACTGGATTCTTCAGCTTCCGCGCCAACTGCGTATATGGTGCCCATAACGGCCACAACGACCTCCCGCGCCGGGAACCCTGCAATGACCGCGGCAGAGACGCGCCAATCCCATCCCAGCGGGGCAAAGACCGGCTCAACCAGCCGGCCGGCGCGACCCAGGTAACTTTGTGCAAGCTGGTCGGCGGCCGCAGTGTTTTCCAACCGCTTCTTTTCTGCTTCGAGTGATTCACCAACCAGGGTCAGTTCCGCCTGTGAGATGTCGGAACTCAGGCGCAGCGGTATATCAACTGAGCGCGGAAAATAGGCCAATGCCCAGACAATGATGGCCACGGTGAAAATGACGGTTCCCGCCCGTTTCAGGAAGATACGGGCCCGGTCCATCAGCTTGATGAATACGGTTTGCAGGTTAGGCCAGCGAAACTCGGGCAAGGCCAGGGCGAAATGCGGTTTGGGTCCCCGCAGCGCCGAACGTTTCAGCATCCAGGCCGTCAGCAGCCCGCCGAGGATTCCGAGCAGATAGAGTCCAAGCAAAACCAGGCCCTGAAGGTTGAACCATCCCACCGACTCATCCGGCACGAATGCTGCAATCAGGAGAGCATATACCGGCAGGCGGGCTGAGCAGGTCATGAAGGGCGCCGCCAGTATAGTGGCGATCCGATCTCGGCGATTCGGAATGACACGGGTCGCCATGATGGCCGGTACGGCGCAGGCAAAGCTGGAAAGCATGGGGATGACTGACTGTCCGGAGAGTCCCACGCTACGCATGATCCGATCCATCAGGAAGGCGGCCCTTGCCAGAAAGCCCGAATCTTCCAACACGATGATGAAAAGGAAAAGAATTAGGATCTGGGGCAGGAAAACGATGACACTTCCTACACCGGCAATCACGCCATCCGTAATGAAACTGGACAAGGCGCCCGGGGGCAGCAGGGAGCTTACCTGATCGGCTAACAGGGTAGCCGCCGAATCAATGCCGTCCATCATGGGCGTTGCCCAGGAAAAGACGGCCTGGAAGACCAGCGCCATGACCGCAAAAAACATGATGGTCGCCGGCCAGGGGCGGTTAAACCAGCGCAGCGTGCGGGCCCCGAACCGGTCCAGCAACGGCGCCTGCCTCTGAGCTTCCCGGAGAACGCTGCGAACCCAGCTGTAGCGATGTCTCGCTTCAGCCGCCTGCGGCGGTTCGTCGCCAAAAAGACGGGTTCGAATTTGTGAGATCGTCTCAGGATCCAGGTGTTTGTCCAGAACGGCCGCCCGTTTGCTTTCGGGGTGGATCAGGGCCTGGATAACGTCGATCCGAGGTAAATGTCCGCCCATTTTCCCGGCCAGATCATCGGCGGTGGTGCTCAGCTCCGGCCAGGATTCAGGCAAAGCCGGTGCAGTTGCGCCGGTAACGGCCTCCAGTGCCGCTTTGAGTCCGTCCAGTCCACGCCCGGTTGTTGCCACGACCGGGCATATCTGTATTCCGCCCAGGTGCCTTTGCAGTACCTCGATCGAGATGTCGATTCCATTTGAGATTGCGACGTCCGTCATGGTCAGGGCCACGACAAGGGGAACCTGCATTTCCATCAACTGCTGAAGCAGGTAGAGCCCCTGGTACAGATGAGTCGCATCCAGAACGACCAGTAAGCCATCCGGTGGGGCTGTCCCATCGACCCGGCCCAGAACGACGTCAACGGCTATTCTTTCGTCCGCGGAAAAACCACCCAGGCAGTAGATTCCGGGCAGGTCGACCAGTTCCAGGGCGCTGTCATTGAGCTGCACAGTCCCTGAGTGTTTTTCAACGGTGACACCCGGATAATTTCCCGTCGTCTGCCGCAGGCCGGTCAGGCGGTTGAACAGGGTGCTTTTTCCGGAATTGGGATTGCCGATGACTGCAATGGAAGTAGCCGCACGCCTGCGGATTCCGATCTCACTGACCGGGACAGAAGCCGTAATCGGTTCAGACATTCGGTGAAATGGGGGAAATCTGGAAGCAGTCCGCCTGCTGTTTTCTGACTGAAATGGCCGTACCAAAAACCGAAACTTCCATCGGGTCACCACCGATCGCAGAGTTTTGGTACTGGACTTCAACACCCTCGATCAGGCCAAGAACCATCAGCCGCACAACGCCGGGCTGATTGGCATCTACTTCATGAATCAGAGCTGATTGGCCTGGGCGTAATTCCCTGAGAGTCATATCACTGTCGCTAATTGAGAATGATTTTCATTTAGAGGTAATTTTAGAGGAAAAGAAGCGGCCAGTACATAGACCCAGATCAATTAAGTGTAGTTCTCTGTAGAAAAATTGTGCTGCGGAATTTCGTGGGTACGCCTAACGGCATTCGAGCGGCACTTCTTCGCCTGCGGCGCAATCACTCCCTGAATTTTCTTCCGCATGGGCCAGAACTATTAAGCGTCATGCATATTCACTACCCATTCTCCGTTTTTAATTACACCTGTGCAGGCGTTGGGGACGAAGTGGTAGAGCCATTGATTGAGCGACGGGGCATTGATAATGGCCAGATCGGCCCGGAATCCCGGCGTAAGTGAGCCGATGCGGTGCTGGGCCGATACAGCCCGCGCGGCCACGGTAGTGGCGCCGTTAAGCGCTTCCTGGGGTGTCATGCGTTGGTTCAGGCAGGCCAGGGTCAGCGCCAGGGGCAAGTGGTAGCTGGGTGCGGAGCCTGGATTGAAATCAGTAGCAACCGCGACGGCTATGCCAGCGTCCAGGAGTTTTCTTGCCGGCAGATAGGGCTCGGCCAGATATAGCGAAGCCAGCGGCAGGCTCACAGCCACGGTTCCACTCTTTGACAATGCTTCTATGCCTTCTGCGCTGATGTATTCCAGGTGTTCGGCTGATACGGCGCCCACTTCTGCAGCCAACAGGGCGCCCCCTCCGTCCGACAGTTGGTCTGCGTGAACTTTCAGTTGAAGCCCGTGCTCGGAGGCGGCCATCAAAATTTGCCTGCCTTCGTCGACGGTATAGGCGCCTTGTTCAACAAAAACATCACAAAACCGCGCCAGACCTTGATTGGCAATAACTGGAATCAGTTTTTCGCAGATCAGCCTGATATATCTGTCTCTGTCGCTGCTGTATTCCGGCGGGACAATGTGAGCGCCGAGAAAAGTCGGAAAAAGATCGATAACGTGAATTGAGTCAAGCTGTTGATATACTGAGAGTTGTTTGAGCTCATTTACTTCATCCAGGCCATAACCACTTTTGCACTCGACGCTGGTGACGCCCAGGCTGAGCATCCTGTCCAATGCATCACCCGCCTTGTCGAGAAGCGATTCGGCTTCCGCCGCACGGGTCGCGCTAACCGTGCTGGCGATGCCACCGCCGGCAGCGGCAATTTCCTGGTAGCTGGCGCCGCTGATGCGCAAATCAAATTCGTCTCCGCGCCAACCCCCAAAGCAAAGATGGGTGTGACAGTCAATTAAGCCCGGAATAACCAACCTGCCTTTTCCGTCAATTTGTGTTTCATCATTGAATTCGGCAGGCAGCTGGTTGCGGCGGCCAACCCAGCGGATGGTATCTCCGGTCCATGCAATCGCGGCATCGCTGATGAGGCCGGCGTCGCTTTGCGGGTTCTCCGGGGGGCAAGTCGCAAGCTGCTCAATGTGGGTGAGTACCGGCATCAGGCAAGCGGGCCGATTTCAGCTTCCAGGGCGGTGGCCAGTTCTCCCTGGCGTAAGATGGTCGCGCAAATGTCCAGATCGCCGCGTATTTCGTAGTCCTGGTCTGCGTGACCAATCCGGTCTCGCAACAATTCGTGTGCAATCAAAACGCCGTGACCGGGTTTCAGGGGCGCCCGGAAATCAAGGGCCTGTGCCGCGCACAGGAACTCAACCGCCAGCACGTGCTCAACATTCCTGAGCACGGAATGCAGTTTTAATGCGCTGATTGACCCCATACTGACATGGTCTTCCTGACCAAGGCTGGTCGGGATCGAATCGACACTGGCAGGGTGGCAGAGTACTTTGTTCTCCGAAACCAGGGCCGCGGCCGTATATTGCGGCATCATGAAGCCCGAATTTACTCCGGTGTCCTGCATGAGTAATTTGGGCAGGCCGTCGTGCCCCTCCAGCAACAGGTAGGCGCGGCGTTCCGAAATACTGGCCAGTTCAGCCAGCGCAATGGCTGCGAAATCCAGCGCCAGCGCAAGCGGTTGGCCATGAAAATTACCTCCGGAAAGAATGTCGCCGTTTTTGAAAACCAGTGGATTATCTGTAACGGAGTTGAGTTCAATCTCAACCGTATTCGCAGCAAACGCCAGGGCATCGCGGCTGGCGCCGTGAACCTGTGGTACACAGCGAAGACAGTAAGGGTCCTGTACCCGGCCGCAGTCCCGGTGAGAATCCATTATTTCACTATGTTTCAGTAGCTTGCGAACGTTTTCTGCTACCTTCTTCTGCCCCTCGTGCGGGCGGATCAGGTGAATGCGCTGGTCGAATGGAACCGCGCTGCCCTGCAAAGCTTCGAGGCTCATGGCAGCCAGGATGTCCGCTTCTTTTTGAAGAACCAGTGCACGCTCGCACACGTAAGCGCCATACGCAGCCATTAGCTGGGTGCCGTTGATCAGCGCCAGTCCATCCTTGGCTTTCAATTGCACCGGTTCGATGCCCAGCAACTGCATGGCTTCGGCCGCGTCTTTCTTTCCCTTTCCAGCTTCATCCCACACTTCACCGCGGCCAATCAGGGGCAGGCACATGTGGGCAAGCGGGGCCAGGTCTCCGGAAGCACCCACGCTGCCCCGGCTTGGAATCCAGGGCGTCAGGCCAAGCCTGTCAAAAGTCAGCAGCTGCCTGAAAGTGGACCGTGAAATTCCCGATTGGCCGAGACCAAGAGCGTGAATTTTCAGTTGCAGCATCAAGCGGGTGATTTCCGGGGGTACCGGTTCGCCCACACCACAAGCGTGGCTTAATAGAATGTTCCGCTGCAGATCAGCCAACTGTTCGGCGTCAATCGTCTTGTTCGCGAGTGCTCCGAACCCGGTGTTGATGCCATAATGCACGGCGCCGTCGGCCATGGCCTGAACAACCATAGCCCTGCTGTGGTCAAGCGCATCATGGCTTGAGCGCAGGGCCAGCATGCTCGCCTCAAGGTCCGAATAAAGTGTCGCAACGCGGATCACGTCAATCAGCCGTTAATCATGGGTAGATCCACGCCCCGCTCATTTGCGGTTTCAACTGCGATGTCATAGCCCGCGTCGGCGTGCCTCATGACCCCGGTACCGGGGTCCGCTGTCAGCACTCTTTCCAGCCTCCTGTCCGCCATTTCGGACCCATCTGCCACGCAGACCATGCCGGCGTGCAGTGAATAACCGATTCCGACACCGCCACCATGATGGATCGATACCCAGCTCGCTCCGCAGGCGGTATTCAACATCGCGTTGAGCAAGGGCCAGTCGGCAATGGCGTCAGATCCATCCTTCATGGCCTCGGTTTCCCGGTTGGGCGAGGCTACAGAGCCGGTATCCAGGTGGTCGCGGCCGATCACAATGGGGGCGTCGACTCTTCCCTGGTTGACCAGCCAGTTGAATTTCAACCCGGCCTCTGCTCGTTCGCCATATTCCAGCCAGCAGATTCTCGAGGGCAGACCCTGGAAATGAACTTTCTCACGGGCTTTTTGAATCCAGCGATGCAGCGATTCTTTCTCCGGGAAAAGTTCGAGTATGGCATCATCGGTAGCCTTGATGTCCGCCGGGTTACCGCTGAGGGCAGCCCAGCGGAAAGGCCCGGCGCCCTTGCAAAACAGGGGACGGATATAGGCGGGAACAAAGCCAGGGTAATCAAAGGCTTCTGGCATATTCCTATGGTCGGCCACCTGTCCTCTCAGGTTGTTTCCGTAATCAAAACATATGGAGCCTTTCTTCTTCAGGTCGAGGATGGCCTGAACGTGAATGACCATCGAATCCAGAACCTCGTTGTCATATTTTTTCGGATCTGATTCGCGCAACTCAGCGGCTTCGTCCAGGGAGTAACCCGCGGGAATGTAGCCAAATCGAAGATCGTGCGCGGAGGTCTGGTCCGTGATGACATCCGGAACGATTCCGCGCCGCTCCAGTTCCGGCATTACGTCCGCAATGTTGCCCAGCAGACCGACGGAAAGCCCGCCTTTCGCCTTTTCAAGCAAATCCAGTGCTTCGTCCAGGCTTTCAGACATGACATCGCAATAGCCCGTCTCAACCCGGCGTTGAATCCGCCAGGGATCGACCTCCACGGCAAGGCAAAGACCATCGTTCATGGTAACAGCCAATGGCTGCGCGCCTCCCATGCCGCCAAGGCCTGCCGTGACCACCAGCCTTCCCGACATGCTGCCATTGAAGTGCTGATTTGCGCATTCCGCAAACGTTTCGTATGTGCCCTGAACAATGCCCTGCGAGCCGATGTAAATCCACGAACCGGCCGTCATCTGTCCGTACATGGTCAGTCCCTTCTGCTCCAGGTCGCGAAAAACATCCCAGTTGCCCCAGCGCGGGACCAGGTTGGAATTGGCAATCAAAACACGGGGTGCTTCTTCGTGGGTGCGGAAAACACCGGTTGGCTTGCCGCTCTGCACCAGCAGGGTTTCATCGTTTTTCAACCTCTGCAGTGTCTGGATGATGCGGCTATAACAATCCCAGTTGCGGGCTGCTTTTCCGGTGCCTCCGTAGACAATGAGTTCGTCCGGTTTTTCTGCAACATCCGGGTCGAGATTGTTCATCAGCATCCGCAGGGCGGCTTCCTGGTGCCATCCGCGGCAGCTCAGCGAGGTGCCGGTGGGTGCGTGTATCGTACGATTGGTTCCAACCTTGTATTTTTGCGGGTTTACACTCATCATCGTGCCTTTCTGATCCGTCAATCGTGGAACATTAGATTATAAAGGAACCCGGCATCGTCAGCCGGGTCTTTAAATTATGAACTTGATCTTCCAAGCAAGAACCTGGTTTTTCCTGGTTGCCCTGGCGTGTGCATGCCTGCTGGCTTATGGGCTGTATATTCAGCACACGGACTTCGTGGATCCCTGTCCGCTTTGCGTCTTTCAACGACTGGCTTTCATATGGATCGGTTCCGTATCCCTGCTCGCCGGTATCCATAACCCCGGTGCTACCGGCATACGGGTTTACGGCAGCATCGCTTTACTGGGTGCGATCACCGGCGCATCGGTAGCCGGAAGGCATCTCTGGTTGCAGAACCTGCCGCCCGACCAGGTTCCTGAATGCGGGATGGGGCTGAACTACATGCTGGAAACCATGCCGTTTACGCAGGTTCTTTCCGAGGTTCTATACGGATCTGGAGAATGCGCGGAAGTGGCCTGGACTTTCCTTGGACTCAGCATGCCCGGCTGGACTTTTGTCTGGTATAGCGCATTCACAGTGGGTACCATTGTCGTCTTGATCAAGGCGAACAACGCAAAGGCTTGAATACATAATGAATATTGCAGCAAATTCCGGCCCCGTCAGACCGGTTCAGGAAGTAAATCCGGCAACAAATTGGCAACCGGATTCCTGGCAGGGGTTAAAGGCGCTCCAGCAGGCGAATTACCCTGACCAGGAAGCCCTGAAAAGAGCGCTGTTGAAACTGACGGAGCTGCCGCCGCTGGTAACATCATGGGAAATTCTTGCCCTGCGGGAACAGATAGCGGAAGCCCAGGAAGGTAAACGGTTTGTGCTTCAGGGTGGTGATTGTGCCGAGAGTTTCCATGAATGTTGTTCGCCACTGATTACCAACCGCTTGAAGGTTTTGCTGCAGATGAGCCTGGCGTTGGTTCACGGGCTGCAAATGCCGGTCGTTCGTATCGGGCGATTCGCTGGTCAATATGCCAAGCCCCGGTCATCCGACCAGGAAACCCGGGATGGCCTGACGCTGCCCAGTTACCGTGGAGACCTGGTCAACTCCTACGAATTCAATGAAAAATCCAGGGTTCCTGATCCCGAGAGATTATTGCAGGCTCACGCCTATTCCGCGATGACGATGAATTTCGTCCGCTCGCTGGTGGATGGAGGATTCGCCGATGTTCACCATACCGAGTACTGGGACCTGAGTTGGCTGGAGCACTCTCCGCTGGCAACTGAATTTCACAAATTGACAGAAAGCCTGGGAAAGTCGCTTCGCTTCCTGGAGACGATTACCGGACGTGACGTGGGCAGCCTGCGGCGTGTCGATTTCTTTACTTCGCATGAAGCGCTGCATCTCCATTATGAGCAGGCGCAGACGAGACAGGTTCCCCGCCAGTGGGGCTGGTTCAACCTGGGCACGCACTTTCCCTGGATTGGAATGAGGACAGCTGATCCGGAGGGGGCACACGTTGAATATTTCCGTGGCATCAGAAACCCCATCGGCATCAAGGTCGGGCCCGGCATGGACTCGGACTGGCTGGCTCGCCTGCTGGAAAAACTGAATCCGGGTCGCGAAGCAGGCCGCATTGCCCTGATCCACAGGATGGGGGAGTCAAAAATCGAAGAACATCTGCCCAAGCTCATTAAAGCGGTTGACGATTGCGGCAGTCCGGTGTTGTGGATTTCCGACCCCATGCATGGCAATACAGAGTCCACCGGCGATGGCATTAAAACCCGGCGTTTTCGCAAAATCATGCGGGAAATGGAATTGGCTTTTGAAATACACCGGGCCAACAATTCCAGGCTCGGCGGCGTTCATCTGGAGCTCACCGGGGAAAATGTGACCGAATGTACAGGTGGAGCGAGAGATCTTTCAGATGAAGACCTCAAAAGGGACTACAAGTCCACAGTAGACCCGAGGTTGAACTATGAGCAGTCGCTCGAGATGGCCATGTTAATCGTAAGGAAGCACGCACAGGGCGACTGAGGAGTCTCCATGCTCAGATGGATGCTAGTCATACTGGTTCTGTTGGCCGGCCAGTTCACTTCGCCGGTTTTTGCACAGCAGGAACAGGTTATTTCCCATACCCTGAGTTTTCCCCGCAAAAACAATCAATATGTTCATGTCGTCTCGACCTGGCCTGTCAGCTCGGACCGGCTGGAGTTATCCCTGCCATCCTGGACGCCGGGATCCTACCTGATTCGGGATTTCGCATCCAACCTCGAACAGTTACGTGCTTACGGCGCAGATGGAAGCGAGGCAGCCGTTAGAAAAACCGCCAAGAACCGCTGGCAAATAGACACACGGGGGCTTTCAAGGGTTGTGATCGAATACGACGTATGGGCGGGGGATCTGGGCGTTGCCAAAAGCTGGGTAGAATCCGGTGTCGCACTGCTGAACGGTGCCGGAATATTCCTGTACAGCAAGGAAACAAGGTCGTTTCCCCAGCAGGTCAACGTCAACTTGCCCGATTCCTGGGCCAGTGTTCACACGGCTATGAGGTCCAGTGCCAATCATCAGTTCGTGGCATCGGATTATGACGAATTGGTTGACAGTCCCATAGTGGCTGGCAACACGGTGGCACTGGATTTTGAGGTGGATGGTCAGCCTTATTCACTGGTCTTATCCGGTGAAAATCGGCTCTGGGACAATGAGAAGTCGGTTGAAGACATCAGTAAAATCGTCAAAGTACAGCAGGATTTCTGGGATGTGAATCCATTCGACCGTAAATTCATTTTCTTCAATTTCTTCATGGGAAAATTTGGCGGGCTTGAACATGATCACAGTACGGTCATGATGTGCAGCCCCTGGCAGATGCGTGGATCACATGAATACACAAAATGGCTGGGGCTGGTATCGCATGAATTTTTTCACTCGTGGAATGTCCGGCGTATGCGGCCACAGGCACTCGATGAATATGACTATGACCAGGAAGTCTACACTCGTGAATTGTGGCTGGCGGAAGGCCTTAGCAGCTACTACGACAACCTGCTGCTTTTTCGGGGCGGCTTGATTGATGTGGGCGAATACTTCGAGCTGCTGGCTGAAGAGTTCAGGATTATTGAGACCACGCCGGGGCGCAAAATCCGATCGGCGGAGCTGGCGTCTTTCGACACCTGGATAAAGCAGTACCGTCCGGATGACAACAAGGCCAACAGTACTATTTCCTATTATCGGAAAGGCACCCTCATTGGCTTTGTCAGCGACATGGCCATTCGCCGTGAAACCCGTGGCAAGCATAGTCTTGATACGGTCATGCGCAGGATGTATGCAAATTATGGCCAGCGTGCCCGGGGCCAGAATGGTTACCCGCCTGGTGCTTTCGAAGACGAGGTTGAAGCCGTGGCCGGCACGGGCGTGCGGAAAATTGTCGAGAATATGCTCGAGACCACAGAGGATCCCGATATCGATCTGGCATTGGCCTGGTATGGTTTACAGCTGGACAGGGGGACGGAAAGCGGCGTTGCCAATGGCGCACGGGAGCCGGCGTTGGCGGGTGTCGGTGTCAAATGGGGCAACTCGGGATCCCAACTGCTGGTCGAGCAGGTCATTCAGGGTTACGCCGGTGCAAGAGCTGGAATTCTGCCGGGAGACGAGCTCCTGGCAATCGATGGCATCCGGGTGACAACTGAGGATTTCCTGAGCTTTTTCCAAAAACTGAAGCCTGACGAATTGGTGGACTTTACTCTGGTGAGGCACAACCGGTTGATCACATTGCCGGTGCGTTTACAAAACGAAATACCGGGAAGTTATGTAATCAGGCCTGATTCAAAAATTAACAATCGTGAGAAAGCCCGCATGGAATCCTGGCTGGGCCGCGACCTGAAGTTCATTCAGTAGTCTCATCTGACTTCTGGCGGCCAGCCCGCTTACGCTCATGCTCTAGCAGATGTATTTTACGAATCCGGATGGCTTGTGGAGTGACTTCGACCAGCTCATCGTCTTCGATAAACTCCAGCGCTTGTTCCAGCGTCATTTTCATGGGTGAGGCCAATTGCACTGCATCGTCTTTCAAAACGGTGCGGACGTTCGTCAATTGCTTGCCTTTCAGAGGGTTCACGGTCAGGTCGTTAGCACGGCTGTGTACGCCAATAATCTGGCCCTGGTAGACATCGACGCCCGGCTCGATGATCATGCGGCCCCGCTCCTGCAAGTTGAACAATGCGTAGGCCAGCGCCTTGCCGGTGCCGTTTGAGATCAGAACGCCATTGTTTCTCCGTGAAATGTCGCCGGAGTGGTGAGGGCCATAGTGATCGAATACATGAAACATCAGTCCGGTACCGGCGGTCAGCGTCCTGAACTCTGATTGGAAACCAATCAGGCCGCGCGCCGGGATGAGGTAATCAAGCCGGACCCGGCCTTTGCCGTCCAGTTGCATGTTCTGCAATTCTCCGCGCCTTTCCCCCAGCCTCTCCATGACTGCGCCCTGGTAGTCGCTTTCCAGGTCAACAACGAGTTGCTCGTAAGGTTCTTCACGGCCATGCTCCGTTTCGTGAATGATGACTTCAGGCCGCGAAATAGCCAGTTCGAAACCTTCGCGCCGCATGGTCTCGATCAGGATGGACAGGTGCAGTTCACCCCGGCCCGATATTTTGAATCGTTCCGGGTTGCCGGTGTCCTCCACACGCAACGCGACGTTGTGACTGGCTTCACGCATCAACCGTTCACGAAGTTGCCGGCTGGTCAGGTACTTGCCTTCGCGGCCGGCAAACGGGGAGTTATTCACCCGGAAAGTCATGCTGATAGTCGGTTCATCGACGGTCAGGGCGGGCAGGGCTTCAGGTACTGACCGGTCGCACAGGGTATCGGATATCTGGAGGTTTTCGACCCCGGTGACAGCAATGATATCGCCCGCTTGAGCCGAGGGGACTTCGACCCGTTTCAGGCCATGGAATCCGAGGACCTGTAATATTTTTGCGTTTCGCTGGCGGCCGTCACAGTCTATTACGCAAATCTGCTGGCTGGGCCGGATACTGCCTCTTTGCACGCGCCCGATTCCGATGACACCGACATAGGCGCTGTAATCGAGCGAAGAAATTCGCATCTGGAATGGCCCATCGATATTCACCGGCGGCGCCGCCACCTGTTCGACAATCGTTTCAAACAGAGGGCTCATATCTCCGTCCCGGGCATTTTCGTCCAGGCTGGCGAAACCATGAAGGGCGGAGGCGTAAACGACCGGAAAATCCAGTTGCTCGTCATTGGCGCCCAATTGATCGAACAGTTCGAAGGTCTGGTCGAGCACCCAGTGCGGTCGCGCCCCATCCCGGTCGATCTTGTTGATGACCACGATGGGTTTGAAACCCATCTCGAACGCTTTTTGGGTGACAAAGCGGGTTTGAGGCATCGGGCCGTCTACGGCATCGACCAGCAACAGCACGGAATCCACCATGCTCAGGATACGCTCGACTTCACCTCCAAAGTCTGCGTGCCCGGGGGTATCTACGATATTGATGTGGTAATTCTTGTCGCCGCTCTGCCAGCTGATCGCCGTGTTCTTGGAAAGGATCGTAATCCCCCGTTCCCGCTCCAGTTCATTCGAGTCCATCACGCGCTCAGGTGTTGCCGCGCGCTCACCCAGTGTTCCGGATTGCTGCAGAAGCTGGTCTACCAGCGTGGTCTTGCCATGATCGACGTGAGCGATAATGGCGATGTTGCGTAGATTTTCAATCACGGGGTGGTCCTTTCCAACGGGCGCGCGCACGTTACAGGGTTTACTGCTTGAAATCAATCATTCCGTGCCGCTCCTTGAAAACCCGTGGGTCGGTGGCAAACTGTCGCATGCCAGGGCGGTGGTCCGCGGCGTCACGAAAAAATGCGGGGTCGGCTGAGTTAAAAACAAGAACCAGTTTTCTTCAGCTACAGATTTTACTGGTTATTGCTTGTAAATGACAAACACTGGAGTATCGGTGTGGTGATAGCGGATAATGCTGAGATTATCTACGGAAAAAAATGGGATGGAAAGCGCTAGAAGAACAAAAGTTTCGGGCATTTGCTGCGTCGTTTTTGCCTGGTTAGGCTGGCTAATCCTGCTTGTCCCCCTTAGCGTGGAAGCGTCGGCTGTGGTCGAGGATTACTCGGAATCAGTCATGCTGGGTGAACGCCCGTCCAGGAATGGTGAACCAACCATTATCGAACTCGGCGTGTTCATTATTGATATTGATGAAATTGATGATGTAAACCAGCGCTTCAGCGTTGACATGTTTATCGTTGCCCGTTGGGAGGACCCACGCCTCGCGTTACCGGAGGCGGAAAGAATGGGGAAAGTACGTTTCATGATGATCGATGACGTCTGGACTCCAAAAGTGCTGCTTCTCAATGATCGAGGATTGACGCCCCAGTTGCGGGAGGGTGTGGAAGTCGACGATCTGGGTAATATGAAGTATCAGAATCGCTTAGCAGGCGAACTCAAAGTAGACCTGGAATTCCAGCAGTTTCCCTTCGACATGCAGCGATTGCCTATAGACATAGTCTCGTATGAATACTCCACGGATGAAATGCAGTTTTCCCCCGCTTCAGCCATGGCCAGTCAAGCAGACAAGTTCAGCATCGAGGGGTGGCAGCTGAAACAACTCGAACCAATAGTTGATGTTTTTGTGACGCCTGTCGGCGGCACCAGGTTTCCTCGCCTGACCTATTTCATCGAGGCCAAACGCGATTCAGACTACTACGTGCTGACCATGCTGGTGCCGATGTCTCTTATCATCTTCATGGCATGGACGGTTTTTTGGCTGCAGCCCAATATCGTGCCGTCGCGAATCGCCATTGCCACCGCGTCGATTTTTTCATTAATTGCGTTGGGAGTAAGTATTCGGCTGGGCTTACCAAAAGTTTCTTATCTTACAAAAGCAGATTATTTTGTTTTGGGTTGCACTCTGATGGTTTTTGTAGCGCTCGGTGTGGCGGTGATAGGTAGTCGCTGGGCGAATTCGGATCGGATGGAGCAAGCGTTGAAAATTAATGCAATTGCGCGCTGGGTTTACATGTTCTTATTTGCTGTGGTTGCTTTCGTAGCGTTTGATCAATAGCGGAAGAAATATAAGGGCACCGTAACGGGTTGTTGGCTGCTTACTTGACCATTGCCCGTTCGCGGAAATTAGAGAACTGGCAATTTTGAAAGCTTCTGCTACATTTTTGTGACGTTTCAATCGGCAAACCCGAGCTTGCCAAGAGTGTCCGCAGTTTCCTGGTCCCGGCAGCGCACGGTCCATGCATGGAAATCCCTGCGCAATGGATATTCCTTGCGCAGGCGATCGAATTCAGCGGTGGCTGCGCTTTGGTTCAATCCCTGCAGACGCCTCATCGCCTGGTCATGCCGGTTAACAAAACAGGTTGCCTCCAGAATTTGCGATATGCCCTTGTTACCCGAGTCGACATCCAATTTCAGGGGCTCGCCGGAAGGGGCCTCATACCGGGACTGTTCGAGGTCTGCCCAGTTGCAGAATGCTGTGTAGACCATAAGTGTGCCCTCACGCTTGCCATCATCACTGTAACCTGCAATATGAGGCGTGGCCACGGTCGTGGCATTGAGCAGTTGCGGGTCAATGACGGGCTCTCCCGGCCAGACATCCAGGGCGGCGTGAAGCCGGCCGGATTTCAATTCACTCAGCAGGGGCTTTGCGTCCATGGTGTCTCCGCGAGCCGTATTGACCAGCAAGGCGCCGTCCGGCATCCGGGCCAGCTGCGGTGTGGACAGGAAACGGAGTGTCGGGTAGGGGCCTTCCCGTGTCAGCGGCACGTGAACACTGACAATATCCTGATCAAGCGCTTCTTCCAGCGATACCAGGCCGGGCTCACCGAGGTCTGCCAGGGGCGGATCGTTGGCGACAGTCCTGACGCCCAGTGCCGCCAGTAATTTTTGTACACGGGAACCGACATTCCCACGCCCGACAATTCCAACACGGAGATCCTGCAGATTACGCCCCAATCGTTCACAGGCCAGCCAGGTCATCGCGAGCGTGTACTGCGCGGCGGAATCTGCGTTACAGCCCGGCGCGTTTGCCCAGCTGATCCCCTGGCGCACGAGCCAGGGAATGTCCAGGTGATCGGTACCGATGCTGGTGGTGCCGACGAAGCCGACTGGGGTGTCGTGCAACAGTTCCTCATCCGCCCGGGTTGCCGTTCGGATGATTAACGCATCCGCATCGGCCAGGTCCCGCTTGCGGATGCTGCGCCCGTCCATCATGATCAGCTCACCGTGCTGGCCGAATGTGGCTTCAGCCGCCCTGATATTCCGGTCTACGATGAACTTCAACAGCTAGTACCCGGCAGCCTGACCATCTTTGCGTGATTCAGAAGCACCTACATAGACGCCATGTTGCGGGTGTTTCTTGATGGCCTGGTAACCGCCGAACGGCCCGCGTGCGAATTGAATGGTGTGGCCGCGGGCGATCAATTCGCGGATAACCTTGTAGTCAAAACCGGTTTCCAGGTTGACGATCCCGCCATCTGCCATGACTTGGCCAGTGGGCTCGCTGGATCCGGAGTGATGTATCCGCGGAGCATCACCGGCTTCCTGCAAACCCATGCCGAAATCGATCAGGTTGACCACGATCTGTGCGTGACCCTGAGGTTGCATACCTCCGCCCATCAATCCAAAACTGATCAGTGGTTTGCCGTCTTTCGTAATGAATGAGGGAATGATGGTGTGGAAGGGTAATTTACCAGGTTCGAACGAGTTGGGGTGGCCTGCTTTGAGGTTGAACAGCTCACCGCGATTTTGCAGGATGAATCCGAGGCCTGGAGGAGTCATCCCGGAACCCATTCCCCGGTAATTACTCTGGATCAGCGATACCATGTTTCCATCCGCATCCGCAGTCGTCAGGTAAATGGTATCGCCATCGCGCAGTATTTCGGGGTCACCGTGTGGAAAATCCGTAGCCGCTGACTTCATGTCAATCAGCTTGTTTCGCTCGATGGCGTATTTCTTGGAAATGAGTTTTTCAACCGAAACATCCATAAAGGCCGGATCGGAATAAAACCGGGCGCGATCTTCGAAAGCGAGTTTTTTCGCTTCCAGAAATACATGTACATAATCCGCTGAGCCGAAACCCATCGCCGCAATGTCGTGCTGCTCCAGAATGTTGAGAATCTGCAGGGCGGCAATTCCCTGGCCATTGGGTGGAAGTTCCCACACGTCGTATCCGCGGTAGTTGCTTGAAACCGGTTCAACCCAACTGCTTTCGTGGGCAGCCATGTCCTCATAGCTCAGGAAACCGCCGTTTTCCTGCATGTATTCAGCAATAACCCTTGCCATTTCCCCTTTGTAGAAAACATCACGGCCCTCGTTTGCAATGCGTTCCAGGGTGTTAGCAAGGTTTGGGTTTTTCCAGACTTCACCAACCGCTGGTGCCCTGCCGTCAATAGTCATTTGTTCGATAAAACCAGGGTATTCGGACAGGCGGCCGACATAGACATTCCAGCCGTGTTGAATGAATTCATGCACCGGGTGGCCATTTCTGGCGTAGTCGATGGCGGGCTGCAGGATCGATTTCATGGGTAAGCTGCCGAAACGGCCATGTAATTCGAACCAGCCGTCCACGGTTCCGGGCACCGAAACCGGCAATGGGCCGTAGGGCGGTATGGTTTCGTAGCCATTTTCAACGAACCACTCGCGGGACAATGAGCGCGGCGAACGTCCGGAAGCATTCAGCCCGTATAGCCGCTCGGATTTTGCATCCCACACAATGGCAAACAGATCACCACCAATCCCGTTGCCGGTTGGCTCCATCAGGCCGAGTGCGGCGTTTGCGGCAATCGCAGCATCAATTGCGTTGCCGCCGCCCTTGAGGATATCGACCGCAATTTGTGTCGCCAGGGGGTGACTGGTCGCCGCCATCGCATGCGGTGCATAGATTTCAGACCGGGTCGCAAACGGTTCCCCGGTGACGCGGTCAGCAGCCATCGAGCTGAAGCTCCAGTTGATTAAGGCGAGCAGAAGCAGAGACGGGGTTTTCATTACTATAACTCCCGGAAAAGAAGATCATTAACGTTTGCAACAAACGGTTCAGGGTCATTATCGGCTACAATAATACAGATATATTGCGGATCTGTGAGCAGATCTGAAGTGGGCATCCACCATCTTGATAAATTTCATAGGAGTCAACCATGAACCGTCCTGTTAGAGTCGCCATTACGGGCGCTGCTGGCCAGATAGGCTACCAACTTTGTTTCAGAATTGCAGCAGGAGATATGTTGGGTCCGGACCAGCCGGTTATTTTGCAGCTACTTGAAATCACACCGGCGCTTGGCGCGCTGGAGGGCGTGGTGATGGAACTGCGGGATGCGGCCTTTCCGCTGTTGACGGAAATTGTCGCGACCGATGATGCAGAAACCGCCTTTAAGGACACGGATTACGCCTTGCTGGTCGGCGCACGCCCACGCGGGCCAGGTATGGAGCGCGCAGATTTATTGTCCGCCAACGGACAGATTTTCGGTCCTCAGGGTGCAGCGATGAATAAGGTGGCCAGCAGGGATATCAAGGTACTGGTGGTTGGCAACCCGGCCAACACGAATTCCCTGATCGCCCAGGCAGCTGCCCCGGATCTCGATCCCCGCAACTTCACCGCGATGACCCGCCTGGATCATAATCGGGCGCTGGCGCAATTGGCCGGAAAACTCGGCACGCATCATTCGGATATTTCAAGGATGATTATCTGGGGAAATCACTCTTCAACCCAGTATCCGGATATCCGCTTCTGTGAAACGGGTGGGGAGCCGGTTGCGGGTGGCGTCAACCAGGATTGGTATCGGGACACGTTCATTCCGGACGTGCAACAGCGCGGCGCCGCCATCATCAAGGCGAGAGGCGCATCGAGCGCAGCCTCTGCGGCATCGGCAGCCATTGATCACATCAGGAACTGGGCATTGGGCACGCCGGCAGGAGACTGGGTTTCAATGGCAGTGCCGGCAGATGGCAGTTATGGTATTGAACCGGGAATCATCTACTCCTTTCCCTGTGTTTGCGAAGACGGAGGCTACCGTATCGTGCAGGGCCTGGATATCGATGACTTCAGTCGCGGCCGCATGGACGCCACCGAAGCGGAATTGAGAGAAGAGCGCGCGGCGGTTGCAGATCTGCTTTGAGCATGGCGCATTTATCACCCGGTAAAGAATTGCGCCAGGCAGTAGCTGAGCGGACCCCGCTGCAGGTCGTGGGAACCATCAACGCGTTCACCGCACGGATGGCGAAGGAAATCGGCCACAAGGCCATATACCTGTCGGGCGGGGGGGTCGCGGCCAACTCGCTGGGACTCCCTGATCTGGGCATCAGCTCGCTCGAAGACGTGCTGACAGATGTTGACCGTATCACTCATGCCTGTGATTTGCCGTTACTGGTCGATGCGGACACCGGGTTTGGCGGCGCCTTCAATATTGCCAGGACGGTTCGTTCATTGACCAGGGCTGGAGCAGCCGGAATGCACATTGAAGACCAGGTCGCGACCAAGCGTTGCGGTCACCGGCCGGGCAAAGCCATAGTCTCGAAAGAAGAGATGGTCGACCGCATCAAGGCTGCGGTGGATGCCAGAACGGATGAAAATTTTGTGATCATGGCCCGCACAGATGCGCTGGCGGTGGAAGGAATGGAGCGGGCAGTTGAGCGTGCTGTAGCCTGTGTGGAAGCGGGCGCCGACATGGTTTTTCCCGAAGCCGTGCTGGAACTGCAACAGTATTCGGACTTCAAGAAGGCGGTTGTTGTGCCCGTTCTGGCAAACATTACCGAATTTGGCCACACGCCGCTGTTTACAACCACTGAGCTGGGTACTGCAGGAGTCGATATTGTCCTCTATTGCTGCGGCGCCTACCGGGCGATGAACCGCGCTGCGGAATCAGTTTACAGGGCGCTACTGGAGGATGGCCATCAGCGAAACGTGATCGACATCATGCAGACGCGAGCAGAATTGTATGATTATCTGGGTTACCACGAATACGAGCGGAAGCTGGACGAGTTGTTTGCCGCGTCTGCTCCTGAGACCAGGAAAGAGGATGACTAGATGACAGATGCAAAAAAGAGCGGCGCCGGCTTACGCGGGCAATCAGCAGGTGAAACCGCGGTATGTACCGTAGGGGCTGCAGGCAATAATCTGCGTTATCGTGGATTCACGGTCACCGAGCTGGCCGAACAATCCACGTTTTACGAAGTGGCTCACCTTATTTTGAAAGGCCATCTGCCAACCCGGGCTGAACTGGATGCCTGGAAGAACAAACTTAAAGGGCTGCGCAGCCTGCCGCAGGCGCTCAAAGAAGTGCTGGAGCGCATTCCGGCTGACGCGCATCCGATGGATGTGATGCGCACCGGTTGCTCCTTTCTGGGCAACATCGAGCAGGAAGGGGACTTTTCCAATGAACAGGATGTTGCCGATCGGCTGCTGGCTTTGTTTCCGGCCATCGTTGTTTACTGGTATCGCTATAGCCATGATGGCATCAGGATCGAGACCGAAACCGACGATGATGGCATCGGCGCTCATTTTCTTCACATGTTGCACGACGAGGCGCCGGATGAACTGGCCGCCCGTGTGATGGACGTGTCGCTGATTCTCTATGCGGAGCACGAGTTCAATGCATCGACTTTTACTGCGCGCGTCGCTGCATCGACCCTGACGGATCTTCATTCATGCGTTACCGCGGCCATCGGGTCGCTACGTGGCCCGTTGCACGGTGGCGCCAATGAAGCGGCAATGGATATGATCGAACAATATGACTCGAAAGAAGAAGCGGTTGCCGACGTTTTGCGAAAACTGGAGGTCAAGGAACTGATCATGGGTTTCGGCCATGCTGTTTACCGCGTGCGGGATCCTCGCAATGCCATTATCAAGGAATGGTCGAGAAAACTTTCTGAATTGCAGAACGATACCTTGCTGTATGCCGTATCCGAAGCAATCGAGCGCACGATGAAAGAAGAAAAGAATATGTTCGCGAACGCGGATTTCTTCCATGCCAGCGCCTATAACCTGATGGGTATTCCCACCAAGTTGTTCACGCCGATTTTTGTCATGTCGAGGATTACCGGGTGGTGCGCACACATTTTCGAGCAGCGGGCCAACAACCGAATCATCCGCCCGGGAGCCGACTATATCGGTCCCGGAGCCCGGAGCTATATCCCGATCGAGGATCGTTAGGGAATCAATGACGGTTAGCCAGGTGTTGAACCAACCCCGCCGGAAGGCGGGGTTTTCACAGGGGGTTACCGGTCAGGCTGAAGTGCAACTCCAGCTGATCCGCCACTTTCAAACCACCCCCCAGCACGGCGAACGGTTCCAGCCCGAGTTCAGTTTGCCGTAGTGTCAAAGAACCTTTGATCAAGACCTGCTCGTCTTCCAGATTCAGCTGAAAAGATTCGCGGCGGTTTAACCGGGAGTTTTGGACGCCGATCGTGACAAGGGCGGAATAGCTTTCGTCATTCCCGGCCAGGTCTTCCAAATCGATGGTGACGAATGGCCATTGCCCGGATTCCAGCACCCGTGTGAGCAGGTTTTTCCTCGTGGCGTTGATATCGTCCTGGTCGGGCCGGCTGTCCAGCTGATAAAAGGCTCTCTTTTCAGCCGGGTCGACTTCGAGATCATCGACTGCGAACCGCATGCGGGCAACCGAATCGGAAACCACCTGGTCCAGGAGCAGGAATCCTTCGGGATTTCGAACGACCAGCACGTGGTCATGCCCAAATCTCGCCAACGCACCTTCGCGGCGAACGATTATGTCTATTCGGCTTGCCTTTGCATCGAGCCGAAAAACTCTTTTTCCATCAGCGGCGGCCTGTTCGAAGTCAATATCCGGCCAGGTGCTCACCGTTGCCGGCTTTTCTTCCAATTCCGGAACCCGCGCGGGCTGGCAGGCAGTAATCCCCAGTGACAAAAGCAGGAATGTCATCAGGGCGGGCTGTTGGAACCGGTTAAAACGAATCACGGCAGGCGGCTCAGTCCATTTGCTCAAGCTGAAGATGGAATTGCAGTTCCACGGAATCCGAGATTGTCCGGGTGTCAGCCCACTCGCCACTACCGACGCCCCAGTCGAGGCGGGACAGTTCCAGGTAACCATTCATTACGGCCTGTTGGCTTTTCAGCCTCCATTGAAACGGTACATCGAGGTCCTGCTCTTGGCCTTTCAGTCTCAATGTTCCATGTGCGATGAACGCATCCTGACCCGTCCTGACGATGTGGTTGCTTTTGAACTCTGCTTCGGGATACGACCCGGTATCGAACCAATCCTGATCACGCAGCGCATCATTGATCTCTGCGTCGTTCATATCGGCCGATCCGACATCTACCCGAACCACCAGTGATTCGAATGAGCGGCCATTCTGTCCAGGATCGAGCCGGACCGAGATAATTTTGAACCGGCCTTCCAGCTTTTCGTTTTCATAGCGGGCCGTAAATTGCAGTTCACCGCTCGCGTTTGCCATTCCCCAGTAGTTCGATTCAGCCGCGTTGATGCTCGTCATCATCATAATCAGGGGCGTCACCAGCAGCATTCCTTTCCACATGCGTTTCAGGACATCATTACGCTTGATGAAGTGGTGTCTCAGGGCGGCAATCACGTGTCCGGTGATGACGATGAGAATCAGCCAGGCCAGTAACTCATGGCTTTCGCCGGCCAGTTCATGCAGCGCCTTGTCCGGGCCGGTCAGGCGCGGCCAGGGGATAAACCACCAAAGCTTCCAGGGAACTACGGAGGTTGAAGCGGCAAGCCAGCCACTCAGAATCATCCCGCTGATCAGAAGGTAAAGCGTTGCGTGAGTGAAGCGTGACAATATGTGTTCCCAGCCTCTGCTGCCCTCTGGATATCCCGGGGCCGGATCGAACCAGCGCCACAATAATCTGACTACCAGGAGCATCAGCAAGGTGATTCCGAGAGACTTGTGAGCCGTCATCATGTCTATTTTCAGGGGGGAGCGTTCCCATTGCTGGGCGATCCAGCCCAGTATCAGTTGAGCCGCGATCAGGAGTGCCATCAGCCAGTGCAGGCCGCGTGCGATACGGCCCCAGGCTTGAGATGTATTCCTCCATATCATTGCATCAACTCCGTTAGAATAATGACCCGTGTCAGTTGTGACTGCTTTCGACAGCACAACGGCTTCTCATGTCATGGCAGCCAGGCCAGACGTCACCTAAAATAGCAGTTTCGATTCTAGCCCATTAGAAAAAAGAGGTTTGCATGTCTCAGATTGGTATCCGTACGGCCGAACGGCCTGATTACGACCAGGTCCTGGTCGATATCGCAGATTATGTCTGCAATTACGAAATTGAAAGTGATGAAGCGTATTCAACAGCGAGATACTGTCTGATGGACAGCCTGGCCTGCGCGATGCTGGCGATGAAATTTCCCGGCTGCACCCGGTTGCTGGGCCCGATGGTGCCCGGTTCGGAGATGCCGGGCGGCGCGCGTGTGCCCGGAACGGCATTTGAGCTTGAGCCGGCACAAGCGGCCTTCAATCTCGGTGTGTTGATTCGTTACCTTGATTTCAACGACACCTGGCTGGCTGCGGAATGGGGTCATCCCTCGGACAACCTGGGCGCGATCCTCGCCGTTGCGGATTATGTATCCCGGCAAAACATCAAGCAGGGAAAAGCCCCTTTGGCAATGAAAGACGTGCTGACCGCGATGATCAAGGCGCATGAAATTCAGGGTGTGCTGGCGCTGGAAAACAGCTTCAACCGGGTTGGTCTTGACCATGTCCTGTTGGTTCGCGTCGCATCGACCGCTGTCGTGACCCACATGCTCGGAGGTGATCGTGACCAGGTTATTGATGCTGTCTCCAACGCCTGGATTGATGGCGGAGCCTTGCGTACATACCGGCATGCACCCAACACGGGCTCGCGCAAGAGTTGGGCTGCCGGCGACGCATGCCGGCGTGCTGTGACCCTGGCACTCACTGTATTGCGCGGTGAAATGGGTTATCCCTCAGCGCTGACGGCAGATGTCTGGGGATTCTACGATGTTTTGTTCAAGGGCAAAGAATTCGGATTTCAGCGGGGCTATGCCAGTTACGTGATGGAGAATGTGCTTTTCAAAATCTCTTTCCCGGCGGAATTCCATGCCCAGACAGCTGTTGAGTGCGCCATGCAATTGCACCCCGAAGTCGGGAGCCGGCTGGATGAAATCGATCGGATTGTGATTGAAACGCAGGAGGCCGGCGCCCGGATAATCGACAAGACCGGTCCGCTCGACAATTATGCCGACCGGGATCATTGCATCCAGTACATGGTGGCTGTTCCTCTGATATTCGGCGAACTGACAGCAAACAGCTACGACGATGACGTTGCCTCGGACCCTCGTATCGATGCTTTGCGCGAAAAGATGGCAGTCAGTGAAAATGAAGGCTTCACTACAGATTATTTCGATCCGGAAAAACGCGGAATAGGTAACGCAATCCAGGTATTTTTCAAGGACGGATCGAGCTCGGAACGGATCGAAGTCAGTTACCCGATTGGTCACCGCCGGCGGCGTGAGGAAGGTATTCCTGTCCTGGTTCGGAAATTCCAGAGCGCAATTGGCGACCATTATTCATCGGATCAGGCGATGAATATCGAGTCGGCCTGCGGCGAACAGAAAGCATTGGAATCCCTGCCAGTGCCCGACTTTGTAGCAAAACTGGTGACCTGACCGGTTTACCGGCCATATCCAGCAGCAATGAGCTGCAATGAAATCAGTTGCAAAAAGAGCCCGAAACGGGCTCTCAGCAGAATTCCACGGGCGTTAACCGCACCGGTCACCGTTTCATGAAATTAAAAAACTCTTCATTGGTCTTGGTGGCTTTCATCTTATCCAGCATGAACTCGATGGCCTGTGCTTCGTCCATTGGGTGGAGAAGTTTTCTGAGTATCCACATCTTCTGCAAATGAACCGGATCGATCATCAACTCTTCGCGGCGGGTGCCTGAGCGATTGATGTCAATCGCGGGGTATGTTCTGCGTTCGGCAATCCTTCGGTTCAGGTGGATCTCCATGTTACCGGTGCCCTTGAACTCTTCGTAGATCACTTCGTCCATCTTGGAGCCAGTTTCAACCAGGGCAGTAGCAATAATGGTCAGAGATCCTCCCTCGGACATATTGCGGGCCGCGCCAAAGAATCGTTTTGGCCGTTGCAGGGCGTTGGCGTCAACACCGCCGGTCAATACTTTGCCCGAAGAGGGTGCGACGGTGTTGTAGGCGCGAGCGAGGCGGGTGATGGAGTCGAGAAGAATCACGACATCCAGCTTATGCTCAACCAGGCGCTTGGCGCGCTCTATAACCATTTCGGCGACCTGAACGTGGCGCGATGCGGGCTCATCGAAGGTGCTTGAAATAACTTCGGCATCCACCGACCGTTTCATTTCCGTTACTTCTTCGGGCCGCTCGTCAATCAGCAGAATAATCATTCTGCAATCCGGATTGCCGGCCCGGATGCTGGTTGCGATATTCTGCAACATGATGGTTTTACCCGCCTTGGGAGGAGAAACCACCAGTCCGCGCTGCCCTTTGCCGATGGGCGCGACCAGCTCAATAATTCGTGCGGTGATGTCTTCAGTGCTACCGGTACCGCGCTCCAGCTGGAACTGCTCAGTCGGAAATTCCGGTGTCAGGTTCTCGAATAGAATTTTACGTTTCGCCGCATCCGGGGATTCGTAATTGATCTCCTCCACCTTCAGCAATGCAAAATAACGTTCACTGTCTTTGGGCGGTCTGATTTTGCCTGAAAGCATGTCGCCGGTGCGCAGGGCGAAACGCCGTATCTGGCTCGGCGAGACGTAAATATCGTCCGGACCCGCAAGATAGGAGCTATCTGCTGAACGGAGAAAGCCAAAGCCATCCTGCAAAATTTCAAGGACTCCGTCCCCAAAAATACTTTCGCCACTCTTGGCATGAGCCTTGAGTATGGCAAAAATGATGTCCTGTTTGCGGGAGCGTGCGACATTTTCCACGCCAATTTCTTCAGCGATTTCCAACAGTTTTGGAATCGGTTTTTGTTTGAGTTCTGTAAGGTTCATGATTTATTTTGATTGAAGGACTGTGCCTGTTTAGTGCAAAGAGATCGTTATTGATCGGTTGATACGACGTATTCGTTCCAGTCAAAACGGCTGGTGCTGCAAAGGGAAGTTGCTAAACCGGGCCGGGGGGCCTGGTTACAGATGCGGTAAAATTAGCACGATTGCGGGGCAGCGTCCAGTGATTCACGCCGGTATTGAATTGACGGGGCTCGGCTCAGGTTTTGCGTCACCCCGTTCTGATCATACGACTTCGTCAACAAATGCTTTCAGCTGACCTTTGGTCAAGGCACCCACTTTGGTTGCCTGGACTTTGCCATCCCGGAAAATCATCAGGGTAGGAATTCCCCGGATACTGTATTGCTGGGGTGTCATCATGTTGCTGTCGATATCCATTTTGGCTACCGTCAGGCGCTCACCATATTCATCAGCGAGTTCTTCGATGATGGGGGCAATCATTTTGCAAGGTCCGCACCACTCAGCCCAGTAATCTACCAATACAGGGCCGTCAGCATTCAGGACATCCTGGTCAAAGCTGCTGTCGGTGACGTGCTTTATTTTATCACTCACTATATTATCTCCGGAATTCGCGCAGTTTTCTTACTGGAACATGAATAGCGGCGCGGTTACTATGTTCTATTCAAGGGCCCGGAATCGGGACCATCATTTCAACTGAACTGTTCAACGATTTCAAGGCGCCGGCATCAAAATTCAAGCCCCTTGCTTCCTGAATATCAAAATTAATTGACATAACCCGGCATTAAAGACCGGATTACAATAAGTGAACCCCATATGCCCGCTGATAATTTAACCAATCACCTAACGGAAATTACCTTCTCCTCTCTGGACCTGTCACCCACGGTCCAGGCAGGTGTTAGCCAGGCAGGATTCACACACTGCACTCCGATTCAGGCATTGACACTGCCACCCGCACTGAAGGGAAAGGACGTGGCAGGCCAGGCACAAACCGGTACAGGCAAGACAGCGGCTTTTCTGCTGGTGATATTCCAGCGCCTTCTGGAAAGCCAAAATGACATTCCGGTCAGGCAACCCCGGTCGCTGGTTCTGGCCCCAACTCGTGAGCTTGCGCTGCAAATCCACAAGGATGCACTTTTGCTGGGAGCCGAAACCGGCTTGAAGTTCGGGCTCGCCTATGGTGGCGTGGATTACGAAAAACAGCGCAAGACCCTGCAAGACGGCGTGGACATCCTGATCGGGACCCCGGGCCGCATTATCGATTACTTCAAACAGCACGTGTTCAATCTGAAGCAGGTGGAGGTAATGGTCCTGGACGAGGCAGACAGGATGTTTGACCTGGGTTTTATCAAGGACATCCGTTACTTTTTGCGGCGCTTGCCGCCACGTGAACAACGCCAGTGCCTGATGTTCTCAGCCACTCTGTCCCAACGGGTGCTCGAACTGGCTTACGAACACATGAACGAACCGGAACTACTCAAAGTAGAGGCCGACCAGGTAACAGCAGACAACGTGCAGCAATTGGTCTATTACCCTGCCAATGAAGAAAAGTTACCCCTGCTCATAGCGTTGCTGCGGGAAATCAGGGACGGACGCGTTATGGTATTTTCAAATACCCGGGCGGGACCCGATCGGATTGAAAGGACCCTCAACGCGAATGATATTCACGCTGCCGCCATGTCCGGACAGGTGCCGCAGAAAAAGCGCCAGACCCTTCTGAAGCGCTTTCACGATGGCGAGATACCGGTACTCGTGGCGACCGATGTCGCCGCCCGCGGCTTGCATATTCCCGATGTCACCCACGTGATCAACTTCGACCTGCCGCAGGATGCCGAGGACTACGTTCACCGGATTGGCCGGACGGCACGCCTCGGTGCAAAGGGTGAGGCGATCAGTTTCGCCTGCGAGCACTATGCATTTCACCTGCCGGAAATAGAAGATTTCATTGGTTACCCGATCAACATGGCGCATACAGATGAAAATGAATTGCCCGAGATCAAGCGGCCTCCGGCGCCTGCCCGGCGGCATGATTCAAATCGCGGGGGGCGGAAGAGGCCTCCGCGCAGACATGGCAAGGGCGGTCAACGCCCGGAATCGGGTAATCAAGCTCCAGGCGGGGGGGGAGCGAAGCGGCGGCGCCGGCGCCGGAAGCCAAGCTCAGCGGAATAGGTAACCGGGTTTTGAATCTATGCCCTGATGATTACTTTTGAACATGTAAGCAAACACTATCAAGGGGGTTCCATGGCCCTGAGGGATATTTCGTTTCACATTGAACCTGGTGAAATGGTTTTCCTGACAGGGCATTCAGGCGCCGGAAAAAGCACTTTGCTCAGGCTGATCCTGATGTTGGAGAAAGCCACCCGGGGCCAGGTGCTGGTCGATGGGCGGAACCTCAGCAAAACCTCATCCCGGATGTCCGCGCAGGTGCGCCGGAACATCGGCATGATCTTTCAGGACCACAAGCTGCTCAGCGACAAAACCGTTTTTGACAACGTGGCCTTACCATTGATGATTGCCGGGATGCGTTACGCCGACATACGTAAACGGGTGCGAGCTTCGCTCGACATGGTTGGGCTTCTCAGCAAGGAAAAATCCTGGCCGTTGGCATTGTCAGGGGGAGAGCAACAGCGGGTCGGTATCGCGCGCGCTATCGTTGGCATGCCGCCGGTACTATTGGCCGACGAACCGACCGGCAACCTGGATCCGAATCTGTCGGCAGAACTTTTCAGGCTGTTCAAGCAGTTGAATGACCAGGGCGTCACCGTCCTGATCGCCAGCCATGATCTCGCACTGATCCGCTCGCTGGGCCAGCGTGTCCTTGTTCTCTCGCAGGGCGGTTTGGTCGATGACATTTCCGCCGCGGATATCGCAGGTGGGGGCGCCACGTGAAGCTGCGTAAAATTCGCAGGATATCAAGAGCCTGGGGAAGAAGGCAGCTCTATAGTTTTTTTTCCAGCCTGGGGACCCTCTGGAGTCATCGCCTGGGCACTTTCATGACCGTGATGGTGCTTGGGATTGCCATGGCTCTTCCACTTGGCCTGTTTGTTACCGTTAAAAACCTGGGTGCGCTGGATCTGCAACAGGAGGATTGGGGCACCATTACCGTTTTTCTGAAAACTGATGTGGCTGAAGATTTCGTACTGTCTTTCCTGCAGCGAATCAATGGCAAAGGCAACGCCAGTGCGAAAGCAGTCTCACCGGGTGAGGGTATGGACGAATTTCGCGAAGCGTCCGGATTCGGTCAGGTTCTTGAATTATTTGATGAAAATCCACTCCCCTGGGTGTTGTTGGTGACTCCTCGGCCAGCCCCCGGGGAAAAACTCGATGAAGTCGTGGCCGGATTGGCTGAGTGGCTGCGGCAGCAGGCTGAAGTGGACTTTGTTCAGGTTGATCATAAATGGCTGCAACGTCTCGCGGGATTGCTCGATCTGGGTAACGCATTCGTTACGGTTTTGACGTTCATGTTTTCTCTGGCGGTTGTAGTAGTGGTTGCCAATACAATCCGACTGGACGTCGCGGGCCGAGCCGAGGAAATCCAGGTCCTCAGCCTGGTCGGAGCGGGAAACAGTTTTATTCGCCAGCCATTTTTATATTCCGGTTTCTGGTACGGCTTACTGGGTTCGCTGCTGGCTTTGATACTGCTGAACCTCTCAATGTATTACCTCAAGCACCCCCTCGAACGCTTGCTGGAATCTTATGGCAATGCCTTTAGCGTAAAGAGCCTGGGCGTCGTGGATTCATTGCTGGTATTGCTCGTCGGTAGTTTTCTGGGTTTGTCAGGCGCCTGGCTATCTGTTCAACGTTATCTTCGCCACCTGCGCGAGAGTGGCACTCTGGGCCGTCGCTGAAGAGCCTGTTCCAGGCTGCAATCACCGGTCATAATTACCC
>CALDVW010000087.1 GCA_937924405.1 uncultured Lysobacterales bacterium
AATGGGCCAGAAGAACACGAGGGCCACCAGCGCGAACACCGCAGACGCGAAGGCGCGCCACCTGCCCCAGCGCGACGACACCCGCAACTTCTCCACCGTCGCACAATGTATTGATGTTATTAATCGACTCTTCAAGGAAAGCGATGGTTGATGGTTTCAGCCCGATGGAATAGACCCCGGTCCAGCCTGTGCCCAGGCCAATGATGGCGCGGCCGTTGCTGACTTCGTTCAGCGCCGTAAAACCGTTGGCCAGCGTGGTCGGGTGGCGGGTTATGGGGTTGGTGACACCGGTAGAAAGCATGATGGTGGAGGTATTTACCGCACACAGCGCAAGCGCGATGTAACAATCCTTCATTGACAATTGCACGTCTGCGATCCAGGCGCTGTCAAAACCCAGCCTTTCGGCGTTTTGTACCACTTCAACAGTGTGCGAGATGGGCTCGCGGGGGCTGATCCCCAGGGACATTCCGACTTTCATTTCGTGCTTACCTCAGAGATAAATTTTGTTTGGCTTGCAAGCGGCTGTTTGCAAAGTGGGTACATGATTAGTGATCCTGCCGGGTGCTTGTTGCTAGTATTCGACAGAAGTGAAAGTTTTTCGATGTGCCCGCGTGGGCCGGAAATCCGGCTTGTATCATTACTGGAACTTTTTTTTCTTTCAGGGTGGTAGCATGAGCGCAGAACATGGTGGGACTGATGACTGAATCCATTCGAGTGACACAAGAAGCCGGAACCGCTTCGATTTTTCTGAATCGGCCGGAACGCCGGAATGCCCTTTCCCTGAATCTTCTCGCCGAGCTCAGCGACATCCTGTCGAGCGAGGTTCGCGAAGACACCACTGCCGTGATCATCACCGGCGCCGGCGGGACGTTCAGCGCTGGTGCCGACTTCGCTGACCTGACCGGAACGGTGAAGGATCTGGAAATGGATGACGCGATTGAAAAGGTAACGCGAAGCATCCTGGAATTGCCGGTGCCGGTCATTGCCGCCATCGATGGGCCCTGCATGGGTGGCGCCGTCGACCTGGCGCTGAGCTGCGATCACCGCATCGCTTCCCGGCATGCGATCTTCCAGGTGCCTGCCGCCCGCCTGGGTCTGCTCTACAATCCGGACGCCGTCCTGCGTATGCATCGGCGCATCGGCCGCGACGCCGTGGTCCGTATCCTGATCCTCGGCGAACGCCTGGATGCTGTGGCGGCTTTGCAGGCCGGTGTTGTTTCCAGTGTGGTCGAGGATGCAAGCTACCCGGCGGCCGTGGAACTCGCCCGCTTGTGTGCGGACAACGTCCGTGCGTCGGTGGCGTCCACCAAGCGTCTGCTGAACGCGATCGACAGCGATGATTACGACCCTGCGGAATGGGAAGAACAGCGACGTGACTCGCTCTCTTCACCAGAACGGCGGCTACGCGTGGAAACCGTTAAGAAACGCCACGGATACTGAAAAAGCGGCAATCCCTCTCGACCGCAGCACTGGAAGCGCACTACCCCAGGGCGTGTGACTGTGATTTCTGCACCCGGAGGAAAATTTCATTACTGTCACACTCCGATGGCCTCCCAGAATTTGAGTACGCAGAACTTAGCGAGTCTGACTGACGCCGGTTCGACCTGCTTACCATTATGCAAATTGCATCAGCAGGTTCGGACATTTTGGCTTGCCGAACCTGCCCATCTCTTCGCCGGCCGTGACTGATTCACCGCGGTAACATGATCCTTCTCAATGTCTTTCTGGCGTGCGTGTGCAATATTTAGGGCAGACTAAAAAATTGGACCACACTCATGTTTGAGGCGCTGGAACTGGGCCGCCGGGTTAAGCACAAGAAGTTCGAGTCTGCAGAGACCGAGCTCCGTCACCGCTTGCTCCAGGCCCAGTTCGAACTGGCCGAACGACCCTACCCGGCAATCGTGATCATCTCGGGCGTCGAAGGCGCCGGAAAGGGCACTGTTGTGCACCGTTTCAATAAGTGGATGGATGCTCGCTTAATTGACACTCACGCGTTTTGGGACAGCTCAGACGAGGAAAACAACCGGCCGTTTTATTGGCGATTCTGGCGCGCCATGCCGGCCAAAGGCCGCATCGGTGTGTTCTTCGGAAGTTGGTACACAAAGCCCATTGTCGATGCCGCATTGGGCGAGATTGATGACCAGCGGCTGGACCAGGAGCTGCAACGCATCACTCAGATGGAGCGCCTGCTGACCGACGACGGCACGCTGATCGTCAAACTTTGGCTTCACATCTCCAAGCGGGCCCAACAAAAGCAACTGGCGCATGACATCAAGACCAAGCGCCAGAACCTGCGCATACCCGACGCCCAGGCAGCCTTCGCCAGGCTTTACGATTCTTTTGCAGGGGTCAGTGAGCGCGCCATACTCAAGACTGATACCCGCCATGCGCCATGGCATCTGATCGAAGCTGAAGACCCCAACTACCGCGACCTGGCTGCCGGGGAGGTCCTGCTACGCGCCCTGCACGAGCATTTGCGCAGGGTCCCTGCTAACGAGCCTGCGAAACAGCCCATGAGCTTCATCGAAGCTGAGCAACCAACCATACTGGATAACGTGCCCACCAATGCGAAGCTGTCATCGGATCGCTACAAACGTGCACTCAGGAAGTACCAGGAGAGGCTGCAGGATCTCGCCTGGAAAGCGCGCAAGCAAAAGGTTTCCTGCGTGGCAGTGTTCGAAGGCTGGGATGCGGCTGGCAAGGGCAGCGCGATCCGAAGGATTACCGAGGCAATAGACCCCCGGCTCTACCGCCTGGTGCAATTTGCCGCGCCGACTGACGAGGAGCGTGCCCAGCACTACCTGTGGCGGTTCTGGCGCCAATTGGCCCCCGCCGGCAGGGCCACCTTGTTCGATCGGTCCTGGTATGGGCGCGTGTTGGTGGAGCGTGTAGAGGGATTCGCCCGGCATGATGAGTGGCATCGCGCTTACGCTGAGATCAACCACTTCGAGAGCCAACTGGCCGCGCACGGTCTGGTAGTTATGAAATTCTGGATTCACATCAGCAAGGATGAACAACTGGCTCGCTTCAAACTGCGCCAACAAACCCCGCACAAGCAGCACAAGATTACGGAGGAAGATTGGCGCAACCGCGAGAAGTGGGGTGATTACGAACTGGCTGTGCATGACATGGTGACCCACACCAGTACCAGCCAAGCGCCGTGGACCCTGGTGGCCGGTAACGATAAGCATTACGCCCGCGTTCAGATTCTGAAGACATATTGCAAGCGTCTCGAAGAGGTCCTTGACCGACCTTCCAACCAGGATGGGGAGGTGAACCCCAATAAAGCTACCGACGCATAACCGGGTTCCGGTTCGGGGCGTGCGGGGATTGCAAGCAGTAAGAAGGTCGATTCCGCATTCAGGCGGTCAGCGGAACCTATTTGGCCTGCAATTTCAGGCCAGACTAGTTCTCAGTTCGGCCAGATGCGGACATCGTCAATACACAAAAACGACCGGTCTGACGATCATGCCATCCCCGTTTTCAATGTTCAGTGGTACCCCGGTGAAGAACATATTTTGCTTACCTAAGAGGCTGTCTACATTAAAAAGCTCTTCGTAGATTGGTATGTTTCTGGACAGAAAGGATTCGTGGACCGGTGCGGCCCGGCCCAGCACCGAATCAGCTTCAATTGGCCGGTCATCGTCATACGTATACAGACTGTGTGCATCAGTGCCGATTGCCCGAATAGGAATCTTGGCCAAGTACTCGGCTGCTTCACGCGACATCGTGATGTTCTGAGGATATGAAGTTTCATTCTGCGGTGGCTGGTAACCGGTATAGATTAAGACTATGTCATGCGGGTCGATGACTTTCGCCTTGAAGAAATCAATATCTATGGTCCTACCCGCCGAAAGATAGCTTACATCGAACGCCTTCACTGGTCCGGAGAAAACTTCGACCGGATAACTATCCAGACCGCCACCAATTCCAACATGATTTGGTGCATCCACATGGGGACCACCGTGATTGAAAAACGTGTAATAGGAATTGGATCCTGAGATAGTCCCGCCAGGTAAATCTTGCTCCCATGCCATGACGTCGAATGAATTTAGTCCAGTCCACCCCCTCTCAGCGAAGACTGCCTTTCCCCAGACGCGCTCTGGTAAGTCTTCCGTCACCAACGCCCCGAGGTCAATCGTTTCCACGGGCTGTGGTACTCCTGAGCGAACGACATCCTCTGACTGGGTACAGCTGATCAGGAGTATTGCGAGAAAAACACCGAGAATCGACTTTGAGTACATAATCTGCCCTCATATCAGTATGCGTTACCGTTAAATATAGTCGAAGTCTGCAATGTAACTGACGTCGGCTAAATGGCGCAGAGCAGAACTCAATCAGCTAAAATTTGGGGGGGCAATTTGTTCTGCTAACGGCCAGAAACGGAAATAATTTACACGACTGAGCCTTGAGCAATTCAACAGGAGAGATATAACATTACTTAAAGTGCCCAGAATCAATCAGGAGTGCAACGTGAATCGCCGACATTTCCTTAAGTCTTCCGTCGCTGCAGCTGTAGCCCTTTCGTTCCATCAAAAACTTGCACTCGCCCAGATGGCGGATGCTGAAGCTGAGATCGCCGCAAACATTGAGGCGATAACGGGGCAGGGTGAAGAAATTTTGCTCCAAGGGTCAGCCGTCCAGGAGCTCTCCGACAGCATCCGGGGTAACGTCCTTTTACCGGCTGGTGCAGCTTACGATGATGCAAGGTTGTTACTGAACGCAGCTTATGATCAGTATCCCGCTCTGGTAGTACAACCCTACAGTTCGGCCGATGTTTCCGCGACTGTAAAATTCGCAGCAGAAAATCGACTGCTAACAGCCGTTAAATGTGGCGGCCATGCTTTTGCGGGCACATCGAGTTGCGATAAGGGAATCCAGATTGACCTGTCCAAAATGCGCTGGGTCCGTGTTGACCCACAGCGACGCAGAGCGTGGATATCCGGCGGCAGTTTGCT
>CALDVW010000088.1 GCA_937924405.1 uncultured Lysobacterales bacterium
ACTGCCGGTCCGGAAATTTCCATGATTCACCTCAATAGGAAACTGCTGATCACCAGCCCCAGTGCGAATGCGAGACCCGCACCGGCCAGCGTGGCGACAAAATAGGTCGATGCGAAGAAAAACTCCTTGTCTTGCACGAACTGCCCCAGCTCATAGATGAAGGAAGACATGGTCGTGAAGCCACCGCAAAAGCCGGTGGCCAGCAACAGGCGCATCTCGGTGGACATCAATTCGGTTTTACCGCTGAGGCCCGCAATGATGCCAATAGCCAGGCAGCCGACGAGGTTCGACACCAGTGTGCCGTAGGGAATGCTGAAAGCCGATATGTTCTGGGTGGCCAGGGTCAAGCCGTAACGGCTCAGGCCGCCCAGCATGCTGCCGAGCCCTACGTAGACCAGGGCAAGTAAAGTTTGCATCAGCAAAACATTACCACGATTTTGAGAGCGCCTATTGGCTGATCTTCGCGTGCAGGCGTGATTCAGCCAGTAGCCATTCGCTTGAAGCTCAGAGCCACAATGCAGCGACAAACAGGAAGTTCCTGAATCAGGGCCGGGGAGAGTTCGTTGCCCTGGCAATACATTCCTCATACGCCAGGGCGACTCTCCGACCTGTCTCGACATGCTGGCACAGACATTGCCCAGCGTCCGCAAGGGTGTAGCAGTTGGTCTGAGAGGCGGGTACTTCCTCCAGCCAGGGTTCCGGGTCGCCTTCCTTCAGTCCCTGGTATGCCCGCATTCCCAGCGCGAACGCCGCCGCAACCAGAATGATAAAAATTGCCCAATTCAACAATTTTTTCATGTCGCTAACCCCGATTAAGCTGCTGTCAGCATTAAGAATAGCAATAAATCCCGGAGGAATAACTTGAAAGTGTGCCCCGTCCCGGGTGCAGGAAGGACGCGCGAATAGCGGTCAAATTGATGTCGGGCACAACTATGCCCCGGCTTTCATGGTCTATACTGCGCTAAAAACCGGATAACAAGCTGCCCGCATAGGGGAGTAGCAAAGGAGAGAGTCATGCAAAGAAGAAAATTGATCACGGGACTGGCTGCTCTGGCCGGGGGCCTGGGTGCCGGCCGCTTACTGGCGCAGGATAGTTCCCGCAGCGCCATCGGCGCCGGGTCCTGCCGGCTAATTACCCAGGACGTCACCGGCCCTTTTCACACGGATCGATACCCGGAGCGATCCAACCTGTTCGATGGGCAGAAGGGCATGCCACTGACCCTGAATTTCCAGGTCACGGACGTGATGACCTGCAAGCCGCTGCCCGGCGCCAAGGTGGTCATCTGGCATGCGAGCAACGAAGGCCATTACTCGGGTGTGGAGAACCTGGTGCTCAATGAAGACGGCACTCCCCAACCTGACAAGATCGATCTGCGCGGGGAGAATTTCCTCAGAGGAATGCAGACTTCGGACGAGCGCGGCCGTGTGCAGTTCGTCACCTCCTTCCCCGGTTGGTATTTTCCCCGCGCCACGCACATCCATCTGAAGGTCTATCCGCCGGATTTCGGTGAGGAGCACACAACCCAACTGTACTTGCGGAATGAAATTTGTGACGAGGTATACGCCAGCGAAGATTACCGTCACCGCGGCCCGAACCCCACCCGGCCCAATCCCGGCGATGACTCCGGCATCTTCTCATACGAGTCCGGCGATCTTTGGCTGAATATCTCGAAATCCGGCGATGGATACGAGGCCACGCATGAACTGGGTGTCGTTTTCTACGACCGTATGTTCGGAGAATTGCCAGACCATTACAGGCAGGGCTGACCGGGCACAGTATACAGACCACATAGCATGTGCTCTCTATCGATAGCGGAATCCAGGCATTGAACTGCGGAGCACCGGACCAGACCGGGCATTCCTGCATCATGAATATGGGCCGCCAGGCCGGTATCGGCATGCACATCAGTTCACTTCCCGGTGAACATGGCATCGGTGATATCGCAGATAGCTCACTGTCTTTTATCGACCGGCTTGTCGAAGCCGGCATCGGAGTATGGCAATTTCTGCCCCTTGGCCCTACCGCGTACGGCGATTCGCCCTATCAACCGCTGTCAGCATTTGCCGGTAATGCGAACCTGGTCGGCCTCGAGCCCCTGATTCGGTTCGGCCTGCTGGACCGGGGGGAAGTGGAGGTGCTCGCCGGTTTGCCGGCAGAATATACGGATTACGGTAACCTGATTCCAGTCAAACGCGCGCTGCTCCTGAAAGCCGCCGGCCGGCTCAGTTCGTGCGGGGGAAATGACCTGGTGACGGAGTACGAGGAGTTTGTCCACCGCAACGGTGATCTCTGGCTGAATGATTATGCGCTGTTCCGTGTTTTAAAGACGGCGCATGGTGAACAACCCTGGCCGGAGTGGGATAAAGTCTACGTGCATCGCGAGCCCGAGGCGCTTGCCAGGGCGAAGAATGAACACCGGCATTCCATCGAGTGCACCCGCGTCACCCAGTTCCTGTTCGACCGGCAATGGCAGACGCTCAAAGACCATGCCTCGGCAAAGGGTATTTGCCTGTTCGGCGACATGCCTATCTATATCGCGCTGGACAGCGCAGATGCGTGGTCCCATCCTGAACTGCTCCTGATCGACCGGGACGGCCAGCCATCTGAGGTAGCCGGCGTACCGCCGGATTACTTCAGCGAAGACGGCCAGTTGTGGGGTAATCCGCTGTACGACTGGGACTTCCACAAACAGACCGCATACCGGTGGTGGATAGACCGGATGCGCCACTTGGGGCGCCAGACTCACCTGGTGCGTATCGATCATTTCCGGGGGTTTGAATCGTTCTGGTCAGTACGATATGGTGAAGATACTGCCAAAGACGGAAAGTGGGTGCCGGGGCCGGGTGAAGCACCATTCGAGGCGATGCGAAATTCGCTGGGAACTTTGCCCATTGTCGCGGAAGACCTGGGTGTTATCACGCCAGAGGTAGAGGAGTTGCGACTCGGACAGGGATTTCCCGGGATGGTCGTTCTGCAATTTGAAGTCGGTGATCCGGATTTCAGGGTGGAGGATATTGCCGAAAACAGTGTCTGTTACACCGGTACACACGACAACGACACCACGCTTGGCTGGTTTAAGGGAAGCGGGGACGATACACGAACTGAAAAAGAAATGGCTGTGACCCGGGCCGGGGCACTAAAGCACACGGGTGGCAAGGAGGATACCATCCACCAGGACATGATTCGGCTCGCTTTCTCCAGCCATTCCGCACTGGCAGTGGCGCCAATGCAGGATTTTCTGGGCCTGGGATCGGACGCACGTATGAATACGCCGGGAACCACCCGGGACAACTGGCGCTGGCGAATGACCGCGGACCAGTGGAATACCGGTCTTTCTGAACGGATCAGGGAATTGGTCTCCGAGACTTCACGCGATCCGGAGAAGCGCTTAGACTGCACGACATGATCGAGGCCGGAAATCCAGCAATACTCGGCGCGGTAAGCCAGCCAGAAGGTGTCAGTTTCGCACTGTACTCTGCAGCGGCCGAAGCCGTGGAGCTATGTCTTTACGACGACCAGCGCCGTGAAACCGACCGCTATATGATGCCGGTTCGAAGCAACGACGTATGGCATGGATTTCTGCCGGGTTGTCAGGCGGGCCAGCGCTATGGTTTTCGCGTCCATGGCCCGTGGCAACCGCAGAAAGGGCTGCGGTTCAATCCCGCAAAACTCCTGATCGACCCCTATGCCAGGCGTCTGGAGGGTGATTTCCGATGGGATTCCGCCATTTTTGATTTCGATCAGAAATCGGAACCTGGCAAATTGCTTAAAAACGGTCAGGACAGTGCACCCTTCGTACCCCTTTGCGTGGTCGACTCCCAGGACACGAAAAGAGAATTCACCCCACCTCGGATTCCCTGGTCAAACACTATTATTTACGAAGCAAACGTGCGCGGTTACACCATGCGCCATCCTGGCCTGTCGGAGTCTGAGCGGGGCAAATTCCGGGGCATGAGCAACGGCCAGGTACTGCAACACCTTAAATCGCTGGGGATCACATCGCTGGAATTAATGCCGGTGCATGCGCTGGTTGATGAAGATTTCCTGGTGCAGCGCGGATTGCGCAACCTGTGGGGTTACAACAGTATCCAGTTTTTTGCGCCCGACAACCGATTTGCCTGTATTGACGCTGCCTCTGAGTTTCGCGACATGGTGAACGCCATACATGATGCGGGTATCGAGGTCATCCTCGATGTCGCTTACAACCACACGGCCGAGGGTGGAGAGGCCGGGCCCTGCCTGAGTTTTCGTGGCATCGACAACCTGGCTTATTATCGTACCGAACCCGAAAACCCCGGACGTTATATCAACGATACTGGCTGTGGCAACACAATGAATACCGACCACATCAGGACACAGAACCTGATCCTGGACAGCCTGCGCTATTGGCACCTGGAGATGGGTGTCGATGGCTTTCGTTTCGACCTGGCGACCGTGCTCGGGCGCAGCGGCCAGGGTTTCCGCAAGCCACATTCCCTGCTGAGCCGGATCGGCACTGATCCGGGCTTGTGGGGCGCAAAGCTGATCGCGGAACCCTGGGATCCGGGTCCCGGTGGATATCAGCTGGGACGGTTCCCGGTTGAGTGGGCCGAGTGGAACGATCGCTATCGCGATACGGTCAGACGGTTCTGGCGTGGCGACGCGCACCAGGACAGCGAGTTTGCCCGCCGTATCCATGGCTCGGCCGACCTGTTCGAACCGAGCGGCCGTAACCCCCCGGCCAGTATCAACTTCATCACCAGCCATGACGGCTTCACGCTAACTGACCTGGTCAGCTACAAAAAGCGTCACAATGATGCCAACGGCGAAAAAAGCCGCGACGGCCACGCCCATAATTACAGCAAAAATCACGGTATCGAGGGTGATACCGATGACCCCGGAATCAACCGGCTGCGCCGCCAGCAACGGTTGAATTTTTTGGCAACGCTGTTGTTTTCCCAGGGTACGCCCATGTTGCTGGCCGGTGATGAATTCGGCAACAGTCAGGGCGGAAACAATAATGCGTACGCCCAGGATAACGAATCCGGCTGGGTCGACTGGCAGCGGTTGGACGATGATCCTGACTTTACCCGTGATTTCCGCAACCTGATCAGCTTGCGCCGGCAATTGCCGCTTCTGCGCCTGGCGCGTTATATCCATGGCCGCATGCCGACCGACGGTGGCTGGTGTGACATTGAATGGCTGCATCCGGATGGCCGCCCCATGCAGCATGATGATTGGATCGGCTCCAAGAAACTCGCCCTGTTGTTTTCCACCCACCCGGACCAGAAGGACTCCAGCCCGGTAAGCGATGCGGTCGCTATTCTGTTCAACGCCTCAAAGAAAATTACCCGGTTCAGGCTGCCGGCTGGGCTGCCGCCGGATTGGAAGCTGCGTTTCACCAGCAGCGAGCCGTGTCCGGAATCCGTTGGCCCCGCAGAATGGGTGCTGGCGCCGCATTCGATCATGCTGGTCAGCAGCCAATTTGAATCTTGAGTAAGAGAAAGAGGAATAGCCTCAATCGCTCCCTCTGAATCTAGGACCTGTCCGGTATGCGATAGAAATCCAGAGCGTTATCAAGAAATACCCGGTGGGCGGCCGCCTCGCCCAGGGTATTTACAACCAGGCGGAAATCGTTATCCGAATAAGACCGCGCTGCCCGGGTCGAAGGCAGGTCGGTGCCGAACATCAGGCACTTCGGGTTGGCGGCATATAGGTCTTTCAGGGCAATCGGAACATTGAAATCCACCCGGCCAAAGCCGGAAGCTTTTACCCGGACACCCTGTTCGGCAAGTTTCAGGAGCGATGGGAAACCTGCCCTGGAGAGCCCCAGGTGATCGATACCCACAGCAGGCAGGTTGACCAGGGTCGGAATGAGATCGTCCAGATCCCTGGCGTCGACATAAAGTTCCACATGCCAGCCGATCAGTTCATGAATTCGCCTGGCCATGGCGTCCAGGTGGCTGATGTCCTCGGAGCCCCCCCGCTTGAGGTTGAAGCGCACCGCGCGTACGCCGGCCCGGTCCAGTTCCAGCAGTTCTTCATCACTCACCGATGCCGGCAATTGGGTGACACCCACGTAGGCTGAGCCCATTCGCGCCAGGGCATCGACCAGGTAGTCCTGGTCAAAGGCCTGGAAGGAGCCGGATATGATGGCGCCCCCTTTGAGATGATAGTCCTTCAGCCGTTCGCGATAATCGTTAGTGGTGTAACGGTCCGGCAGGTAGCCGCGGTTGGGGACCAGCGGGAAGCGCGGGTCGATAATATGGAAATGTGCGTCAAAAAGTTCGTAGTCAGTCATGTAACCGTACCGTCTGGCAACGCGCACCCCAGGTTCCGGGCTGGCTTTCAAATATGCCGGCAACGGGGGTCTGGCAGTTTTGGCAAACCGGTTGGGTTTTCTCGAACCCCAGGCTCCAGGTTGAAAGTTCATACCAGTCGCGTCCTATCAGCATGTTGCCGCACTGGTGGCAATACGTACTCGATCCCGCGAAATCGTGGATGTTTCCGGTATACGCGTAATGAATGCCGTTCTTCAGCGCGATTGCGCGGGAACGGGACAGGGTGGCGCTCGGAGTTGCCGGCTTGTCCATCATTTTCCAATCCGGATGAAATGCCGTGAAGTGCAAAGGCACATCGGGCCCCAGTTGTTCAACGATCCACTGGGTCATGCTCTCTATTTCACCTTCCGAATCATTTTCACCGGGTATCAGCAGGTAAGTCAGTTCAAACCACAATCGGGTTTCGTGCTTCAGGTACCTGATCGTTTCCAGTACGGGCTCCAGGTGGCCGCCGCAGAGTTTGCGGTAAAAGCGCTCGGTAAACGCCTTCAAATCGACATTGGCGGCATCCATGTGCCTGAAAAATTCCACGCGGGGTTCCCGGGTGATGTAACCGGCAGTCACGGCCACGGTTTCGACACCCTTCTCGTGGCAGGCAAGAGCGGTATCGATGGCGTACTCCATGAAAATAACCGGATCGTTATAAGTAAATGCGACGCTTCGGGAGTTAGTTCTCAGCGCCGATGCTGCGATTGAGTCCGGTGAAGCCCTGGATTGCAGCCGGTCAAATTTGCGGGATTTCGAGATATCCCAGTTTTGACAGAATTTACAGGCGAGGTTGCAACCGGCGGTGCCGAAAGAAAGCACCGGCGTTCCCGGCAGGAAATGGTTGAGCGGTTTTTTTTCGATGGGATCGATGCAAAACCCACTGGAGCGCCCGTAGGTCGTCAGGGCCAGCTCGCCATGCCTGCACCCCCGGACGAAGCAGAGACCTCTTTGCCCCTCACGCAGCTTGCAAAACCTGGGGCACAGATCGCATTGTAGCCGGCCGTCTTCAAGCGTATGCCAGTAGCGCCCGGGTGTGCCATGGATCCGGTCAATTTCCTCTGCTGTCACGCTGTGTTGAGCCATATCAGGAATATGGATTGATCTGCGACGCTTATGATTCTAGCGGTACTATACTGTCAGTGACATGACCCAGATTCGGGAACCAGCAGTTGCGGGCCAATTTTATCCGGCGGGCAACGGAGAGCTGGAAAATACCGTAAGGGCGATGCTCAGCGGTGTGCCAGGCTCTCCGGAATCAGCTCCCAAGGCCATGATTGTGCCTCACGCAGGGTATATCTATTCAGGGCCGGTGGCCGCAACGGCGTACGCCAGGCTGCAGCCGTACCATGATGAATACACCCGTGTCGTGTTGCTGGGGCCGAGCCACCGCATTCCGCTGGACGGATTGGCTGTGAGTGGCGCAGATGCCTTCCGTACACCCCTCGGGGTTGTACCTCTGGACCGTCAAGTGATCGCCCGGCTGGAACACCCCGCGGTGGTTCTCAGCGATGCGCCCCACCAGTTTGAACACAGCCTGGAAGTCCAGTTACCCTTTCTGCAAACCGTGCTCGATTCATTTTCGCTGGTGCCATTGGCGGTAGGTGATGCGGCTCCAGACGTCGTGGCTGAAGTCATTGAAAGTCTGTGGAATGGGCAAGAAACCCTTATCGTCGTGAGCTCCGACCTGAGTCATTACCACGATTACGAGAAGGCGCAACGGCTGGATCACTCGACCTGCAGATCGATCGAGCGCAAGGACGTTCACGGGATAACGCCGCAGAATGCCTGTGGCTCCGGGGCGATCAGGGGCCTGTTACTCGCCGCCGGGCGACGCAGTTTGCGGGTCACGACCCTGGACCTTCGAAATTCCGGGGACACGGCAGGGGGCAAAAGCCAGGTTGTGGGCTACGGCGCCTGGATATTGGAGGAGAATCTGCCATGCCACTGAATCGGTCATGCTACATGGTTATTTGCGTTGTACTTCTGGCGGCATCGGCGGTGGCGCAAGAAGCCACCTTTACTGAAAATCGGGCCGCGCTGGTAAGGGAACTACGGGCCTATGCTGAACGGGATTCAACCCTGCCGGGCGGAGCCCTTGACAGCAGGGTACTGGAGGTCCTTGGAGAAGTACGGCGGCACGAATTTGTCCCTGACGGGCAGAGAGCCCAGGCGTACAAGAATCACCCCCTGCCGATTGGTCATGGCCAGACGATTTCGCAGCCCTATATTGTGGCGCTGATGACAGACCTGGTTAAGGCTGAACCGGAACACGTTGTACTGGAAGTGGGCACGGGTTCCGGTTACCAGGCCGCCGTGCTGGCAAAGTTGGTTAAGCAGGTTTACAGCATCGAGATCATCGAACCCCTTGCGCAGGAGGCTGCGGAACGGCTGGAACGTCTGGGCTACGAAAACATCGAGACGAAGCTCGGCGATGGCTACTTTGGCTGGCAGGAGCACGGTCCGTTCGACGCCATTGTCGTTACGGCGGCTGCAAGTCACGTGCCGCCCCCCCTGATTCAACAGTTGAAGCCGGGTGGCCGCATGGTTATCCCGGTGGGCGGCCGGTTCCAGATCCAATCGTTGTTGCTGATAGAGAAAACTCTGGAAGAAGAGATCGTTACCCGGCAAATTACCGCCGTGCGCTTTGTTCCGCTTACGGGTGGTCACTAAGCCGGGACCATGCGTTTTCTGCTGACTGCAATTTGCCTGGTTTCGGCCGCGGCGATTTCCTTCGAAATCCTGTTGATGCGGATCCTTTCCATCACGCAATGGCATCATTTTGCCTGGATGGTTATCAGCCTCGCATTGCTGGGTTACGCCGCTTCCGGCACGGCGATCGCCCTCGGCAGACAGTGGCTGGAACCGCGGTTCCATAAGGCTTTTGCGCTCAGCGCCTTGCTGTTGAGCGTGTCGATAGTCGGCTGTGTCGAGTTGGGTCAGCGAGTGCCTTTCAACGCACTGGAAATGATTTGGAATCCACGGCAATTCCTGCACCTGGCCAGCATGTACCTGATCTTTATCGTGCCCTTTTTCTTCGCCGCATTCTGTGTCGGATTGGCATTCACCTGCCGCGGTTCCCTGATACATCGAATATATTTCGTAGACCTCTTCGGCGCCGGACTGGGCGCCCTGTTGATCATCAGCCTGCTCTTTTGGCTCACGCCTCCCCAGGCATTGGTCCTGCTGGCAGCAATGGCGCTGTCAGCTTCTGTAATCATGATGGTCAAGGTAACTGCGGGTGGGACGTTGATCGCGGCGCAAATCGCCTGGTCCGCGGCCTTGCTGCTGACCTTGCAGCAGGGCTGGGTCGAGTTGCGCCCATCCGAGTTCAAGGGTTTGAGTCAAGCGCTGCAGGTCGTTGACAGTCGGGTGCTTACAGAAAAATCGAGCCCCCTGGGGCTGTTGAGCGTGGTTGAGAGTCCGCGCATCCCTTTCCGCCATGCACCCGGACTCAGCTTCAATGCGCAGTCGTTGCCGCCGGAGCAACTCGCGGTGTTCACCGACGGCGAAGCAATCAGCGTCATCAATGACTTTGCGGCTGGTCCGGGCGGGATGGATTACCTGGCTGATGTTACGGCCGCCCTGCCGTTCCGCATACTGGATGCTCCGAAGGTCCTGGTGTTGGGTGCAGGTGCGGGATCCGATTTATTGCTGGCCCTGCAGCAGGGCGCCTCCCATATCGACGCCGTGGAACTCAATCCACAAATGATCGCGCTGGTCCGGGAACGCTTTGCGGAGTTTGCCGGGCCTGTTTTTGACCATCCGCTGGTGGACGTGCACATCGCTGAGGCGCGCGGATTTGTTGCCCGGAGCAATAAGCGCTACGATCTGATCCAGATCGGGCTGTTGGACTCATTTGGCGTGACCGGTTCGGGTGTTCAGGCGCTGAACGAAAGTTATTTATATACCGTAGAGGGAATCAGGAGCTATCTCGAGCGACTCGAGAGCGGTGGCCTGCTGGCGATAACCCGTTGGCTGAGAATACCCCCAAGGGACAGCCTGAAACTGGTGGCGACCGTTATCGCGGCGATGCGGGAAATGGGCGTGTCACAGCCTGAATCACAGCTGGTGGTGATCCGCAGCTGGAATACGCTGACTCTGCTGGCCGGAAAGCGGCCGTTCCAGCCAGAGGATATTGACGCCATTCGTGACTTTGCACAACTCCGCTTTTTTGATCTTGCCTGGTTTCCGTCAATGCAACCCGGCGATGCGAACCGCTTCAATCAACTGGAGTTTCCCTACTTTTACGACGGTATTGCTGCTTTGCTGGATGCCGAAGCGGGGAATTTCATTGAGCGATACAAGTTCTATATCGCACCGGCGACGGATAATCGCCCTTATTTCTTTCACTTCTTCAAATGGCGTGTGCTTCCGGAGGTGCTTGCACTGCGCAAACGAGGCGGGGCCAGTCTGATCGAATGGGGCTACCTCATCCTGGTGGCCACCCTGGTCCAGGCCGTCATCGCGGGGTCGATCCTGATTTTGCTGCCACTGGCGCGCATCCGGCCAGGCTGGCCTGCCGGAATCGCCGGCAGGATGGGCAGCTATTTTTTCCTGTTGGGGCTGGCCTTTCTTTTCATCGAGATGGCTTTCATCCAGAAATTCATTCTGTTTCTCGGACATCCACTCTACTCGGTTGCGGTCGTACTGGCCGGATTCCTGATATTCGCCGGGGCAGGCAGTGGCTATAGCGGGAGAATGGCAAATCGCCTCGAAGCGAGCGGACGTTCGCCCGTTCAGTTTGTTACGGGAGCCATTATCACCATTTCACTGGGGTATGTTTTTCTGTTGCCCACTTGCTTCGAGCATCTGATGGGGCTGGACGAAAGAATCAGGATCGGGATTTCCCTGGCGCTGATCGCCCCGCTGGCCTTTTTCATGGGCATGCCCTTTCCCCTCGGCCTGAAGCGGGTAGCCGCTCAGGCACCTGATTTCATACCCTGGGCCTGGGGCCTTAACGGCTTTGCTTCGGTCATCAGCGCCGTTCTGGCTACTTTACTGGCAGTCCACTTCGGCTTTACAGCCGTTCTCCTGATGGCATTGGTATTCTACGGCCTGTCATCGCTGTTGTTCAGGAATTGAGTGTTTCCAATAGCTGCGCCGTACGGTGCTGTTGAAGGTAAGTCATTTATATTGGGCTATTCTTTAAGTATGGCGAGCAGGTAAAGCAAGGGAAGAGAAACATGAACATGAAATTGACGCATATTCTGAATTCACAACTCGCGGTCCGCTTCGTTGCTGCACTGGGAGCCCTGGTAACTGCCGGTCTGTGGGCGGAAGACCCGCAGTTGGAGTTCACCAAGATCAGCAGCCAGGCGGGGGTAGTGGATATCGTCAACGCCGGCGATGGCAGCAACAGGCTCTTCCTGGTAGAACAGTCCGGTCTAATTTATGTTCACCAAAACGGGGAAACCCTCGCTGCGCCGTTCCTTGACATGGAAGACCGGGTCACGGCAGGGGGAGAGCGCGGATTGCTCAGCATGGCGTTTTCCCCCGATTACCATGCGTCCGGCTATTTCTACGTCTGGTACACCGCGGACGATGGCGGAACCGTGCTGGCCCGGTACCAGGTCAGCAACGATTCAAACCTCGCGGATCCTGCCAGCCATCAGGTTGTTCTGGCCGTAGCCCAACCGGCCGCGAACCATAATGGCGGCCGCCTGCAGTTCGGTCCGGACGGCATGCTTTACCTGGGCCTGGGCGACGGTGGTGGGGCGAACGACCCTTCAGGCAATGGGCAAAACAGCGGCACCCTGCTGGGCAAGCTGATTCGAATCGATGTCGATCCCGCGCACGGTACGTATGCCATCCCTGATGACAATCCGTTTACCACAGACAACCTGGTTGAGGATGAAATCTGGGCGCTTGGGCTGCGCAATCCCTGGCGGATCAGTTTCGACAGCGAAACGGGCGATCTTTTCATTGCCGATGTCGGCCAGAACGCATACGAAGAAGTTAATTTTCAATCAGCCGGTTCGAACGGAGGTGAAAATTACGGCTGGAATATCATGGAAGGCAATCACTGCCGGGGCGGCAATGTCTGTGACCAATCCGGCCTGACGCTACCCGTTGTGGAGTATTCACATGACAATGGAAACTGCTCCGTCACCGGTGGTGAAGTGTATCGGGGAAATGCTTATCCGAACCTGCATGGAATGTACCTGTTTGGTGACTATTGTTCGGGCAGGGTATGGGGCCTGAGAAAGAGCGGCCAGGGTTGGGAAACGATCGTGCTGGCGGATACTGCATTTCAGATTCCGACCTTTGGCCTGGGCGAAGACGGCAGTATTTTCATGTCATCCACCGACGGCGTTTATCTGCTCAGTGATGGCGAAGTGGTGCCCGAGCAATTTGTCATCAATGCGGGGCTCAATGATGCCTGGTTCGACCCGGAAACTGCCGGCCAGGGCTTTCTCATTTCCGTGTTTGGAGACGCCGGCGTCATCTTCATGGCCTGGTTCACTTTCGATGTCGAGCGCCCGCCGGAAGATGTGACGGCCATGCTCGGCGATCCGGGCCACCGCTGGCTGACAGCCCAGGGTACATTCGACGGTGATACCGCGACGATGAATGTGTTCCAGACCGTCGGTGGTGTCTTCGATTCGGCCGAACCGGCGCCGGATGCGCCGGTGAAAATCGGGACCATGACGATCAAGTGGTCCGGCTGTAACGCTGCCGTGTTGACCTACGACATTACGTCGCCGGCTCTGTCAGGAGAAATTCCCATCGAGCGCATCGTTCTGGACAACGTCGCTTTGTGCCAGGCTCTGCAGTAGTTACACGCTCCGGGTAGCCAGCGCCGGTGGTATGTTGGCCGCCCGGCGGGCAGGCAACAAGACGGCGACGAGTCCGAGCGTCCACAAGGCCACGACGCCGAGCGGCAGGTACCAAAGTGGTACCCGGCCCACCTCGTACTGGGTGTCCAGAAACCAGTTCAGCGCCAGCGTGCCGACCAGGCCTATCGCCAGCCCGGCGGTCGTGATCAGCCAGTTCTCAACCATGAAGTAGCCGATAATATCCTTCCGCGTGGCACCCAGCGCACGGCGGGTTCCTATCTGCTTCTGGCGCTGGGTCACGCTGAACCAGGCCAGACCCACGATTCCAAGACCGGTTACACCGGCCAGGGTCGCGATGACCACACTGAGCAACTTCACCATCGCGATATCGCCGGAATAGGTACGGCGTTTCTGTTCCTCATAGCTGCGGACGATATCCACGATTCTGCTGCGGTTTCCGGCCAGGTATTCCTCCACGGCTGTCATCACCGTTTGCAATTGCCCGGGTTCGGAACGGACCACGTACATCATCTGCCCGCCGAACATGGCGATGGAGGGCAGTAACGCCGTGTTGTTTACATTTGAAGAAGTTGGCCAGGCGTTCTGCATATGGTCGTATATACCGATGATACGCATGGGGCGTTCGCCGTTTGGTTCGTCCCAAACGGTTTTGTCCAGCGCATCGCCATCGGGGAAAAGCTCATCGGCAAGCGCCTGGCTGACGATGAGATTATCGGGTAAATCCATGTCGTCAAAGCTCCTGACCTTGACTTCTTCCGGACGGAAGTTGCGCCCTGCTACCAGTTCCAGGCCAAACGTTTCCAGACCGTGCTCATCGACCATGAAATTGCCGAAGTTGATCGATTCGTTGGAAGGCATCTCCGGGTCGTTATAGAGATCTTCACCCCAACCACTGCCGCTGATCGGGATCGACTGTGCCGGCGAAGCGGCGAGAACTCCCGGGATAGAGCGAATGGCGTCGAGGTCGTCACGGTATAGCTGTCTCTGGTCGACATTTGAATCAAACAGGTTGGTGATGAACAGCGCCGTGTTGGCCTCGTCCAGCCCCGAAGGCCGCGCGATGTTTTCGGCACGTTCGCTGATGATATAAGCCGCGTTGGTGACAATGGCGAGGGTTAATGCAATCTGCAGGGCGATTAGCATGGCGCCGAGTTTGTTGCGGGTCAGTGCCCTGAAAATAGGTCCGATATCTTTCATGGAAAATTCCTCACTGTGTCTTTAGCAGGCCGGCGGGCGGCAGCTGAGATACGCGCCACACCGGATACAGACCGGCTATGATGGCCGCCAGGGTAGCCAGGCAGACAGCGGTGGCCAGCATCACCGGATCGAGCTGAACCAGGTGCTGGTAGCCGCGATAGAGGTTTTCCACCGCCCGCAGGCCCAGCCAGGCCAGAACCGTACCCACCAGGCCTCCGAGCAGGCCGATCAGCCCCACCTCCACCAGATTCTGGCTGAAAACTGCACCCCGGCTCGCGCCCATCGCGCGCCGCAAGGCGACTTCGCCACCTTTGCCCAGGAACTTGGCCATCAGAAGGCCAACGGTGTTGAGTACGCAGACGAGGAAGAACAGGAAGCTCAGGCGAGTCAACACCCGGTTGTCGTTCCTCACTACCTCCATCACTTCCATCCATTCTGGTACGTTGGAGATGAAGGTGTTCAACGGCCGCTCAAAGCGCCCGATCTCTTTCTGCTCACGGACGTAGTTGTCCAGGTAGTCCTTGTAGGCCGCTGCCTGTTCCGGTGTTTCAAGTTCTGCCCAGAACTGTGTCCAGACACACTCTGACTGCAGGAAACCTTCGATTGCCGGCAGACTGTCATCCATCGGCTTCCAGCAGTTGGTGTTGCCACTGGGCCCCATCGGCCCGTCGACCGCGCGGCTGAACGGGATGAAAATCTGTTCCGCGTCGGCGAAGGCGCGGCTCCAGTCGGAATGGTAGAAGCGCGGCATCGGCTGCCAATCGTCGATCACGCCAACAATTTCGAAATAATTGTCATCCAGGCGAATGCTGCGGCCCACGCTGTTTTCACCGTTGAACAGCTGATCGTTCATTTCGCGCCCAAGGATTGCAACGCTGGCATGACCTTCATCATCCAGATCAGTCCAGGGTTGTCCATAAAGAAACGGTACGTCGAACATGTCGAAAAAAGTCTGGTAAGTCGCCCGGACACTCTCATCAAACGGAGGATCGTCGCCCTCGGGTACGACTACCACATTGGTCGCATACATTTGCGCCTGGCGTTTTGCCGGCGTATCCGCATTCATCAGGTTCTGGCCGTCGCGGTAGGTTAATTGCGGCTGAACATCCTTGGCCGACTCGGTCGGCGGCTCATTCGGGTCCCAGTTATCCAGCTGCACGGCATACAGAACGCCGCTCTTATGCGGAATCGGGTCGCCGGACATCAGGTAATAAACGGTAAATGTGGTCATGAATGCGCCGATACCGAGGCCCAGCGCCAATATCATCAAGGCCGAAAGGACCGGGGTCCGCTTCATGCTGGCCAGCGCCAACCTGACGTAATAGCTAAACACGGGCCACTCCCCGCTCCGGCAGGGGCGTGACATTGGCCGGCCCGGTGCTGCCCAGATCGCTGGCCCGGCCATCAAGGATATGAATATTGCGGCTGGCGCGGTGGGCCAGGTCTGGGTCGTGCGTGACCATCACGATGGTCGTGCCTTCGTCGTTGATGGATTCCAGCAGGTTCATCACCACCGACGCCATTTCCGAATCCAGGTTTCCCGTAGGCTCATCCGCCAGCAGGAACCGTGGTTTGCCAGCCAGGGCCCGGGCAATGGCAACCCGTTGCTGTTGCCCGCCCGACAACTGCGAGGGCAGGTAGTCTTTGCGCGAACCCAGTCCGACGAGGTCCAGCATCTCGCCTATCACTTTGCGCCTTTTCTGGCCGGACCAGCCGCGATAGCGCAAGGGCACGTCGACGTTGTCGGCAAGGCTCAAATCCGGAATCAGGTTAAAACTCTGGAAAATGAATCCGATTTTCTCATTGCGCACACGTGAACGATGTTTGTCGTTGCGCTGGCTGACATCCTCACCATCGAGTTCATAGACTCCGCTGCTGGGTGATTCCAGCAAGCCTGCGATGTTCAGGAAGGTGGTCTTACCCGATCCTGAAGGGCCCGTCACGGCGACAAATTCGCCTTCTTCTACGTGCAGGTCGAGTTCACGCAGGGCGTGTGTTTCGACCAGTTCAGTCCGGTAAACTTTGCTGATATTGCTCATTTTCAGCATGTGATGTGTCCTCCAAGATTGTGTAGTTCGTATCAGTCGACAACCTGTATCGTGTCGTAATCCTTAAACTCTGCGATGCTCGAAATGATTACCCGTTCATTTTCTGCGAGGCCGGAAATGACTTCGACCTCGGAAGCGCTGCGGGCGCCCAGGCGGACATCGCGCCGTTCGGCAAGGCCGTTTTCCGCCAGGACGAAAGCCATCCGGCCTCCGCTGCTGTCGGCGAACGATCCGCGCTGGAGTTTCAGCACGCCGATTAATTCATCCATCAGAACGCGCACCGATACGCGTTGGTTTTGCCGCAAACCGGGAGGTGCGTCATCCGCAAAACGGATGCGACCCACTACTTCGTTGTTGACGACTTCCGGCGAGAGCGACACCAATCTGCCGCGGTATTCGTTGCCGTTGTATTGAACGTCTCCGGCCAGGCCTATCCCGAGATCGTCTGCATAGGCCTCGGGAATCCGCACTTCGACTTCAAACGCTGACAAATCCACCACGGTGATCAGCGAGCTGTTTTCACTGACGACTGCTTTTTGATCAACTTCCACGTTGCCAACGATGCCGTTGACCGGGGAGGTAATCGTCAGGTCGCCCACCCGGCGGTTGAGTTCATTTACCACCAGTTTCTGTCGGCTAACAGCCAGTTGGCGGGTAGCTGTCTCAAATTCCAGGCTCTCACTTTCGAGCTGAGCGTCCTGCACGGCGTGGTTGTGCTCAACCGTGGCGCGGGCCAGTTCATCGCGGGCGCGCTCAAAGTCGATCTCGGAAATCGCGTTGGTCTTGATGGACTCATCGGCACGGCGCATTTCGCGCTCGGCTGCGGTCAGCTTGACCTTGGCGAGGTCGATGGTCTGCTGGCTGGTTACCTGGGCTTTACGAGCCTGGATTTTCTCGCGCTCCAACTCGGCGCCCAACTGGTCCAGTGTGGATTGCTCCTGCAAATACTCAGAACGAACTTCCGGGCTGTCGATGACGGCAAGCACCTGGCCCGTGCTGACCTGGTCGCCAGGCAGGACCTGCAGTGTCACTGTGCCGGTGGCCGGGCTGTATAGCGTGGGGCTGACAGCGGCCACGACCCGGCCCTGCACGGTCAGGTCGCGCACCAGGTCGCCACGGCTGACCACGGCGGTACGAATCCGGTCGGCAGACACACTGGCTTCGGCACTCAACCAGGTGCTCAAAGCGGACACCAGCAGCGCAATCAGTATCGCGGCCATCGCGATGGGCAAGGCTGTTTTCAGCCAACGCCGGTGCTTGGTGTTTTCAAGCAATACATCCTGTGCGGAGGTATCGCGTATTCCCTCATGCATAACTTTTATTCCTTTGCTTCGGTATTTGACGCCGGCAGACGCCAAATAGTTACTTTGGATTTTGTTTTCAGGTCGTTGTTGGTCCGGATACCCCGATGAAAGAGTAAATCCGGCGGCATGGCAAAAATTCAGAGGTCATATATACTTCCATGGCATAAAAAGGACAATTCTGTCCAATTGAGGAGAGCAACAACGTGAAAAGATATTTATTGACTTCCCTTCTGGCGCTGACCATTTCGGCCCCTGTCAGCCTGTCGGCGCAGGATGAAAAAGAGGAAAAAGACACTTACATCTACGCCACCTATTTTTACTGTAAGACCGCTACTCAGGACAAGGCGGATGAGCTGATCAAGAAAAATGCCGCGCCAATTTACGATGCGGCCGTGGACGATGGCACGATCTCGGCGTGGGGGTGGACTTCACATCACACCGGCGGCAAGTGGCGCAAAATCCAGTATCACATGTCAGACAGCGTAGCCGGATTGCTGGCCGCACAGGAAACCCTGGCCAAGAGAGCGGATGAAGCGGCGGGTGGCGTTGACGATGGGTTTGCTGAAATCTGCGGCGCACACGACGACTACATCTGGAAAGTCGAAAGTGGCAGTGGCATCACCGACGAACGGGCAAGTGCGGGACTATCGGTCTATCACGTGTGCAGTATTGCGAACGAAGAGCGTGCTGACGAGATCGTTGAAAAGATATTCGCGCCTGTCTATGACAAAGCCGTTGCCGATGGAAAAATCAAATCCTGGGGTTGGTCGTCTCACGTAGTAGGCGGTAAGTACCGGCGGCTTGGCACCATGACTGGCGCAAACTTCGCTGACCTGCTCGAGGCCAGGGGTGAAATTCTTGACGCAATCTATGGCGATGGAGAAAATGCCGAAGCCAATGAATTCAGCAGCATTTGCGGCTCACACTCAGATTATCTGTGGGAAATCCTGCACAATAAATCCTGAAGCATTGAAAAATGGCAAAGGCCCTGGTTTCCCAGGGCCTTAATCTGTTAAGACAGCTCAATGATTGCCTGGGGCCGCGAGTCTCCATCTATAATACCGGCGGTATGACCGGCCGATCGATCTCTACAGGCGATTCAGGACTGCAGGCGAACGTTCTGGATCACTCGCGCGAGTTTGTGGAACTCGTGTACCGGCGTGCGCCCGGTGAATACCGTGCACTGCTGGAGTCAGAGCGCTTTAGCGGGGAACTGGAACAATCCAATAATTTCAATTTCGGCAAGCTTTACGCTTACGCCGAGTTCATCGTCTTTCGCCGTGAATTCAGGGCAAGGTTTCCCGACGCATCCGGCCCCTCCTGTATCAATACCTTCAGCAGCCTGTTTTTGAAAAACGACATTTCCATGACCAACCTGGTCGCGTACATGGAAGGGACAGGCGACCGCGAGCAATTGTTCCTGAACCAGCCGCGCTGACTGGTCAGGGTATTTTGGCCGCTCCGGGATCATTACGCCCGTACTGGTCGTGACTGGAAACCCAATCCAGCGATGAAATTGCCGCCGCCAGGGAGATTTCACCCGCCAATACGGTTCCGGCTACGATTTCGGCGAACTTGTATACCTTGCCGACGCCGTAACAACCCATCGCTGCGAGCGATTCCTTCTGCGTGGGCAGTCCCGTGCCCCCACCGCAGGTGGCCACGATCATGGAAGGCAGGGTAATTGAGAAATACAGGTCCTTATCCGCAGTGAGTTCCGAGTAGATGATCCCGGCCGAGGACTCCGCGACATTGGCCACGTCCTGTCCGGTGGCGAGGAAAATCGCAGTGATTGCATTGGCCGAATGGCAGCCGTTGTTGTTGGCGCCGGATAGCATTGATCCGACGGTAGCGGCCTTGTAATGCTGATAGACCGACTCGGTGTCAGCATCCATGATGTCGAGCAGGGCTTCGCGCTTGATGACCGCCTCGGCAGTGACGCGTTTTCCGCGGGTGCGCATGATGTTGATCATTGAAGATTTCTTGTCGGTTGCGAAGTTGGATTCCAGGAAGAATTTCTGGATTTCTACTTCATCGCAGTTCTGTAAAATCCAGTTGCAGGCTGCAAATGTCGCCTTGCCAACCATGTTCATGCCTGCTGCATCTCCGGTTTTGAAGTTGAAACGCAGGAAAGCAAATTTGTTTGAAAGGTAATAGTCGATGTATTTCAGCTGTACGAATGGATCAGTAGCTTCCGCGGCAATGCGGATTTCCGCGGTTTTTTCGACGATCCAGTCGGCAAAGCGGCGAGCCGATCCGGCGTCTTCAAAAATAAAAACCGGGGCCCTTTGCATATTGTCACCCACCACTGCGCACTTGACGCCACCGCTGCGGTGCAACACCTTCATACCCCGGTTATACGATGCAACCAGTGTGCCTTCGCTGCACGCAAGCGGCACATAGAATTCCCCCTGGGCGTGCTCGCCGTCGACCATCAGGGGGCCGGCAAAACCAAGCGGGACCTGTGCTGCGCCGGTAAAGTGTTCGATGTTTCCCTGCGTGACATGCGGGTCAAATGAATAACTCGAAATATGGGTTAGTTCCGCACCGGTCTGTTCATGAATGAACGCCTGCCGCGTTTTGATGATTTCATCGCTGTAATCATCCTCGGGGTCCCGCGGTACGGTGCCCGGTAATCTCTCTCCCGTTTTCAGGGCATCCCGGACTTCCAGTTTCAGTTGGCCAAAGGGCGGGGCGTCAAATACAACCCGGACGTCGTGCTGACCCGGCTCCAGCGGATCGACATCAAGAAAGAAATCGAGCCGGGCGCCCAGTGGAAAATCGATCGGCTCCCCGGAACTGATCTCGCTGATGGGAAAAGCAGCACTGCCATCACAGGAAATACGGGTCAGGTCGTCGGGGATCACCTGTCCATCTATGGCAATGTGTGAAACTTGCCGTAAAGCCGCCGGGCTGAGTCGGTTCTTGACAGAAAAACGAACGGCTCCATCCGCATTACGCAGGCTGGTCCTGTTGTAGAGTTTTCCCAGAATGGATTTTGGAATGAATTTCATCTTCGCTCTCTCGCCATGAGGGCCGCGATGAAAAGCATACGGCACCGTGTGGTGCCTGGCATTGACCTATCGCAAGGTCTTTTACTTCTTAACTGTGCGGGGCAGTCTGCAGAATCCAGACAAATACGCCGATGTAGGATAAAACACCCAGAATCAGGGCCAGCATGAAACTCGTGTAGGCCACTTTCAGCAGGGCGAACTTTTTCCTGAGCACGGAACCCAGGCCGTACAGGTTCCGGATCATGGTTTCATAAACAACATTCTTTTCATGAATCAGGTCGATCATGCCATCCGTGAATTCGTCCTCGGTCAGGTTGGCGAAATCGCCGAAAAACAGGATATTGCCCCCGCTGTGCTCGAGGTCTCTCAGCGTGATGTGTTTGGTTTGAACCCGGGGCCGGGCAGCGAGAATGGCATATATAATGGAAACCAGCGTGCCGAGCAGGAAGACCGTGGTGGGCAGCAGCAACCAGATGTTGGCATCCAGCTTGGGGGCCACGGCTGCAATGATGATCGAGATGATGATTCCGTTGATGCTGATCATCATGTTGGCCTTGTTATCGGCCAGGCCCGTCAGGTCCATCTGCACCCGGTAGGCACTGCGAAACAGGGTTTCCACTCCGCGCGCGGTGCCTAAACCCTTACCTTTCAAGGCCTCTGCGGCTCTCTTTACATGGGATTCAGCGTCGTGAGTATGCTTGTTCATAATGGTTTTCAACCCGGCACTATGGCGTCATTCGACACTGCACATTCTATAACTATCCTGAAGAATTTTCCGTTGTAATCAACTGTTTTAAAATTTACCGAACCATGATGCGCTCGTCGCGGACTGGTAAAAACTGGATTTAGTTATGGATAGAACAAAATAGCGATAACCTACCCTGGCCTTAAAGATAGGGGGAGAACAATGCCGCGGCACCGTCCCGCAGGCGAGCCAGAGTGCGGCGGCTTTGTAACCGTTCAGGCGTGAAGGCATTGCAATGGGCCACGACTTCCTCGAAATGCGAGCTCAATTCGAGATTGATCTTCTGGTCAAACACTTCGATTCCCAATTCAAAATTCAGGCGCAGGCTGCGTGGATCCAGGTTGCTCGAGCCCAGCAGGGTGTAATCATCGTCAACGATAATACATTTGCTGTGTGCGAATGGCGGAGGCCGCTGGTAGATGCGCACTCCGGCCTGCAGCATTTCGGCCATGTTGTGCTGCAGCGCCCATTGCACCAGTGGCCAGTTGTTTTTTTCCGGAATCATAACCCGGACATCGACACCGGAAAGCGCCGCAGCCTGCAGGCAACCCATGATTTGTCGTTCCGGCAAAAAGTAAGGCGTCATGATCCAGGCACGCCGGCGCGCATTCGATATGGCGCCCATGATAACCAGCATCAGCGAGTCGAGATTTTCATCAGGCCCATCAGAAATCAACCGGCAGCGGGCTGAACCGCTGTTTTTGTGAGTGCCTGTCCAGGTCTCCAGATCATTGCCCTTTGAGAACTTCCAATCTTCGGCAAACAAGCGGACGCAGTCAGCGGTTAGTGGCCCATCGAAGCTAAAATGTAAATCGCTGGCGCGATGCGACGAAGGGCCGTTCACCAACTGGCGGTCGCCAATATTCATGCCGCCGGCAAATGACACCCTGCGATCCACGATCAGGAGCTTGCGGTGGGTACGGAGGTTAATGCTGAAACTCGGCGGAATCAGCCGCAGCGGCATGAAGCGTCGGAATGGGAGCTGATAGCGCTTCAATTCCCTGATTATGGTCGGCAGGCTGTAACGAATACCCACGTCGTCGACAAGCACGCAGATTGTGCAACCCCGGTTGCGGGCGGCGGCGAGCTTTTTAACGAATCGGCGCCCGGTTTCATCGTTATCGAATATGTAGCTGCTCAGCAGAATTTCCCTGCGCGCGGAATCGATGGCTTCGAGCATCGGCGGGTAGGCTTCTTCCCCATTGTAGAAGGTCATGACGTGATTCCCCGGGATCAGCTTGCTCCCGGTAACATTGAAGCCGGGCCTGCTCATCGAGGCGCCTTCAATCGTTTTTTCCGGCCAGAGTGCCTGCCCGGGCCCCGGGTCTGAATCCTGGGAGATACGCTGCGCCTTGCGCTGAACGCGGTTAACCCCGAATAGCGCGTACAGTAACGCACCCGCGATGGGGAAAACGATGATCAGGCCCAGCCAGCCAAAAGCGGCCCGCGAATTGCGCTTGTACAGCAGCACGTGAATTCCGGCCACCCAGGCGACGACCAGGTACAGGGTAATGAAGGAAAACAGGTTTTCGGGCAACATGGGATCAGTCCATTCTAATGAATGGACTGGTTTTGCACTACTACTCTTACCTTCCGGAGTATTGCCGCCTTGCCGTCCGGGTCTGCAGCATCGAGAGCATCAGACAGGTCAGGTTGCGCTTTTCACCAGGGCTTTGCGGATGGAGTGTTAGCACATGATGGATTCGAGGTGCTTTTTATTTAAAAAACCGAGCCATCGTGCGGAGTTCCGAATATCATGTAGGGATGAAAAAATGCGCCTTCCTGAGCCTCGAAGAAAGGGGCGGTTTCGTCATTGATGACGAGCATGCCATCGATCCTCTGGCGGATCTCGGCTGGCAGGTTTCGACGGTTTCCTGGAGGCAGACTGATACCGCCTGGAGCGATTTCGACGCCGTCATCGTCCGCTCGACCTGGGATTACTGGAACGATGTACCCTGTTTTCTGGACACCCTGGCGGATATTAACCGGCAAACCCACCTCGCGAACCCGCTGGATGTCATCCACTGGAACCTGGCTAAAACCTATTTGCAGGATCTGGAGGGCAAAGGCATTGGTATCGTTCCAACCTGTTGGCCGGACGCCCTGACCGCTGGTTCTATCGCTGCATACTTTAACCGGTTGGATACGGAAGAACTGGTTGTTAAGCCGGTGATTGGAGCCAACGGAGAAGATGCGTACCGGGTATTACGATCAGATTCCGCTGAACGCCTGGAAAGGATCGCGGCAAATTTCCGGGGCCGGGAATGCATGGTTCAGCAGTTTATGCCGCGTATTCTGGACGAGGGCGAATATTCACTGTTCTTTTTCAATGGTGCGTTCAGTCACGCCATCCTCAAGGTGCCTGCAAAGTCCGAGTTTCGTTCACAGGAAGAACGGGGAGCGAAAATCGGATGGGTCAAGCCGCCGGAAAGGTTACTCGCCCGTGGCCGCGAGGCGCTGGAGGCTATAGCGGGACCGCTTCTTTATGCACGTATCGATTTTGTACGGGATGCCAGGGACGACTTCGTGGTCATGGAGTTGGAATTGATCGAGCCGTCGATGTATCTGCGCACGGAGCCGGCGGCACCCTCCAGGTTTGCCCGGGCCATCGACGACTGGTTCTGACTACCGCAGGGCCCCGTCTATCGCCAGCCGCAGATGGGCTGCCCAATAAGGCGCCTTGCGGGCCGCTTTCTGATAATGCTTCATGTCCTCGACCGCCAGGGCAGGATTTGCCGGTCCGGCTTTTTCCGGCAGGGAGAAATTACTGAAAACGGCACGCCCTGTCTGGTCGACCAGAAACAGGCCGGGCGTTCCCTTTACTCCCCAAAGCTGCGCCACCGAATCACTCTCGGGGAACAGGCGGAAGTCGAAACCACGATTGCTGATATATTCCGCGGGATCTTCATCTTCCCTGAAATTCAGCGCCAGCACATCGATCCTGCCATCGTACTCATCGACGATGCTTTGCAGATGCGGCATCAAGGCCTTGCAATACGGGCACCAGCTTGCCCAGAAAAGAACGATGGTAGGACCCTTGAGATCGGCGGGGTAGTCAATTTCCAGTCCGCTGGAATCCTCCAGCTGAAAAGCCGGAGTCTGCCAGTCCATCGTGGCTTCAGTAGAATGCGGTTTGCATGAGGCCAGCACGAGCGAAGCGGCAATTGCCAGGAAAACCGTCAGGAATTTATTCAGATTGAATGGGTTCACCTGAATGGTGACCGGAATTCTGCCAAAAATCATTCACGGTTTACATGTGGGACACTGTTGTCACGCGCCCAGGCATTGATCGGATCAATATGATTGCTGCGGATTTCCTCCAGCAGCGAATCCAGCGTTGCCCAGTCGGATTTCAGATCAGCCAGGCGGGACAAGGCGCCGTCAGTAACGGGTGCGCCGGTGGAGTCGATGACTTTGAGCAGATACCGGATCTGCCCCGCCAGCATCGTTTCCCAGGCGTCTTCGTCCTCCAGGGTTTCATGCAATGGCTGAATAATCTGGTGATCCCAGGCTTCAATGGCAGTGAGCGCCGCCTGTCCGGATTGCTGTAGATTGCTGTCTTTTGGAAATTCGTCCATCAAAGCCTTGATTTGTCCTTGCGCTTTGCGGGTTTGACGCAGGCTGACCAGAACGCTTTCAAGCAGATTCGTGGTTTCGTCCATCCGGGCTGACCATGCGGCTATCTCGTCACCCGACGCCGTGATTCGCGGATCCAATGCCAGGGAAAACGCTGCTTCGGCGGTTTTCCCGGCGACCGAAATTCTGGCCGTGTAATCACCGGGTGTCGCGCTGGGTCCATCCAGACCTTCGAACAGGGTGATATCCCTGACGCAACTGAAACCCTGCCGCTTGGTGTCCCAGTTCCACTTGTTGAGCCCGGTTTTGACTGATGGATATTTCGGCTGGTATGGCTTGCGCGGGTCCATGTTGTGAAGCAGACAACTTTCAAAATCGGTTTCCTCGCTGGAATATTGCCGGACCAGTTGCCCCTCACTGTCAATAATTTCTATCCCCAGTGGGCCTTCAATTCCATCCTCCAGGTAATAGTAAAGCGGAACACCAGGCTCAGGATTGTTCGCCTCAAATTCTTCCGAAGGCCATCCTCTTTTACCGAACATGGCGGTTTGTTTCGGAGCGAACAGGTGAACGGGCTTGCTTCCAACGCCTTCTGTCGAAGCTCGAACCAGGAACAGGTCGTCCAGGGCCCAGAAACCCCGGCCCTGTGTCGCAGCGACCAGCGTATCCTGGCGGATCGCCAGATCGGTGACGGGCACCGGCGGCAGGTTCAGCTTCAACGGCTGCCATTCCTTGCCATCATTGAAGGAGACGAACATGCCGGCCTCGGTACCCGCATAAAGCAGGCCTTTGCGGGCTGGGTCTTCACGTACCACGCGCACAAAAGTGTCTTCGGGCAAACCTTCATCGATGCGCTGCCAGCGCCCGCCGTAATCGCTTGTCTTGTATATATATGGCCTGAAATCATTCAGTTTGTAAGCGGTCACCGCGAGATAGACAGTGGCCGGGTCATGCGGGCTGATCTCAATGGCATTGATCATCGCCTCACCCTTGTGAGGTGGCGACACATTGTTCCAGTTGGCGCCACCATCCCGGCTCAGGTGCACCAGCCCGTCATCGCTTCCAACCCAGATGTAGCCCGCCTGATGAGGTGATTCAACGATATAGAACAGCGTGTTGTAGAACTCGGCGCCAACATTTTCCGGCGTCAGGGGGCCGCCATTACGGCCCTGTTTTTGCGGATCATTGCGGGTCAGGTCGGGGCTGATCCGGGTCCACGTCACTCCCCGGTCAACGCTTTTCAAAACCATCTGCGTGCCATAGTAAATGATGGATGGATCATGTGGTGACACCGCCACCGGGGCATTCCAGTTGGTCCGGTATTTCAGGTCTCTGGAATCCTTGCCGTAGACCAATTCAGGGTAGGGAATAATCGAGCGTTCCAGACCGGTTTCATGGTCGTATTCAGTCAAAGTGCCGTTAATCGTGGTGGCGTAGATCAAACGGGGGTCATCCGGATCGAACGCTATATGGGCGCTTTCGCCGCCGCCGACATCGTAATAGTCAGCGACGCCGATCCCGCCGTACAGGGAGCGGCTGGCGATGGAGACGGTGGAGCTGTCCTGCTGTCCGCCATAAATCCGGAATGGCACCTGGTTATCCGTGCTGACCCGATAAAACTGCGAAGTGGGCTGGTTCATGATGCTGGACCAGGTCTCGCCGCCGTCGAAAGTGATCGTGGCGCCGCCGTCGTTAGCGCTGATCATGTTGCGGTTGTCTGCCGGGTTGATCCAGTGATCATGGTGATCACTGTGGGGTGTGGTCATTTTCGTCCAGGTCTTGCCGCCATCAATTGACTTCATCAACGGCACATTCATCACGTAGACCGTGTCTTCATTGACCGGGTCAGCCTTGAGGTGAATGTAATACCAGGCGCGTGAATGCAATACCCGGTGACCATTGATCAGCGACCAGCTCATACCGGCATCGTCACTGCGCCACAAACCACCTTTTTCCGGCTCGGATTCGATCAGGGCATAGACCCGTTCGGGGTTGCTGGCGGAGACATCCACGGCAATTTTTCCCACCATATCCGGCAGCCCGCCACCGAGTTTTTCCCAGTTGTCACCACCGTCCGTGGATTTGAAGATGCCGCCATCAGTGCCACCCGAATGGATATACCAGGGTTTGCGGCCGTGATTCCACATCGCGGCATACAGAATCCGGGGATTGGCCGGGTCCATCGCCAGGTCTGATGCGCCGGTGTTTTCGCTGACTTTCAGCACCTGCTTCCAGCTTTTGCCCCCGTCCACAGTTCGAAAAATGCCCCGCTGCTCATTGGGCCCCCAAATCTGGCCCTGGACGGCGATGAAAGCGATATCCGGGTTCTGCGGATGAATTTTAATGCGCGAAATCTGGCCGCTTTCCTTCAATCCAAGATGCTGCCAGCTCTTGCCGGCATCGGTCGACTTCCAGACGCCATCGCCATGGCTGGTGGTGACGCCGCGAATGGGTGATTCTCCGGTACCGGCGTAAATCACGTTGTGGTCGGACTCGGCGACCGCCACAGCACCAATCGTTCCGACTTTGAAGTCTGCATCGGAAATGTTCTTCCAGGTCGCACCGGCGTTTTCTGTTTTCCAGATACCGCCGCCGGTCGCGCCCATGTAATAAAGATTGGGTTTGCCGGGAACACCGGTTGCCGTGGTGACGCGCCCGCCGCGATAGGGCCCGACCAGGCGCCACTCGAGTCCTTCGAGACGGGCTGTATCTGTTCCAGTTGCCGGTTCTGCGGCCGTAAGGGCGGGTCCATGGAATAGCTGCAAAAGCAGGATAAGAAAGGTGCATCTAAAGGCTGATTGCATTTCAAAACCTCACAATTTGCAGGTGCCCGGTGACAGAATGGCAGCAGAATACTGGAATTGTTCACGCTTTGACAGACTGGTGCTAAGCTGATCTGCCTTTTACCTGTTCAGGATCAGCCGGAATGAAAGTAACTGTAGCGTGCACCCAGATGGCCTGTAGCTGGGATCTCGATGCCAACATTGCAAAGGCCGAACAACTGGTTCGCAGCGCCGCGCAGGAGGGGGCTCAAATTATTCTGCTGCAGGAATTGTTCGAAACCCCCTATTTTTGCATCGACAGGCAGGAGCAGCATTTCGGGTTGGCGCGATCACTTGAGGAACAGACGACCGTACAACGATTCCAGGCCGTCGCGGAAGAGTTGGGAGTGGTGATTCCGGTTTCATTTTTTGAAAAATCCGGGCAGGCATTCTTCAATTCAGTGGCAATCGTCGACGCCGACGGCCGTGTTGCCGGGCATTACCGCAAAAGCCATATCCCGCAGTTTCCGGCCTACGAGGAGAAATACTACTTCAGCCCGGGCGACACGGGCTTTCTTGCAAGCGATACGCGTTACGGCAGGATCGGGGTGGGTATCTGCTGGGACCAGTGGTTTCCGGAAGCCGCGCGGGCGATGGTTCTGAAGGGTGCTGAGCTCCTGCTTTACCCGACGGCCATTGGCAGCGAAGTTTATGACCCGGACCTCGACAGCAAGGACCATTGGCAGACGGTCATGCGCGGCCATGCGGCGGCCAATGTGGTTCCGGTTTTGGCATCCAACCGCGTAGGCCTGGAAAAGAGCGGTTCCCTGGAAATGGAATTTTACGGCTCCTCATTCATCAGCAATCACGTCGGTGAAATTATTGCCAGTGCGGATCGAGTCAGCGAAGGGATGATTATGGCGGTCCTGGATCTTGAAGAATCGGGAAAATACCGCAAATCCTGGGGTGTTTTCGCGGACCGGCGGCCCGATCTGTATGGGGATTTGCTGGCGGGTCCAGGAGAATCCCCGGCGGCAGGCGCCTGAGCATCCGCATGAATCTGGTCAGCCGCTTCGGCATCTATTCAATCGCCGGAACCATCACGCTGATGCCCTTGCTGGTCTTGCCGGCCCTGGTGGGTGTGTTGGTCGATGAGTCTACTCTGAGTGAGGTTCAGGCCGGCTGGGCGGCTTCCATCGGCTTTCTGGGCAGCGCGCTGATTGCGCTGGTCATGGCGTTTCGCATGCATCATCTGGATTTGCGGGTCACGGCGATGCTGGCGTTTGGGTTTGCCATGATCGGTGATGCGGTCTCCGGCTTCCTGGTCGACCATGCGTTCATCTTTATGTGTATTCGATTTCTGACGGGAATCGGGGCGGGAGCAGCCTATACGGCGGTTGTGGCAGCTTTTGCGCGCGGGCCGCACACGGACCGGGGTTTCGGGCTGTTCATTACACTGCAGTTTATTGTCAGCGGAATGGGTTTATACCTGCTGCCTGTTTACGGGTCCGTGCTTGACGTTAAAGGTGTTTATCTGAGTTTTGCGATATTGAACCTCTGCGGCTTGTTTCTCAGCCACTGGTTGCCCCATGAGGCGCCAGTGCGTTCGATTGGGCGGGTGCTGAAAAGCGAATTGAACGTTTTGCTGGCTCGCGCGACAATTTTCGGATGCCTGGGTTTCGCGATTTTCGAAGCGGCCAACATGGCGCAGTTTACCTATGTAGAGCGGTTCGGGGTATCGCTGGCGTTGCGGGACCAACAATTGGGTCTGGCCATGCTGACCGGGTCACTGGCCGGTATACCGGGAGCCTTCGCGATCGTTTTGATGGGCAGCCGGTTTGGGCGCATCGGTCCGCTCGCTGTGGGTATTGCCATTGCGGTAATCGGTTTGCTGACCATGATCAGCGCTACCGGCTTTTCCACTTACCTGACCGGCAGTGTCCTGCTGGGATTCTCCTGGGCTTTCTGTCTTCCCTTCATTCAGGGATTGCTGGCTGCACTCGACCGGCATGGAAGCGCTGTGGCTGCTGGTTCGGCTTCATCGACCCTGGGTGGTTCAGTGGGTCCCGGGTTGGCGGCACTGGTTGTGGGCCAGGGCAATTATCACGTCGTCTTTTATTTTGCCCTTGCGCTTTTGCTCGTTTCACTGCTGAGTTTTATGCTTACCCGCAGTGGGCGCTAAGCTTATCGGCCTGCCAGACCTTCGGAAGAGAAAAAGATGACCGGACCCCAAGCTTCAAATAATCCCCGGGACCTTGGTTTTCACATGCCCGGGGAGTGGGCGCCCCACAGCTGCTGCTGGATGGCCTGGCCCTGCCGCGAGGGCCTGTGGGCTGACGATTCAGCCACGGCGCAGGAATATGCCGATGTGGCCAACACCATTGCGCGGTTCGAGGCTGTCAGGATGCTGGTTCCGCCGCACAGGGCAGCATCAGCGCGCCAATTGCTTGGGGCAGGTGTCGAGGTGATCCTGATGCCGATTGACGACTCCTGGGCACGCGACTCCGGCCCCAATTTCCTGGTCAGCGATAACGGTGGACTGGCGGGTTCTACCTGGAAATTCAACGCCTGGGGCAATAAATATGAACCCCATGACCAGGATGCCGAGATGGGTACACGCATCCTGAAACTGGCCGGAGCAAGGGAATTCGCTTCCGACCTGGTTGCAGAGGGTGGCGGCGTCACCGTGGATGGCGAAGGAACGGTCATCACAACAGACTCCTGTTTTCTGAATCCCAACCGCAATCCGGCCTGGTCAAAAGCGGCAATTGATGAGGAGTTATGCCGCACGCTGGGCGCGGAAAAAGTGATCTGGCTTCCCGGGGACGCTGAAGAGACCGAGACGGACGGTCACGTTGACGGTATAGCCGCCTTCATCGAACCCGGCCGGGTCTTGCTCGAAGTCAATCCCGACAGGACGGACCCGCACTACCCGGTAGGGCAGGAGAACCTGGCAAAGCTGAAAGGCCAGACCGATGCCCGGGGGCGCACGCTCGAAATAGAGTTTATCAACGAAGGCCCTTATCATCCGGATGTATGGAACGGTGGCTGCAGCTCTTATGTGAATGCCTACCTGGCGAACGGTGCAGTGATCGTCCCCGGATATGGTTATGAGCGCGACGCGGAGGCCGTTGAAACCTACCAGCGGCTGTATCCGGATCGTGAAGTCGTTCAGGTGCAGATCGGACACATTGCACTGGGCGGCGGCGGTATCCACTGCATCACCCAGCAGCAACCGCAGTGAATGCAAGCGCCAGCGCGGCGATGATTCATGACCTGATGATGCTGATGCCGGAGCCGGCGCCGCTTGCCGGCGGTAACCTTCATGAACTGTGGCTGGAGAAATTCGACAGTCTTGACGAATTGGACTCTTCCGGTAATCACAGTGCTGCCGCCGCGACCGCGGAAAGGGAGTTGACAGCGGTAATCAGGCTGGCCCGCACATCGGTATTGAAAGTACTCCAGGATCTGGACTAAACACGACAGGAAATGAGCGATGAATATGAGACCGAAGCGGCTGGACTGGCCCGGGAGAGAACCTTGAACCCGTTCGGGAGTTATTTTGGATGATGCGGTCAGCCATTGACAGGATATCCAGTGGCATGGCCTTGGTGCTGATGATCATGCTTGCCTCATCTGCATCAGGCGGGGATATCCCCGCTTTGATCGATGAGTGTGAAGCCTGTCATGGGCCGGGCGGAGTTTCCACCCAGGATGACGTTCCGGACCTGGCTGGAAGAAGTGCAGAGGAATTAGTCGCGGCCATCGAGGCGTTCGGTACCTACCAGCGGCATTGCTCAACCACTACCTACCGCAGTGGCGGGCGGCCGAAGACGCCTACCAACATGTGCAGCGTGGCCAATACGCTGACCGGGCACGACAGGCAGGTCATCGCCGAGCACTTCGCCAATCAAGAATAAGCGCCGGCGGCAATTCATGGCGGCAGGCTTTAGCTAATTCTTCTCTTCCAGTAACTCCTCGGGATGTCCGTGCGAACGGAACATCAGGATTGCGAGCAGTAAGAGAAATACGAGCAGTCCCTTCAAGGCGTAGTTCTGGGTCCAACTGGTATGATCCGCGACCATTCCGTAGAAAAACGAGCCCGCGGTGGCGCCCAGGTTAGAAACCGACATGTAGATGGCGAACTGGGTCGCCGATTCACCATGGGAGCAGATGCTCATTGCCAGGGCCAGTGCGCACACCATGATCACGGGCAATAGCAGAATCCATGCTGACATCATGACCAGGACGTAAGTCTCGTTGTTCCAGAGCTCCTGGGTTCCGGCCAGTGTAAAAGCGTGAATACCCGTCAGAAAGATGGTCAAACCCATGATCGCCTTGGCGCCAAAGCGGTCAATTATCGGGCCCAGGCTCAATGCCACGAGAGCCCCTGCAAATCCCATAATCGCGTTCAGGTCCGCCCACTGCGGTGTCGTAAATTCGAATACCTGTACCGCCGCGATTGGCATCAGTGCGCGGCCGTAGCCGCTGACAATGCCGTCAATGAACATGATTAACATGATGATGATGCTGGCCCGGCTCCACAGGATGTGATTGAGATCCGAGAAGACCTGGCGAAAAGACGGTGGTGGTTCGTTTTTGGGTGAGGCCTCGCCTTTTGACCAGGGGAACAGTCTTTCCGTGTGCCGCTCCCTCACCATGACCAGGTAGATGAAGATCACTGCAGCGCCCAGGCTGCAGACCACTGCAGTCACCTTGATGCCGAACATGACCAGCAGGCTGCCCGTTGCGGCAGATGTCAGGGCCCAGCCCAGGGTCTTCCCGAAACTCATGAAAGCATTCAGGCGGCCTTCTTCTTCAACCGGAACCAGGTCGATCGACATGCCATCCACGGCAACGTCCTGTGTTGCGGTAAATGCATTGATCATGAAACCAATCGCTGTGAGCGCTCCAAACTGGGCAACCGGGTCGTCGAGCCAGGCCAGTGACAGCAAACTGATAACCATTCCGAATTGCGCGCCGATAACCCAGGGGCGCCGCTTGCCCATGGGAAGAAATTCGTAGTGGTCCATTAGCGGGCCTACCAGAAGCTTGAAAGCCCAGGGCAACATGATAATGCCCAGAAACGCTGCAATCTCGGAGGCTGAAACTCCCTCGACTGCCAGCCATGCGGGCAATGCAATGTGCAGCAGGCCCATGGGGATGCCTTGCGCAAAATAGGCCAGCGCGCCGGTTGAATATCGTGTTTTTGGGCTATCGGAAAGAAACCATCCGGGATTATGCATTATTTTTATACCTGTTCTGTTGCGGATTCCCTTTTTATAGTACATGTTAACGAAAATTTTGACGGGGCGGGTGAAGCCGCGCTCCGGGAGACAACATAATTCATGATCCGGAGCCTGACAACCGTTGCCCCCCTGTTGATCGGCGTGGCGATTTTGCTCACCGGGCAGGGGCTTCAGGGTACTTTGCTGCCTGTCCGCGCCACTCTCGAGGGCTTTTCCACTTTCTCGATTGGATTGATGGGTGGCGCCTATTTTTTTGGTTTCACGCTCGGTTGTTTGCGTGGTTCCGACCTGATTGGCCGCGTTGGACATATTCGGGTTTTTGCGGCCATGACTGCTGCAGCCTCGGCCGTACCACTGATTCATGGCCTGTGGCAGGAGACCTGGCTCTGGTGGACACTACGTTTCGTGACGGGTTACTGTTTTGCGGTTCTGTACGTGGTGATTGAAAGCTGGCTGAATGAGCAATCCACGAACGAAACGCGGGGAGCCGTATTTTCCGTCTACACGCTGATTACCCTGACCGTCCTGGCAGGTGGGCAGCAGATGTTACTGCTTTACGACCCAAAAATGATGGCGCTGTTTGCGATTGCATCAGCATTGGTTTCGATCGCGGCGCTTCCTGTCGTGCTATCCGTAGTGCCGTCACCGTCGCTTGCAGAAACCAGGATAAAACTGGATTTACGCCGCTTGTGGAAGATTTCCCCTGCGGGGGCCCTGGGCTGCCTGGCGGCGGGGCTTGCAAACGGCGCCTTCTGGTCGCTCGCACCGGTTTTTGTTTCCGGGTATTCATTGGACGTATCACTGGCGGCCTGGTTCATGACCGCTGCGGTTCTGGGTGGAGCGGCAGGTCAATGGCCGCTGGGACTATGGTCCGATCGCGTTGACCGGCGCTGGGTGATCGCTTTCGCGGCCCTGGCAGGGGCCGTGTCCGGTGTGGTCATCTGGTGGTTTTTTGAAGGTGTTTCGACACTCCAGCTCATGTTGCTGAGCGCTGCCTGGGGCGCTGTCGCATTCCCGATGTATGCCGTCTCGGTGGCACATGCCAATGACTACGCAAATTCCGATGAATACGTCACGATTTCCAGCGGCCTGCTTTTAATGTATGGCGTTGGTGCCATTGCCGGCCCTTTTATTGCGCCATTGGCCATGAAAATGCTGGGTCCGGGAGGGCTCTACCTTTTTGCAGCGACCGTTCATTTGCTTCTGCTCGGTTACATTGTTTTCCGGATCAGCCGTCGTGCCCCGGCGCCGGAAGAGGAACATCTGCCGTTTGCCGACTCACTCGCATCGACCCAAACTGCTTCTCACTACTACGAAGACGAGATGTAAAAACATGTTTCCGGCCGGTTCACCACAGGCAAAAACATTATGTGCCTGATCCTGTTCGCCTGGCAGGCGCATCCGCGCTACCCGCTTATCGTTGCGGCGAACCGGGAGGAGTTTCATCAACGCCCCACCGCCGCCGCGGCATTCTGGGAAGATAGTCCGGAACTGCTCGCGGGCCGGGATTTGCAGGCCGGAGGAACCTGGCTCGGAGTGACCCGGTCTGGACGGTTTGCGGCCATCACCAATTATCGCGAGCCGCTGAAGCCCGGCAATCAACAGGAAATGTCCCGCGGGCACCTGGTGCGGGATTACCTGCTGGGGCGCGAAAATCCGATGCACCATGCCGGGGGCGTTTCAATGCAGGGCGCGCAATACAGCGGTTTCAATCTGCTGCTCGGATCAGTCGGGGAATTGGCCTATGTTTCCAATCGCAACGAGGGCCCGGTCACGGTTCAGCCAGGCAGCCATGGGCTGAGCAATCACTTGCTGGACACCGATTGGCCCAAGGTTCATGCGGGTCGTGAGCACCTGGGGTCACTGCTCGAGTCGGAGCGGATCGATCCGGAGCAGTTACTTGAGCTGCTGACCGACCGTGCACTGACACCGGGCGACATTCCGGAAAACGTCGAGGACGATCTGGTGCCTGACCTGCTGACCCGGCATTATTTCATCATTTCGCCGGTGTACGGCACGCGCAGTTCTACGGTTGTACTGGTCGAAAACAATGGTCAAACAACATTTGTTGAGCGTCAGTTCGATCCTCTTGGAAAGGAGATCGAAACCCGAAGATTTGAGCTTCCCTGATTAATGCTACGGTGGGCTCTGCCTGCGATTTTAAAATTATCGCGGAAGAGGTATCGGGTAGCTGTGTGCAGGACACGTTCAAGACATCCCTGTGCACTCTGCGGCTGTTCCCGACAGCCGAAGGTCCTGCACACAGCTACCCGACACCTCTTGGGAAGCTTTGGATCGCTCACGTTGCGATGGTGATGACTGAGAGGTTTCCGTTAACCCTGTCCAGGACAATCAACTGTCGGGAACAGTTGCTTAGCGCACAGGGACGTCTTGAGCGTGTCCTGGAAAGGGCTAACGGATACCTCTCCGGCGATCACTTCAAATTGCGGGCGTGGCCAGCTTTCGTGGTAAAAACCGCTTCTACACATTCGGGTCAAAATACTGTATATATTTACAGTATGCAGAATTCACCTTCTTATGCTGAACTTGCCTGCACCAGCAACTTCAGTTTCCTGACCGGCGCCTCACACCCGCAGGAACTGGTCGCGCGCGCCGCTGAACTGGGCTACAGCGCTATCGCGATTACCGATGAGTGCTCACTGG
>CALDVW010000089.1 GCA_937924405.1 uncultured Lysobacterales bacterium
AAGGGGTCAGGCCAACCGCTTGGGCCAGGTCCACCCGGCTGGCCCACGAACTGGGCGCGTCGGACAGGGCTTGCAGCAGGCGATACTCGGCAAGACTGACACCGCGTATAGAGCCCAGGCTGCTGTCCAGCCGTTTTTCGAGGCGATGCCAGGCGGCTGCAAAAGCGAGGATAAGCGTCTGTTCCTGTGATCTTTGAGTTTTCATGCGTAAAGCATAACAGATACGTGATAGATCACGCAATAGTCAAATATAATATCTTATAGTTCGATCTGGCTGGCGATACCAGTGGCGCTTTTATCCCGAATTCGATCCCGTATTGGAGCCACTGCGCGGCGAATCCCGATTTCAGGCCCTTCTGGAGCAGGTTCATTGACCCGAAACAGGCTCTAAATCAATTCAGTTGTCCTACAGGCGGCGTATAATAAGCCGCTGTGCTTCTTAGCAAGATCGAACCCGGTTTATCCAAAGGAGGTCGAACCATGTTTCTGACGCAAATGGCCACTGCGGGCCTGTACCGCTTCCGTTCCGTTTTAACCTTCAGTTTTATGTGTGCTGTCCTGCTTGCCGTTTCGGCGACGACCGGGTTCGCGCAATTTACTCCATCGAAGGAATCATTGTCAGACCTTTATCCCGGTAAGGCCTACTCACCCTACGCCCAGCGCAAGTTCCCCGACCGGGTCTTCTGGGGTGACACGCACCTGCACACCGGGCTGTCGATGGATGCCGGCCTGTTCGGCGCGCGCCTCGGCCTGGATGACGCCTATCGCTTCGCCCGCGGTGAGGAAGTAGTGGCCTCCACCGGTCAGCCGGTCCGGCTGAGCCGTCCGCTGGATTGGCTGGTGATCGCCGATCATTCCGATGGCATGGGCTTTTTCAACGACCTGGCGCAAGGTGCACCCGAAATCATCAAATTTGAGCAGGGTAGACGGTGGTATGAAGGCTTGATGGCTGGCGGCGATGCCTCGTCAGCAGCAGCGCTGGACCTGATCACTACTTTCTCGCAAGGCAAGATCAATCCGGAGATGATGGGTGATTATTCACCGGGTGGAAAAACGTACCGGTCGATCTGGGATAAGGTGGTCGATGCTGCCGAGCGTTTCAACGACCCCGGACAATTCACCACGATAATCGGATTCGAATGGACCTCACTGGACGCCGGCAACAATCTACACCGCAACGTGCTCTTCCGTGAGGGCGCCGCCAAGGCCGGCCAGGTCGTGCCCTACACCACCCAGGCGCCTGTCGGCTCAACCGATCCGCTGGACCTCTATAAATATCTGGAAAACTACGAAGCCAAAACCGGCGGCTCAGCGCTGGCCCTGGCCCACAACGGCAACCTGTCCAACGGCATCATGTTCCCGGTCGACAGGCAGTACACCGGCCGTAAACTGGATAAAAAATATGTCGAGTCGCGGGCCCGCTGGGAGCCGATGTATGAGATCACCCAGATCAAGGGTGACGGCGAGACCCACCCCTTCCTGTCGCCGGATGACGCCTTCGCCGACTACGAAACCTGGGATGCCGGCAATCTCGATCTTTCCGCATCCAAGACCGAGGACATGCTGCAGTATGAGTATGCCCGCGAGGCGCTCAAAAACGGTCTGTTGCTGGAAAAGCGGTTCGGCACCAATCCCTATAAATTCGGTCTGGTCGGCTCGACTGACAGTCATACCGGCTTGTCTACCGCCGAGGAGGAAAATTTCTTCGGCAAGGCTACCAACGCTGAACCTTCACCGGCCCGGATGCAGCATCCCTTCTCCAAGACTGAGAACGGCGCCTTCGAGGGCTATCAGCTGGTCGCCTCGGGTTATACCGGCGTGTGGGCGGAGGAAAATACCCGCAAGGCCGTCTGGGAAGCCATGGCGCGCAAGGAAGTTTACGGCACCACCGGCCCGCGCATCCTGGTGCGCTTCTTCGGCGGTTGGGAATTTACCGAGGATGATTTGAACAGCCGCGCGCCCGCCTTCCGTGGTTACGAGAAAGGCGTACCGATGGGCGGCGACCTGCGCGCCCGCGGGGACGCCAGTGCGCCCACTTTTATGGTCTATGCGCTGCGCGATGCCTTTGGCGCCAACCTCGACCGTATCCAGATCGTCAAGGGGTGGCTGGACAAGAAAGGCAACACGCATGAGAAAGTCTATGACGTGGACTGGTCCACCGGGCGTGAGCCGGACGCCAACGGCGTGCTTCCGCCGGTTGGCAACACCGTGGACGTCGCCATGGCCAACTGGAAAAACACCATTGGAGCCTCCGAGCTCGGCGCGGTCTGGACCGATCCGGACTTCGATCCGGAGGAGAGCGCGTTTTATTATGCCCGCGTGCTCGAAATCCCGACGCCGCGCTGGGTGGTATACGATGCCTTCCGTTTTGGTACTGAGTTACCCGAGGATGCCGAAACCACCCACCAGGAACGGGCTTATACCTCGCCGATCTGGTATTCACCCTGAAACCAGGGCGGGTTCCGGTCAAACGGAACCCGTCAGGGCTCCAGCACTGATTTAATAAAGGTGTCCAGACCGGGCAGGTAATCATGCCTGCTGATATAGAAGCCGCCGTTGTGGTCGCCACGCAGTTCCAGGAACGACTTGCGCTGCGGGACTGCCGCGTAAATGGACTGGCCCATTGCAAAGGGAATGATTTCGTCATCCCGGCTGTGCACCACCAGTACCGGGCACTCCAGGCGGCTGGCGTATTCCGCCACCGGGTAGCGCAGCCGGGTGATCAGGCGCGCCGGCAGGAATGGATAGAGCCGGCGGGCCATATCGATCCCCGAGGTAAAACTGGATTCGATAATCATTGCCGCCGGTGTGTGTTGGGTGCCCAGCCAGGCGCCGATCGCGCCGCCCAGGGAACGGCCAAATACGACGATCCGGTTGGTCGCGACGCCACGTTCATCGACCAGGTAGTTCCAGGCCGCCTCTGCATCGAGATACGTGCCCTGCTCCGTCGGCTTGCCGCTGCTCTGACCGTAGCCCCGGTAGTCAATGATCAGTGTATCCATTCCCAGTTGGTGGAAGATCTCGATGCTGTCCAGGCGATGGGAGATATTGCCGGCATTGCCGTGAAAAAACAGCACCACGCCACGGCTGCGGATGGCCGGCACATACCAGCCATGCAGTTTCTCACCATCGCCGGTGGTAATGGAAACGTCTTCGAACTCAAGCCCGAAATCGCCTGGCGTGGCGGTCAGCGCTCGCCCTGGCATGTTCGCCAGAAACACCATTTTGCCCTGCAACAGGTAAAGCGCGAGCGACAGCAGCAGGTAGACGCCGGCGGCGAGATACAACAGACCAGGCAGGAATTTCACGGCGCCTCCTGCCGCTGTGGACCAGGCTCGATTCCCTCAGGCCCAGATGTCTGAGGTAATGCTCTGGTACCAGCCGACGGAGTATCGCGCCTCAGCCTTGCGGAATGCATGGTCAGCATCTTTGGGGCTGACACCACCCGCGCCCTGGACGGCGGCGATGCCGCTCTCTCCCATGCGGTACACCATGGCCACGGAAATTCCGTAATCGGGGCCGACCAGGCTGTAACAGGTGTTGACGTAGGAAGGCTCCGGCATGTCCTGTCCACTCAGGTCGGCGGCGATCGCGGCCGCGCAGACTTTACCCTGGCTACTCGCCGCGAAGCCGGATTTAGGCATCGGGTTGGCCACTGCGGCATCTCCGATAACATGGATGCCGGGGTGGACGGTGGACTCGAAGGTCCTCTGGTTCACCGGGCACCAGGCTCCATCACCGTTGAGCCCGGCCGCATGGGCGATGGCGCCGGCTTTCTGGGGTGGAATCAGGTTGACGACATCCGCTTTCTGCGGATCGCCAAAAGTCGGGTGAACGGTCATGTTTGCGATGTCCACGCTTTCGATTGCGCCGCCCTCGGACTCACTGATCCATTCAATCATGCCCGGATACAATGCCTGCCAACCCTGCTCGAACAACGGTTGCTTGGAGAACTTGTCTTTCGCATCGTAAATCAGGATCTTGGAGCGGGGCTTGGCCTGCTTGAGGTAGTGTGCGATCAGGCTGGCCCGCTCGTAGGGCCCGGGCGGGCAGCGGAATGGATTGCGCGGTGCGGCAATGATCACCACGCCACCGTCCGGCATGTCCTCGAGCTGTTTGCGCAGCAGCAGGGTCTGCGACCCGGCTTTCCAGGCGTGTGGCATGACCTTGCTGGCAGCCTGGTCGTATCCGTCGATCGCCCCCCACTGGATGTCGATGCCAGGAGAAACCACCAGGCGATCATAGGGAAGCGTCGAACCGCCCGCCAGGCTGATGGTTTTCGCGCCCGGATCGATGGCGGTCGCGCTGTCGTGCACCACCTTGACGCCGTGGGCTTTTTGCAGGGCGTCGTAACCGTGGGTAATGAAGTCGATATCGTACAGCCCGCCAAGAACCGCATTGCTGAACGGGCAGGTAATGAATTTCGAGTCACGCTCGACCAGCGTGATTTCGAGCCCAGGCGCCAGCCTGCTCAGATACTTGGCGCAACTGGCTCCGCCGAAACCGCCGCCGACGATTACGACCCGGCCCGTGGCCTTACCCGCCAGGCTGACCAGCGGCCAGCCCAACACCGATGATGCCGCACCGACCGTGCCCAGCATCCGAACAAAATTTCTGCGTGTGAGATTTCTCATGACTGTCTCTCCCCGACCTTCATTTCTGTTGTCCGAAATATTCTGCGATTAACCGGATTTCCTCATCCGAGTAACCTTTTGCCTGCCGCCCCATCACCGTCGATTCACGTTCGCCGGAACGAAAATCCTGCAGCGAAATGCGGATGAAATCAGCCGATTTTCCGGAGATGTCGGGAATCGCCCCCGGGCTGTGTCCGTCCGTGCCATGGCAGCCCGCACACGAAGCGCTGAGCATTTCACCGGGGTCCATTGCTCCGGCCTGGACTGTGGAAGCCGGCAAAAAGGCGATCATGATCGAAACCGCTACAAGCGGTAATATTGTCGAACTTTGCATTGCTAAATTCCTCGTGTTGGACCAATAATCGGACTGACGTTATTATTTTTCGCCAAACCAGGGCGATATAAAAAGATTAGCAGAATTGTAAAATTATATATTCGACACTGAAAATCCAATCATGACCACAGCGCAAATGATTCTAAGTAGAAGAAAATTACTGAAAGGCGGTTGCGCCGCCCTGGCGCTTCTGGGGCTGCCGAGGCTGCTGCTGGCTGGCGCCTGGCCCAAGGCGGCTTTTGCGGCAACGGAGGCAACCGAGGCCCGGATCAAGCTTCTGGGAACGGACCAGGCCACACCCTCCGATGAAATCCAGCTGAGTGCACCGATGGTCGCCGAAGATGGAAGCATCGTACCGATATCGGTCGAGACCAAGCTGCAGGATGTGCGATCGATCAGTATCGTGGTGATGAACAACCCTCGCCCGCTGGCGGTTTCTTTCGAAATCCACGCAGGAACGCTGCCGGAGGTCTCCTGCCGCATCAAGATGGCCGAAACATCCGATGTGATGGCTCTGGTTCGCACCGGCAAGGGAATATTCAGCACATCGACCCATGTGAAAGTCACGCTCGGCGGTTGCGCCTGAGCTCAACGGGAAAAAGCCATGGCAGGGAAAATCAAAGTAAAGGTCAAACTCGAAGGCGAAGTAGCCAGGGTCAAGAGCCTGGTGGTGCATCCGATGGAGACCGGGTCACGTAAAGACCCGGACACAGGTGAACTCGTGCCCAGGCACCACATCGAGCAACTGACCTTCAGCAACAACGGCAACCCCGTGCTGGTGGCCAATTGCAGCACCGCCGTTTCGAAAAACCCCTACTTTAATTTCAGCTTCCTGGGCGCCAGCCCGGGGGATAAATTCAACGTCAGTTGGGTGGACACCCGGGGCGAAACCGATTCACTCGAAATCATTCTCAGCTAGTCAACGTAACGGCAGCGCGAATTCGGTGGCCCGGATCATTCTCTTCAATAAGCCGTTCCATGTCCTTTCGCAGTTCCGCGCCAGTGGCGACAAGCTCACGCTGAGCCGTTACTTTGATGACCCGGCCCTGCGCGTGGCCGGCCGCCTGGACTATGATTCAGAAGGGCTGTTGCTGCTTACGGATAGCGGTCAGTGGGTGCAAAAAATCAGCCATCCACGATTCAGGTTGGAAAAAACCTACCTGGTGCAGGTCGAAGGCGAGCCAACTGAACAGGCACTGCAGCATTTACGCGACGGAGTCGTATTGAAAGACGGCAAAACCCGCCAGGCCAGGGCCAGCCAGATCGATGAGCCCGGGGATCTCTGGCCGCGGGATCCTCCGATTCGCTTCCGCGCCGCCATTCCGGCCCGTTGGCTGAAACTGACCATCAGTGAAGGCCGCAATCGCCAGGTGCGGCGCATGACAGCCGCCGTTGGTTTTCCGACCTTGAGGCTAATCCGAATCAAGGTAGGAAAGTGGAGCCTGGGGAATCTGCAGCCGGGCGAATCGAAAGAGAGTGGCTAAGGGCACGCCAAGCGGGTGATGTGTTCAGGGTACGACCGCTACAATCCGCAGCGGACCTCCGCTGCCGCCCCTGATTTTCATCGGCAAAGCGATGACATGAAAACCGCTCGGCGGCAGTTGATCGAGTTGCGCAATGTTTTCAAAAGCCGGGATATTCCGCGCAAACAGGATTCGATGTGACTCAAAAGCGGTGGACTGGCCATAGTCGATGCTCGCCGTGTCCAGGCCAATGGCGTGGATGTCACGATGCTCCACCAACCACCTTGCAGCTTCCGGGTGCAGCCCCGGAAAGTGCAATCGGCCCACCGCGCCTTCGCCACGATCCGCGGTGCCCAGGTAGCTCTCGCTATCGGGCCAGAATGCTCCAAATCCGGTACGCAACAAAACGATGACGCCATCAGGAAGTTTTCCATTTTCGGCCTCCCATGCCAGGAAGTCCGCCACGGACACCCGATAGTCACGATCGGCCCTGGCCTGTTCCGTCACATCGATCAGCACGGCCGGGCCGATCAGGTGATCGAGCGGGATTTCATCGGCGTGCTGTCCGCCCTTGGCGAAATGTATGGGTGCATCGAGGTGCGTTCCGCCGTGTTCAGCGGTGCGAAAAGTGTTGGCTTCGTAGTAATAGCCGCCCTCTGCCATGCCTTTGAAGTCACTGTCCATCTCGAAGCCGGAAGCCGTTGGCCAATAAACGGTATCGCTGTCATATGCATGAGTGAGATCTATCAGATTGCCGCCGGTAAATAATCCGGGTACATCATCAGCCGCCTCTGCCGCAGCAGCTGCGAGAATGGATAGCGCAAGTGCGCCGATCAGAAGGTTCATGGTCATTGCCCTCATTCCAGGCCCCTGTCTGCAAATCCGCGCTGGGGCAGCGCGCGCTTCGCGCGACGTGTTTCCGTGAAATATTTCATTGGCCGCAATGTACCCTGAATGGACCGAAGTCTAAAGGGCAGCCGTTACAACAAAACAGTGGTTTCAGGCCAAAAAAAACCCCCGCACGGTGGCGGGGGCCTGATATTACCTTGTGGCGGTTTCGCTTAGCCCGCGGTTACGTTGGTGGCCTGCGGTCCCTTGGGGCCGTCTTCCACGTTGAACGTAACTTCCTGGCCTTCAGCCAGTACTTTGAAGCCCTCAGCCTGGATAGCGGAGAAGTGAACAAACACGTCTTTGCCGCCGTCAGAAGGAGAGATGAAACCGAATCCCTTGGATTCGTTGAACCACTTAACAGTACCTGTCGTCATTTTGATTTACCTTTGAAATAATAAAAAAATTGATCAATCGCTTATCTCAAAAAACCAAAAAACAGAAAATACTGATTTGAAATCTGAGAATTCTAATAAGGCTTGCAACTAATCTGTATGCCAGTTCCGTTCGCCTGTATCTACAAGTCGAATATTACTAATTTCGGTCTGGCGGCCGCACCATAACCCTGAATGGCGATGAATACAAGGTAAATATCTGATTTTTTTGAAAACTCATTAGAAGAAGTTTCGAGGGGATGTTGATTAAAGGCGCCGGCCGGGTCACATTAAACGCCGTTTCACCCCGGCGTCAGCGGACTGTCCTTCGCAGGCACCAGCTCATCAATAAACGACAATGACTCGGATTCCGTCTGCGCAGCCTCGATCCACTGCTGCACGGATGCAAGCGCGCATACGGCCTCAACAAATTCCCTGGCCAGCCCGCTGACGTGAATCGAGTACGTCACGAACCGAAGCGCAACCGGCGCAAACATGACGTCGGCGATCGAGAAATCGCCGAACAGCCATCTCCCGGCCTCGCCGTATTGACGACGGCAGCCGGCCCATATCCCGTCGATGCGGGCTATTTGCTGGCGGCAGGCAGCAGAGAGCTGGCCCACATCCATTTCGTGGCGAACGCGCAGGTTTTGGGGAAGTTCGTCACGCAAGGCCAGGAAACCGGAGTGCATCTCGGCGCTGACTGAACGGGCGTGGGCCCGCACAGCGGCAGTTTCGGGCCAGTCAACGGCATTCGGGCTTTGCTCACGGACATACTCCATGATGGCCAGGGAATCCCACACCGTGATGCCGTCGTCCAGCAGAACAGGAACCCGCCCGCCGGGAGAATAGCGTGCAATTTCCTCCTGCCAGGCATTGGTGAAAAGGGGAATGCGGATTTCCTCGAATTCCAGTTTGCTTTCGACCAGGTACAGCCAGGCACGCAAGGACCAGGATGAGTAATTTCGATTGGCAATGACAAGCTTATACATGGGCGACACCTGTTCAAATGGCATTACGGTATTCAACTGACACACATTATGGCATTTGCCCATGCCATGCCCGCGAACCCAAATTCTTGAAAGTAAATGCCGGCCGCCGCGGTCTGAACTACAATCATGGACTTCGACTCGCGAAAATCGCACCCGACTGAACCCATCGCTGCATCAAGCCCGGCCAGCCCGGGTCATTTCGGCCGCGGTAAATTACTCAAGGAAACCACCAGTATCTGCCCGAAATGCCTGCAGCAGCTACCGGCCCGGGTGTATCAGCGCGCTCGCGAAGTGTGGATGGACAAGCAATGCGAACAGCATGGCCGGTTTTCAGCGTTGCTTTCTTCCTCCATCGATCATTACTACCGGGCAGCGCCCCGTTCGGACCAGGACTCGCCCTGTTGCGGCAGCAGTTGCGGCGTCCCCTCCGTTGCGGCATCAGGCACCCAGGACACTGCAGCCTGGACCAATCACAGCTGCACCATCCTGATCGAGATTACCGAGCGGTGTAACCTCAGTTGCCCCACCTGTTTCGCCGGCTCCAGCCCCGCTCATTCGAACATGATGAGCATGGAGGAATTCACCCGCCAGGTGGATCAACTGGTGGCAGGCGGCAAAAGCGGCTCGGACATGATTCAGCTATCGGGTGGCGAGCCGACCATCCACCCCGATTTTCTGGAAATGGTCGAGCTGTTGTTCGACCGGGGTTTCAAACAGGTCTGCATCAATTCCAACGGCATTAAACTGGCCAAACCGGCATTTGTCGAACGCCTGGCAAAATGCCGGGGGGGAAAGGCTGACTGCCAACTGTTCGTTTACCTGCAGTTCGATGGTTTCGAAGATGAAACCTATTCTGCACTGCGCGGGCGTGGCGATCTGCTCTCCTCCAAGCGTAAAACGCTGGAGAATTGCCAGGCGCACGGCATCAGTGTGCATCCGGTGATGACCCTCACTCGCGGAGTCAATGCGCATGAAGTCGGGAGCTTCGTGCAGTTGGCGGTAGACCGCCCGGAACTGAAAAATGTCGTGATTCAGCCGGCCATGTACTCCGGGCGTTATGACAACCCCCGCCGCCAGGACCGCATCACGCTGGCGGATACGGTCGACTTGATATGTGACCAATTCGGCGTGTTTTCACCCGAGGATTTCATGCCGATCCCCTGTTCGGACCCTAACTGTTTCGGCATGGCGGTGGCGCTGCGCACCGGCCAGGGGCTGCTGCCGGTGTCCCGGCTTTTTCCCGGCTACGAAACCTGGAACAGCGAAGAAGCCAAAGACCTGATCGCAAAATTTACCGATACCATCAACGGTCCCGCAGCGGTCAGCGAAGCAGTCCGCTGGGCCACGTCCGATAATCGCCTGGACGAGGTATTGCAAAACCTGGATGAAGAGGAGATCGAGGGTTTGCTCGATGCCATGATGGAAACCCATGCAAGCGGGAAGAATCTATGGGACCGGGTGCTGACCATCAGCATCAAGCCCTTCATGGATGCCTGGACTTATGACCAGGACCGTATTGACAGATGCTGTGTCCACATACTGGATAAAGACGGCAACCCGGTCTCTTTTTGCGAGTTCAATGCCATCAACAGGCCCCGCCTGGAGCAGACAGCCGGGGTGACCGGTGCTGCTCCCATCAAGGTGATCGATGCATGAACCGGGTGAAAACAGCTCTGGCAATGGGGTTGCTCGTGTTGATGCTTGGCGGCTGCGCGAGCACCCCGGCGCCGACGGTGAGCCAGGAGAAAAAAACAGCCGTGGATCTGCCTGTGTACTCTGACGCCCCTTTTCTGGAACTGGTCAGGAAATACGCCGCAGATGATGGCGAAACAGTAGACTATGCCGCCTGGAAAAGCAGCCCGGAGGACATGCAGGCACTGGCTCGGCATATTCAACTGATCGCCCGCGTCAGCCCCGAAAACCACCCGGAGCAGTTTCCGGACAAGGCGGCCGCCAAGGGTTACTGGATCAATGCCTACAACGCCCTGGTGCTCGACGGCGTGCTGGAACTCTGGCCGCTGGAAAGCGTGCGCGACGTCAAGGTCTCCTTCACATCGAGAATGGTGCCCGGCAAGGGGTTTTTCTATGACCGCCCCGTTACGGTGGGTGGCAGGCAGACCAATCTATACGACCTGGAAAAAGAGGTGCTGGCCAGCCAGCGCGACCCGCGCCTGCATTTCGCCCTCAATTGCGGCAGTGAATCGTGCCCGGTGCTGCGGCCCTGGGAGTGGACTGACGAGCAACTGGATGAGGCGGCCCGGGAATTCGTCAACCGGCCGGAAAATGTAAGCGTTGCAGATGAAAAGCTGTGGGTTTCGCGCATTTTCAAATGGTACAAAAAGGACTTTCCCGAAGACCTTAACGCTTATCTTCAACAATATGCCGGGCCGGATTTGCTGCAGCAACTTCAGCTGGCAGAACACAACGATTATCCAACCAGGTTTCGCGAATATGACTGGTCTTTAAACGCGCAAACAACCACGGAGCCTGCCGATGGCGACAGTCCCTGAGCCGGTTTCTGCAGTTGGGCCCGTCGGGCAGGAGCCGGCAGCCAACTGCTGCTCGGCTTTCTATGAACTGGATTGGGTGCGGCAGCTGGCCGAGGACATTTTTCACCCGGGCGGCGCGGCTCTGACCCGCAAAACCGTTGCGGCGATGAACCTGGCGCCCGGCGCTACCCTGGTTGAGCTGGGCTGCGGAACCGGAACCAGCGCGATGCTACTGGCTGAAGAGCTTGGTATGAAGGTCAGTGCAATTGATATCAGCGCGGCCAATATCGAGCGGGCAAAAATCCGCGCCGGGTCACTTGGTGATCAAATTCACTTCGAACGGGGCGACGCCCAGAGTTTGCCATTCGAAGCAGGGAATTTCGATGGCGCGCTGGCCGAATGCACATTCAGTCTATTTTCTGACCAGGCCTCAGCGCTGGCTGAAATCAGGCGTGTTCTCAAACCCGCCGGACAATTGGCCGTTACCGACATGGCCACGGGCGGGCCGCTGCCGATGGATATCGCTTCGGTGCTGGCGCCCTGGACCTGTCTCGCCGATGCCATTGATCAGGATGCTTATGTGCATCGCTTCGAAAACGCGGGTTTTTCCGTGGTGGAAATTTCCGATGAAAGTGCTGGCCTCAATCAAATGATCTTGATGCTCAAACGCAAAATGCTACTGCTGGGCCTCGGCCGAGCGATGGCCGGCCAGCCCATACCGGATTTTGACCCGGGTGTTGTGCGTCACTGGCTGGACCGGTTCAAGCAGGAAGTGGACAGGGGCATCATCCGCTACCTGCGTTTCCAGTTGCAGGCCTGAGTGATCAGTCCGACTGCTGATTGACGATAATCAGTTCATCCAGATCAAACCCCAGCGCTTCGGCGCGGGCGAGAAAATGATCCATTACCTGCTGGTCTACCGAGGGTTCCCTGGCCAACAGCCACAGGTACGACGTATCGGGGCCCGAGATGAAAGCATACTCGTAGCCGGATTCTTCCAACTCGAAGATGACATAGGAACCATAAAACGGGCCAAAGAATGATACTTTCAGGTACCCCAGGCTCTCGTCTTCCACGAAATAGGCTTTACCCTCGGCTTCATCCCAGGCGTTTTTCTTCGTCGAAAAGCCCCGGTTCACCACCCGGACGCCGCCGTCTTCGCGCACACTGTATTCGGCGGTCACGCGCTCAAGGCCCCGTTCGAATGAATGGTCGAGGCGCGCAATTTCGTGCCATTTGCCCAGGTAACGGTCAAGTTCGAAATTATCGATGGGCTCGACACCCTTTGGCATGCCCAGGCAACCTGCCAACAGCAGAGGGATGGTCAATAACGGGGTACAAAGCTTATTCATTGAATCGCTCCATTGGGATTTCACCAGGGAATTCGGCTACCGTCCCAGTTGATAAACTGACCACTCTGATCTTGATCGATATCCTCGATAACCTTAAGAATACGCGAAGCCGTCTGATCGGGCGAGTACAGTTTTCCCGGCTTTACACTCCTTTGAAACGGCCTGGAAAGTTCCGTATCCGTGGTTCCCGGATGAACCGCAACGATCGAGGCATTCGGGTACTTGAAGCGGCATTCGTTCGCCAGTGTTTTGATGAACTGGTTAAGCGCCGTTTTGGATGCGCGGTAGCCATACCATCCACCCAGGCGGTTATCCGAAATGCTGCCCACCATGGCTGACAGGGCCACAAATGTGAACCGCCGCTTGCGGGACTGAGCAGGCAACAGGGCGCCCGCTGCCATCAAAGGACCCACGCTGTTAACTGCAAACAGCCGTTTCAGGTTCGCGGCATTGCAATCAGCGAATGATTTTTCCGGCTCAATTCCGTCCTCGTGCAATATACCGGCTGCGTGAATGGTGACATCAATACCGCCCTTCTGCCGCAGCAGGTAACGGGAGAATCTGGCGATGCTGCCATCGTCCGCAACATCCAGTGGGACCAGATCCAGCCTGGAGCCATGGTGCTGTGAAAGTGGGGCCAGTGCGCGCAGGTCGGCACCCGGACGATAGGTTGCTATCAGCTGGCGCACGCCCTGACTCCGCAGTTGCGCCCGCACCAGCGCCAGACCGATTCCCCGGTTGGCGCCAATCACCATCCGCACGCCGTTGCTGTCCGTGGGCGGCAGGCGGGCCGGGACTTTGGCTCGAGCCAGGGTATAAACGGCGTTGCGTTCAGTCATGGGCATTTTCCCGCAGGACTATATTCAAGGCATGCACTACCAGGCGAAAAGGGCCGGGCCGTTGGCTGGTCAGCATGAAGCCGATGAAATGAATTGCGGTGTGCTCGAGGGGCTTTGCGCCGAAAGCGGGTTCGCCACGCATGACCGGCTCAAAATCATCCGGCGCCAGCAGCACTTCTGTTTTTTCATCGCTGGTAGAGAAAAATGCCCGCCAGGCGACATCTCGGCTGCTGCCGGTTTCCCTCAGCCTCATCTGGTAACAGCGGCCATCGCCGGACACGGTCAGCCGCAGGCCGGCAAAGTCCTCGAGCGGCGCATCGAGCCGGCTGATGATAGAGGCAAACCCACCGCTATTTTCCAGCGACAGCTCCCCGCTGAACCGGAGTTCCGGCTTGTCGCACATGAATTCACTGCGTGAAAGTCCGCCCATCACCGTGTCGTTGACAACCTGCCACGGCAGTTTCCTGAGGTCAGGCTGCATTGGCGAGCCACCATGATGGTTCAGAGCGGGCGGTCCACGTTGCAAACGCCCTTTTTTCAGCCCGATAGAATCTGCGATAGGCTTCGACCGCATCGCCCGCCACCTTGTACTCTTCCGGCATGGCCTGCGCGAACTCGGTACGGCCCCGCGACGCATATTGAAGCGGCTCGATCGCATCGAGCACGGCAATTGACGCGTGATCCCGGTCCCGCTGGTAACGATAGCGGTATTCCCGATTGAGTTCCTGCGCCAAACCTGCAAGCCAGAGAAAATTGTCGTAGGAGCTTTCCACCCAGAGGACACAGGGGTGATGAGCATGGGTCGGCCGGTACGGTGTTTCGTGGCCCTGCTTGTTCAGGGCCGTGCACATGATCTGCACACTTTCCAGGATCATCTTGTTGACGTGCTGGTCGCAGTGGGCCCGGGCGCATTCAACTACATCAAGGTCCAGAATGAAAATGTTCACCGTTGTACTCCAGTCACTCGCAGCCGCTACGGAGTGACAGCTTTCCTACTCGCCCAGGGCGCTTTCAATGGCAGCAACCAGTCGTTCGTCATACGGCTGGGTGCGTTGACTGAATTCAGAGATCATTTCACCGTCACGCCCGATCAGGTACTTGTGAAAGTTCCAGGTCGGGTAGGTGCCGGCAGAATCCGCCAGCGCAACGTAAAACGGGTGCGCGTTGCGTTCCTTGACACGGGTTTTCTCAAACATCGGAAACTCCACACCGTACGTCAGGCGGCAGAATTCCTGAATCTGCTCCTCGGTACCGGGCTCCTGCCCCATGAAGTCATTGGAAGGAAAGCCCAGCACTACCAGGCCCTGCTCGCCATATTGGCTATACAGTTTCTCGAGCCCATCGTATTGTGGGGTGTTGCCGCATTTTGACGCGGTGTTGACGATCAGCAGCACTTTGCCGGAATATGCTTCGCACAGGTTCACATCCTCGGTGGAGGCCAAGCGGCGAAAGTTCTGGTCCAGAAGCTCGCTTTCACAGGCCAGTGCGGGCAGGCAGGCAACAATCAGTATCAAGGCAATCAGGTTTTTCATTACAGTGTCCGTCTTATTAAGTATGTATAAATAATGTATAGATATATTACATATATATGGCAATAAATACCAATTTTATTTTATCAAGTACAGAATTAGTATAGATATAACAGATACGGGTCAATGATCAAGAAGAAGCTGGACTATTGCGGCAGGAATGAAAAAAGAGCGCCGACCTCTTGTCACCAGGTCTTTAGCGGGTAGTCAATGATCCCGGGCGGAGGCAAAACTCCGGGTGTTCAGAATTGCCTGCCAAACACAATGCCAAAAACTTCCTCACGATCATGGTTTTCAATGAAATCGAGGTTTGCCTGCGCGTTGATCAGCCAGCCTCCGCCGAATTCCCACTCGTAACCCAGGGAGGCCCGGGCAGTGTTTTCTCTTTCGTCCGCGGGATCCTTGCGCCCGACGCCGCCACCCAGGAACAATCCTTTCCAGGGCCAGAAATGCACAAATGCAATCGCGAGCGTTGAATCTGACTCCCTGTCGGCACGTTCAATCACAGCACCCACTGTCCAAAGACGGTTGATTCGATACGAATACTCGATACCCAGGGTACTGAGGTTCTCGTCACCCTCCTGTGTCACGCCGACGAAGAGGCCCAGCGCGTGTTTATGGTGGGCTTCTTCGGCATGATTCTCTTCGTGTTCATCCTCGTTTGCCGCCAGGCCAAACGGACAAGCCAGGCTCATGATCATCACCAAAGCCCATGTCACCAACAAGTGTCTTGAACATCCCGATTTCGTTTTCACGTGCATCTCTCAAAAATTTGATTTAATCCAATTTTACTCCACTGCAACGACTTGCGCCGGTAGCCGGGAGTTCTGCTTTGCATCGGGCGAATGGAAAAATACGCCTTAAATCATTTAATCATCAGGTTAGCGACGCCACCGAGCTGCATCGCGTAAATACCAATAAAAACAGACATTAGCAACCAACTGGCACTGACCAGCACCGCGTGAACTCTTGGGTGGTCAGTAAGCCGCAAGGTGATCATGATGGTCATCCAGCAAACCGCGAATTTCCAAGTGGGGGCCATCGGATAGCCGAACACCGGCCAGATGAACATGGTCCAGGGCCAGAAAACGGTCAGGATGGAGTAGTAGGACTTGCGTGAGCGCCAGTAAGCGGCGCGCAGGTCCAATTTGTTGTCGGTGAAATCCGGTATCAGCAGGCTGGTCGCAAGAAACAGCAGAATCGGTCCAATCAATACATACAGATACTGCAGGAAATTGATGCTGTTGACCTCGCGTAAACCAATATATGCCCACCAGAGCAGTACATGCGTAAGCAATTGAAACAGAACCAGCAAGGAGTGGACCCAGTAGTAAGTGATATTCAGCGATTCACGCCGGCGTAATAATTCGCCCGCTCCGCCGACGATACGCACGATGCCCAGGCCATTGACGACCGCGGCAAGCGCGACAATGAACATGAAAATGCCGGAAGTAAGTTCCATCTGCCATATTGTAGGGCAATTGGAATTATTTATGCCCACTCGATCAGGCCGTAAGAACGCTGTCGTCCGAGAGCCCCCGGTCAATCAGTGGATTCAGAATGACGGCGCTCCTCCTCTTTGATTTTAGAGACCAGGTGTTGCATGAAACAGTCGAAATCACATTGCTGAGGGGCGCCTGCGACCCGAAACGGACACAACCGTGGTAGAGTTTCATCTGAATGAAATTGACCTGATCGGTATCTTCCAATAGTGAATCCAGTTTCCTGTTACCAGCACCCGCCTCAGAGCTGATCCTGTGAATTGGGAGGCGTTATGCGCAGTCAGAACGATTTCGATACCATGTCAAACGTCGAGAAAATGAGTTTCTCAATCATCATGCGATGACTGATCAAACCTTACTAACTCAGAATACATAAAAATCATCATCAAATAACACTGGATACCCTATGAACGCCAACCCCGATACCGCATCACAAACCCGCTCGTTCACTACTGTTTTCCTCATCGAGATGTGGGAGCGCTTTGGTTTTTACGGGATGCAGGCGCTGATCGTTTATTACATGGTGCAGCAACTGGGGTTCCCCGATGAACGCGCCACGCTGGTATGGGGCGCCGCCGCGGCTCTGATCTACGTGGCGCCGGCAATAGGAGGCTGGATCGGCGACAAGATTCTCGGCACCCGCCGCACCATGCTGCTCGGTGCGGTGATCCTGTCTGTCGGCTATGGCCTGATGGTGGTGCCGGGCCAGAGCGTCTGGTTCCTGTTCTTATCGCTGGGTGTCATCGTGGTCGGTAATGGCCTGTTCAAGGCCAACGTCGGCAACCTGGTGCGCAAGATATACGAGGGCGATGATTCCAAGATCGACAGCGCTTTCACCATTTATTACATGGCGGTCAACCTGGGCGCGATGATCTCGCAGCTGCTGACCCCCTGGCTGAAGGATTATGTAAATTCTGAATATGGCAACGGCCTGGGTTGGCACGTCGCCTTTGCGGTTTGTGCCGTCGGCCTGATTCTCGGGCTGGCCAACTACGCCCTGATGAGTCGCACCATGGCGCATATCGGTTCTGAGCCGGACGACCAGCCACTGCATTGGGGCAAGTTGGGCGCGGTGCTGGCCGGCGGCGTTCTGGCCGTGTTCGCATCCGCCTACATCCTGCAGCATGAGGGCGTCGCGCGCGCCTTTGTGTACATCGCCGGGGTGGTGGTCATCGGCATCTTCGCCTACCTGATAAGCACCAGTCACCGCAGTGAGCGCGCGGGCCTGATTGCGGCTCTGGTGCTGACGGTTCAGACAGTGTTCTATTTCATCTTCTACCAACAGATGTCTACCTCGCTGAACCTGTTTGCACTGCGCAATGTCGACCCGGCCTTCAACCTGTTTGGCGTGCATCTGTGGGATTGGTCGCCGGCGCAGTTCCAGGCCTTCAATCCGATCTGGATCTTTATTCTCAGTCCGGTCCTGGCCTGGGCCTATACACACGCGGGCAAAGCCGGCAAGGACCTCCCCATTGCCACCAAGTTCGCCCTCGGTTTTGTGATCGTGGCCGCTGGTTTCTTCATTTACGGCGCCGCTGAGCATATGGCCGACGACCAGGGCAAGGTGTCTTCGTGGCTGATGGTATGGGGCTATGGCGCCATTTCACTGGGTGAGCTGCTGGTCAGCGGCCTGGGCCTGGCAATGATCGCCCGCTACGTGCCGGCTCGCATGGGCGGTTTCATGATGGGGGCGTATTTTGTCGCCTCCGGTGTATCCCAGTACCTGGGTGGAGTGGTCGCCACTTTTGCCAGCGTGCCGCAAGGCATCACCGACCCGCTGCAATCACTGCCGATCTACACCAGTCTGTTCAACAAGCTGGGCGTTGCCGCCCTGCTATGCACCGTCATTGCGATTCTCGTGCTGCCGCTGATGAAACGCCTGTCGGAGACCCACCACAGCGCGCAACCACAAGTGGGGTCAGAGTAAATCCCGATGTTTCCCGGTTGCCTCCGAAAGCAGCTCAGGAATCGTCAGTCAACGGTACGATCGTGATTTCCACGCGGCGGTTCAGCTGGCGGCCCGACGGTGTTTCATTGGACGCCACCGGATAGGATTCGCCGGCCCCGACCACCATCAGTCGCCCGCCATCGACATTGCGTGAGCGCAGATAAGCCGCCACACTTCCCGCGCGGCGCTCGGACAGATCCTGGTTGTACTGTGCGGCACCGGTACTGTCTGTATGCCCGGCCACTTCCACCAGTGTCTGGTCGAACTCATTCAGCACCAGCGCAACGGAGTCGAGGATTTCGTAGAAAGCAGAGCTGATATCTGAACTGTCGACCGCGAAGGTGATGTTGCCCGGCATGTTGAGTGTGATGTTGTCGCCCATCCGGGTAACGCTGACGCCGGTGCCCTCGAGTTGCTGGCGCAACTTCATTTCCTGCTGGTCCATGTAGTAGCCCACACCGCCGCCCGCCAGGGCGCCAACGCCACCCAGTATCAGGGCGCGCTTTTTGCGCTCGCTGGAATCGCTGCCGCTGATCAGCCCCACGGCGACACCGGCCGCAGCGCCGATGGCCGCGCCCTTGGCAGCGTTGCTGGTTTGCTCTTCCCGGGTGTAGGGGTCCAGAGTGGTGCAGCCGGTAATGACTGCCACTAAAGCGACCGCAGCCGCCGATGCGAATTTCCCGTTCAACATGAGCCTGTCCTTGGCTATCTTGCCTGTAATTGAGATGGGTGCGGCTTCATTATCGCCCAACTTCGTTTAGGGGTGCCAGTGCCCGGAGGGTAAGCCGGCAGGGTGCCCCGTTGATCGAGAGATAAGGCAGGTTTCAGATTTTAGATAAATCAGTTACTTGCGGCGTATGTCCCTTACACAATATGCCGGTATACGCCAGAATACGATCCAAACAATATCTTTGCGTGAGCGACGCATGGTTCGGCTCAGGAGCCGTGATCCTCTAACAGGTTATTTATGTAGTCTCTGTAAGAAGGGATGAAATTTCTTTGATGGCGTTCCCAAAACTCTCTTATTCTGGGATTCTCAAGTCTCATGATTCTGAGCGCGGATCTTAGCCTGTCTTCATCAATTACGCCTCGTTGGTAGTGAAAAAAGGCCATGTCGCCATGCCGGAGCCGCTGAAACGCCGCTCTTTCAAATCTGAAATTTTCCAGGTCATTCAATTCATCTGTTGTGGAAAAAACCTTAAACATGAATGCAGCAACCTCGGGGTCTTGCAGGGTCAGCACATTCATTTCATGGATGTTGTCTATCAAATCCTGATAAGCAGATATTTCTATAGCCTGGGTAGTCAGGGCAGCTTGTTTGGTGCTGTTTCTCGTTTCGATTCCAACGAAGATTAGAGACGCAACGATCGCCGCAAACCCGATGCCTTCCAGTAGGTCCTTCCATCTTTCACGAGTCACTACAGATGCTCCTTTTCATGCTAATGGACAAGAATAGATTGAAATGCTAAATCGCTGCAAAGTGTCGTTAGCGACCATCAGCGAGCATTGATGAGCAATTCTCAGCGGAGTTTAGCTCTCAGTTCGGCCAGGAGCGGAAATCTTGTAATCAATTCCTGGCTGGATTATCTTGCTTTGCCGCAACTTTTATAAGCTCATGTAGAGGATGGGATATGACAATCCAAAGTAAGTTCCTGATGCAGACGATCATTTTGTTCGTTGCGATTGCATCGTATGTCAACGTGAGTGCACGTGTTGTCGATTTATCGAAGACAGATCAGACGGCCAGATTTGTACCCGTGGTTAGCGACTACACAGTGGAAATATATGTCGATAAGGTGGATGGCAAAGCAACAAAGTTTCGCTCCAATGACAGCGCTATCGTTGACGCTGGAGAACGTACCATGGCCATTCGCCTGGAATACGCGCCGGCAACAGGCACATCCCTGATTCTCGGTGGACTCGGAAATTTACTTGCTCGCGCAGCGACAAACAAGACTTTTCGAACCGAACTGACAGCCCTGGTAGTCGCCGGACATCAGTATCGATTGATCGCACGCGCACAGGGAGAGGAGATCGTCATAATTGTGTTTGATCAGACTGATCGAACAGAAGTGGCCGGACAGAAATTCGTTCTTAAAGATGGGAAGTTCGAACGACTGATGTGAGGCAAACGAGATCTGAATCTCGTGCTGAGAATTCCGCTAAGGGTTGCAGGCAGAGATGAACAACTTCAGACAGAGAGTTCCGCTTTTCGCCAGAAAGCGGAACCAATTTGGACATCTCAATTGGAGTGATCTACTTCTGCTATCGGCCAAAAGCAGTCGTTCGTTACTCCGGCTCGCGAGGGCGATAAAGCTCTTCGAGATTCGTGTTGGTGTCTCCGCTGCTCAAAAGACTATCAACATGTTTTCGGAAACTCGGCTTGAATAGATCTCTTCTCTGCCCCCAATAAAGACGCAGGCCAGGAAGATCGCGAAGTCCCAATAACGTGTTCGTTACAGATTCTCGTAACTCTTCATCCAGAGTGCCTTCTTGAGAAAGGTAATAAGCCGCCTGATATTGGAGAAACAAGCCATGCATTATGTAGACAAACTGTGCCGTTTCTTCTCGTGACAGCGATTCTGGATTCACGAACCCATCCAACAAAACCTGTGAGGCTTTGGGATCGATCCCGACCCCAATGTATCCAGCGGATAACGACGCTGCCAATTCGTTCGCCGTGGCGGAACGGACAGCCCGTGTGCTGTCGTTGACCTGAATGCCGACATAGATCAGAGAAATAACTATTGCTATCGCACCAATTACCTCTGCGATACTCGCGACATCTTTTAGTCTCAGCTTCAACTACGTCTCAGTCCCTTCCGATTATTGCAGAAACCCAATGTCCCGATTGGGTCATTTTGCCGTCATCCAATAGCCTACCATGCGAATTGCCACATTGGGTCGTTAACGGAGATTCTGGGCAGCCAGAGGATTTGTTCCGCTTTCCCGCGACTAGCAGAACCAATTCAGCTCCCCATCTCAGAGCAGACTTGTTCTCAGTTCGGCCAAAAGTGGTACTTATGCAAAATTTTCTGTGTACCCAAATATAGCAAGATTCCACCGGCGATCATGAAAAGAGTCCGGTCAAGATTTAACTTGATATTCGCAATGCCATAGGACAGAGTATCTACGTTAGGCATCAGACGCAGAGCCGAGTCTTTCACTTGAAATCGCTATGGAAACTCATGAACTGGGAGATTGTTACGCTGGGTGAGACTTCTGTCACGGTAGGTGGGGAGGTCATACCCCATTGACCATTGCCCTGGCATTGATGCTCGCCGCTTGGTTGATTTGAAAATTTTCACAGCACCTTTTAAAAGCAGACAGGGGTGCCAATCAGGTACAGTTGATCAATCGGGCGCTATGTCTGTTCCTCCCAAATTTTATTTTCCCTAATTTCAATACCAAGCGATAAGTGTGTTATTTTCGGCTGTGAATCTGGAAAAAAAGAATCATGGATTTTAATCGATTCATTGACGTAGACGGATTTCGGCGAGTTCTGGTCTTATTGGGACTGGTTTTTATTGTCGTCTCAATTTTTTTGCTCTTTGGCCGCTTGGCTGGACTCCTGCCGAGTGATTTTTTGAATCTTTTCGGCCAAAGCGAGCTGCGATCCATTGCAGGCTTGGCGGTTGCGGGCTGTTTGCTGGCTGCAATTGGATATGGCCAAAACTAATCGGGAGAAAATACGTGTTTAAACCTTCAGATTTCTTCATTCTTCTAGCTGTCGCAATCTCATTTGCGGTGTCCGGTTATTTGTGGTTCACAGGTCAACGAGAAGAGGGCTTGTTTACGGCAATTTGGGTGCCATCAATTTTATGCTTTGGCATTTACTTCAAGTTAAACGCAATCCTGGGTACTAAGTCATGAGTACCGAATTCATATTATATTTAGCAATAATTGTTTTTACGCTTTTAGTGATTGGGCTCGCTTTGAGTGCGAAAGAGTTCAATCGTCTGACAAAGGATCCTTCAATACAAAAAGGATTGGGTGACGATCAGAAGTCTGATCGCCAGGAATAAGCGAATTTCGACTCGTCAATTTATTGGTGCCTATCCCGGTCATATGCAGACGCCGGTGAAAATCTTTTCTGGCAGGTATTGATGTCGATGGTAAAAACCCGCTTGAGGCACCGAACTTAGCTCATTGGTGCCAGCGACTCTTCATCATCCACCCAACCCAGCGCGCGCCGCGGCACCATGCGAGGATTTCATTCTTGGCGAAAAATCCCAAGACGTGATCCAGGTCGGCTCGATTTTGATGGCGACCTCGTTGCTGGCACGTTTGAGCAACCAACGAGCGAAATCAGACTCGCGGTTGCCCAGGTAGCGGTCAATCAACCGTTCCAGTACGTCGACGCCACGTTCTTGCGAAAGCGTGACCTTACCCTGTCCGCGCACGCCTTTGTAGGGCATCGCTTCTGGCGCGACTTCGAATCCACAGATGGGATGGAGCGCGAGGTAGCTTGCAACCTTGGCCGTTCTCTGAGTAGCGCACCAAAGTACGCCTTCAGCATGGAGATACCACAAAGAACAAACGATCGGCCTGGAATTGGGTGCTATGCAGGCGAGCCGGATGGGTATCAGTTGTTCACCAAGAAAGCTTTCAATCATCTTCAAAGACCACGTGCTATTCGGTCGAATCACCATTATCAGGTCGCCATGTTTGGGGTGTGGGGCTAGTTTACCGATAAATTGCGGCTTCGTGGTCTTGCATAGATTTCGTGGACACCTGACTTTAGCGCGTGGACTTCCCCCGGTTCTGATGACACTCCTGGGCTATGATCCGAGCATAGGAGGAAGTCATATGAATAACCAAAGATACAGCCCGGAATTTAAGGATGAAGCGGTCCGCCAAGTCGTTGATCGAGGCTATTCCATCCCCGAAGTTGCTGAGCGTTTGGGCGTTTCATCCCACAGCCTGTACAAGTGGGTAAAGGCAGTGAAACCGGATAACTCTGAGCAGCAGGCAGCAGCCTTGATCGACGCCAAAAGTGAAATACTGAAACTTCGAGCCCAGCTCAAGCGCACCGAGGAGGAGCGCGATATTCTAAAAAAGGCCGCAAGGTACTTTGCCAGAGAGCCCGAGTAAAGTACCGCTTCATCAACGATCATCGGCACGAGTATCCGGTGGCCCGAATGTGTCGAATGCTGCAGGCACCCCGCAGTGGCTATTACAAATGGTTGCACAAGCCGCTGTCAGATCGCGCCATTGATGATCAGCGGCTGCTGGGAATGATCCGTGCTTCGTACACCGCAAGCGGCGGTGTTTACGGCTCCCCACGCATCTTTTTAGATCTTCGCGAAGTGGGTGAAACCTGTGGAAGAAATCGTGTTGCCCGACTCATGCGTGAGAACCGGATTGTTGCCCTGCGAGGCTATAAGGCGCCTCGGCGTATTGTCGGACGGCCGTCGATAATCGCGCCTAATCGTCTGCAACGTGAGTTTACGGTGGTGCACCCGGATCGGGCCTGGGTGACCGAAATTACCTACATTCGCACCTGGCAAGGCTGGTTATACCTGGCCGTGGTGATGGATCTGTTTGCTCGTAAGGTGGTGGGCTGGTCCATGAAGCCGACACTGGCACGAGACCTGGTTGTGGACGCCCTGTTGATGGCGGTATGGCGGCGTAAGCCGCAGAACAGAGTCATGGTTCATTCCGACCAGGGCTCGCAATATGGCAGTGATGACTGGCTACGCTTTTGCCGTTCTCACAATCTGGAACCCAGTATGAGCCGTCGCGGTAACTGCTGGGATAATGCGGTGGTCGAATCGTTCTTTAGCAGTTTAAAGAAAGAACGGGTTAAGAAACGGATCTACAAAACACGTGATTTAGCCCGTGAAGATGTCTTCGATTATATCGAAGTGTTTTACAATCGTAAGCGCCGACACAGCCACCTGGGCGGTGTCAGCCCCGAGGC
>CALDVW010000090.1 GCA_937924405.1 uncultured Lysobacterales bacterium
CAGGACTTCAAGGGTCAGTGGGCCAAAGTCAAGAAACTGCCAGCCGATTTCGCGAAGATTCCGGCCGATCACGATAAATCCAGGGTGTTGGCCTCGGTGCCCGGCACCCCACAGGCGGAAAAGGCGATTGCCGAGGCGAAAAAACCGCAGTATGCACGGCTCAGCCGGGATGCCGGCGGCAACGTCAAAGTGCCTTACGTAGGCCAACCCAGCTTTGTGCCTATCGAAGCCACGGAATTATTTCGTGCCGAAAATTCACCTTTCCAGGTCATCCGCCACAACAATTTTTATTACCTGTGTTACGAAGGTGCCTGGTATTCGTCTACCCAGCCGGAAGGGCCCTGGCAGGTGGCTACCGAGGTCCCCGAGGCCATTTACACCATTCCGCCTACCGATCCGGCATACAACGTTACGTTCGTGAAGATCGAGTCATTTGATGACAGCAGCGGCGAAGTGGCATACAAGAGCACCAGCGGTTACTACAGCAGGTACTACACGCCCTACACCAGGACTGTGGTCTACGGCACCGGATGGTATTATCCGGGCTATTACAACCGGTATTCCTATTGGCGTTATCCCCATACATACGGTTATGGTGCATACCGGTCGCCCTATTACTACCCTTATGGCTACAGCCATTCGGCAACCTACCGGGTGAACACGAGTGAAAAGGACTGGGAATGGAACCTGGACGGCACCAAGCGCCAGATTTACAACTATGGGCCAACCAACTATGTCGGTTCCGGGACATACAAAATGCCGGAAAGCGACAATTACAAAGGTGAAGGAAGATGAGCTTGAGCGAGGGAAAAACACCAAACTGGCTGGTCAGTTGCGCGGTGTCTGTCGCGCTGATACTGCTTGCTGGTTGCGATCGATCCGGTCCCGGGCAGGCAGCGGCACCATCTTTGCGGGTGCTGGTGACCCAGTCGCAGCAGCGTGACGTTCCCCTGTCGATCGACATGGTCGGGTCTACCCTGGGAACCAAAGACGTTCCTATCCGTGCGAGAGTGGAGGGCTTCCTGGAAACCATGGAGTTCGTTGAGGGCACCTTTGTAAACGAGGGTGACCTGCTCTACACGATCGATCCGCAACCCTTCCAGGCCAAGCTGGTAGAGGCCCAGAGCATGCTGGCGGCAGCACAGACCCAATTGGCCAAGGCGGAGGCTGACCTGGCCCGGATCAAGCCGCTGGCTGAAATCAAAGCGGTCAGCGAACAGGACCTGGATGCCGCTGTCGCTACGGAGGCCGCTACCCGGGCCAGTGTGCGGGCCAGCGAGGCATCGGTGGAATTGGCTGAAATCGAGCTCAGTTATACCCGGCTCAGTGCGCCTATCAGTGGCCTGATTGGGCTGACCCAGGCAAAACCCGGTGAGTTCGTGGGGCGTGATCCAAACCCGGTGGTGCTCAACCAGGTGTCTGACATCAACCCCATCCGCGCCCGGTTTTCCATCTCCGAGAGGGAATACCTGATCATGGCCAGGACTTACATGGCCCAGCATCACCCTGAAGATCGCAAGCAACGAGGTATGCGTTCCGACCGGCCCAGGAACATGATCCTGATCCTGGCAGACGGTTCCGAACACCCGGAAAAGGGCAGCGTGGTCGCATCGTCCCAATCTGTGGATCAGGAAACCGGTACTTACATCATGGAAGCTTCATTTCCAAATCCAACAGGCCTCATCCTGCCAGGCCAGTTTGCCAGGGTCCGTGCGCCTTACGAAACGCTGAAGAACGTGGTGGTCATCCCTCGCAAGGCAATCTCCGAATTACAGGGACTGTTTCGCGTGTACGTGGTCGATTCGGCCGGGCTGGTGTCGGTCCGTGAAATAGGCCTGGGCCCCAATACGGGTGATGACGTCGTCGTGGAGTCCGGGCTCGAGAAAGGTGAAACCGTGATCGTCGAGGGTATTCAGAAAGTACGCCCGGGCATGACCGTCGAAGCTGTGCCGGTTGAATCCGCCCAGGCCGGCCAGGAAACAGAAAATGGCTGAATTCTTCATAGGACGCCCAATTGTCGCGATGGTTATCGCGATAATCATCGTTATTGTGGGCGTGGTTTCGATAGGTGGCTTGCCGATTGCGCAGTACCCGGAAATTACTCCTCCCGAAGTTGGTGTAACGGCTACTTACACCGGCGCCAATGCAGAGATCGTTGAGCAATCGGTTGCCACGCCGCTCGAGCAGAAAGTCAATGGCGTGGAAAATTCGCTGTACATGAAATCCGTCAATGCCAATGACGGAACCATGAACCTGACGGTTTCATTCGAGGTGGGCTCGGACCTGGACATGTCCAATGTGCTCGTGCAAAACCGGGTTTCCGAAGCCCAGGCCAGTATCCCGGAAGAAGTGAAACGGCTTGGCATCACGGTCAAGAAGAAACTTTCATTCCCATTGCTGTTGGTCACGCTCTATTCACCTGAAGGAACCTATGACGGGAATTTCCTGAGTAATTACCTGACCATCAACATTCTCGACGCGGTATCCCGGATCAAGGGTGTTGGGCAGGCAAGTGTGCTCGGCGGGAGTGACTACGCCATGCGGGTCTGGGTCAAGCCGGATCAACTGGCCAAGCTCGGGCTGACGGTTCCTGATATCACTGCGGCAATCCAGGAACAGAACGTGGTGACACCGGCGGGCCAGATTGGCGGACCGCCGGCGGTGCCCGGCACCCAGTTCACATTCCAGGTGCGCACGCAGGGGCGGCTGACGACCGCCGAGGAATTTGAGAATGTCATCGTCCGGTCCAACCCGGACGGTACGCAGGTACGCATCAAGGATGTCGCCCGGGTTGAACTTGGCACCCAGCTTTACAACCAGGCAAGCCGGCTGAATGGAGGTCCTGCGGCGATCCTGTCTGTTTACCAGCTTCCAGGTGCGAATGGGCTGGATGTTGCAGCACAAGTTGAAGCGGTCATGCAGGAGATGGCCCCCGATTTCCCGAACGACGTCGAGTACCTGGTTTCCCTGGACACCACGCTGGCCGTTGAAGAAGGCATCAAGGAGATCATCACCACGCTGTACCAGGCGGTTGCACTGGTCATTTTTGTCGTGTTCATCTTCCTGCAGAATTTCCGGGCCACGCTGATACCGTCGCTGGCGGTCCCGGTTTCCCTGATTGGCACTTTCGCTATTTTTCCGTTGCTGGGCTTTACCATCAATACCCTTTCGTTGCTGGGGCTTGTCCTGGCCATTGGAATCGTGGTTGATGACGCGATCGTGGTGGTGGAAGCCGTTACCACCAAGATGGAAGAGGGCCTCAAACCTAAAGCTGCAACCATCGCCGCAATGAAGGAAGTCTCCGGCCCCATCGTCGCCACTTCGCTTTCGCTGATCGCCGTATTCGTACCGGTCGCCGCGATGGGTGGAATCACCGGCCGGCTTTACCAACAATTTGCCATCACCATTGCAATATCGGTCGCCATATCATCGCTGAACGCATTAACACTCAGCCCCGCGCTCAGCGCAATGTTGCTGCGGCCTCCCGCAGAACGCAAAAAGAGTTTTTTGACGCCGTTCTACAACGGCTTCAACAAGGTCTTCTCGCGGGCAACAGATGGCTACATGGGCATTGCCACGATGTTCACGCGCAAGCTGTTGATCAGCATGGGCACCCTGCTGATTATTGTCGTTCTGATGGGAGGTTTGTTTGGCATGGTGCCGGGCGGATTCGTTCCCGAAGAAGACCAGGGGTATTTCCTGGTGAACGTGCAGCTACCCGATGCGGCTTCTTTGGAGCGGACCGACGCCGTGGCCCGACAGGTGGAGGATTTACTGGTCGGTGCGCCTGGTATCGAATCAGTGACGACCGTCGCGGGTTATAGTCTGCTGACCGCCTCTTTATCGCCAAATAATGCGTTTGTGTTCGTTTCGCTCAAACACTGGAGTGAAAGAAGCAGCGCCGAGTTGCATGTCAACAAGATCATTCAGCGGGTCAACGGCCAGTTTGCCTTGACAGTTCCGCAAGCCATTGCGTTTGCTTTCGGTCCACCGGCCATTCCAGGCCTGGGAACCGGGTCGGGTTTCAGCATGATGCTGCAGGATCGCGGGGGCAACTCCCCGAATTACCTGGCTGAGCAGGCCCAGGCATTTATCGAAGCAGCGCGCGAACGCCCTGAAATTGCCAATGTCATCACCACGTACCGCGCCAATGTACCCCAGATCTTTGCAGACGTGGATAAAGACATGGCGTTGAAAGCCGGAGTGTCCCTTGCTGATTTGAATACCACGCTGGGTGCTTTCCTGGGCGGCGCTTATGTCAATGATTTCAACCGCTTCGGGCGGTTGTACAAGGTCTATGTACAGGCAGAGCCGGAATACCGCACGGATCCGGGCGACATCCGTTATTTCTTCGTCCGCGGCAAGTCGGGCGAAACCATACCCTTGTCGGCACTGGTATCCACCAGGGCTACGGCTGGGCCCGAATATACCAACCGCTTCAACCTGTTTCGGGCGGCGGAGCTGACCGGCTCGCCGGCGCCGGGTTACAGTTCCGACCAGGCGCTGGACGCGCTGGAGGAAGTAGCCGCCCAGGTATTGCCGACGGACATGACCTATTCCTGGAACGCGATGAGCTTCCAGGAGCGGGCAGCTGCAGGTGCAGGAGGCAAAGTCTTCGTGTTGGCCCTGCTTTTTGTTTTCCTGATCCTCGCGGCGCAATATGAAAGCTGGTCGCTACCGGCAGGTGTTTTGCTGGGCACACCCATCGCGATTTTCGGCGCGATGGCAGGTTTGTGGCTGGCCGGGCTGTTCCTGCCGGGTTACCAGAACAACGTCTTCGCCCAGATTGGCCTGGTGATGCTGATCGGCATGGCAGCCAAGAACGCCATCCTTATCGTGGAGTTCGCCAAGCTGAAATCGGAAGAGGGTTTTTCGGCGCTGGACGCGGCACTGTCTGCGGCCCGCGACCGTTTCCGTCCGATCCTGATGACGGCTTT
>CALDVW010000091.1 GCA_937924405.1 uncultured Lysobacterales bacterium
GCACGCTCTGCTGCCGGCGATATGCTGACACCTAAGAATGAGGTAGTTATGACTGACCAAAACCCAACGAACCCCCTGGACGCCGTGTTTGGAGAGCACATGGAAGCTGAATTAGCCGGCGACCTGGACAGAACCATGGCCACCATGACGGCAAACCCGCACCTGGTGAACGTGCCGACCATGGTGGGTGGTCAGGGCCCTGAAGGCGTGAGAAGGTTCTACGCCAACCGGCTGATCGGCCAGTTTTTTCCGCCGGATGTAAAATTCGAAACCATTTCTCGAACCTACGGCGCACAGCGGCTGGTTGACGAATTGATTATCTCGTTCACGCACACCACCGAGATGGATCATTTCCTCCCCGGGGTCAAGCCGACCGGCAAGTACGCTGAGGTCGTTGTCGTGGTCATCGTCGGTTTCGAGGACGGGAAAGTGTCCTACGAGCATATTCATTGGGACCAGGCCAACCTGCTGGTGCAACTGGGCCTGATCGATCCCGAGGGCTTGCCGCTGACAGGTGCAGGCGCGGCCGCAAAGTTGCGTGACCCGTCGTTGCCAGATCCATTTTTCAACGAGTCCTGAAAGTGCGGATCCCGTCTTAAAAGTCATCATCCCCAGGTTTTGAGGAGCCAACCGCCAGCGGCTATTCAGAAACCATTCCCGGGATCATCACCGCACAATAGCTGGTTTCCGGTCGGCACGCTTTTCCCGAGTGGTGTCCAAGACAAAAACCGTTTGTAGGCTTTAACCCGGGAGTAACGGGTTGGTAAAGGCCCATGACGCGGCATTTTGCATTTTTCATTGCAAAATGCATTGCCAGATGCAAATTCATCGTTTTTAAGCACCCAGGCCCATGCAGCGCCTAACTGCCAGAAGATTGCGGGCTTCAACTATAGGCGCCTGCTACATGGGGGGAGGGTTCAATGACGCTGCTCATGGCATGAAAAGTGCATTAACAGACACTGGGATCTTCAAGAGAAAGCAGTGTTGACAGAAACGTTCACAACGACAGAACCACGGAACTTCTTACCCAGGGGATTTGAGTGGTTATCCCACGCGACTGGATGGGCTTATCTGCTGGTCGTCGTTTTAATGTTCTACATATACCAGCCCTTGTTTCTCCACTTCGCGAAAGAATACTGGGTCTCGACTAATCTCGATGGAACTTACGCGCACGCGCCCTTGGTATTGCTTGGGATTATTTTCCTCGCCTGGCAGCGGCGGGACGTATTCCGAATGCCGGCTTCGGACAATGTTTCCTTCAAGGGCCTGGCGTTAATGGCAGCGGGGGCCGCCGCAGAGATCTATGGCGACACGCATGGTTACCTGGTACTGCAGGGTATAAGCCTGATTCCACTTGCCGCAGGCATCCTTTTGACTTTGCATGGTGAAAGCGCCTGGCGGGCCATGCGCTTCCCGTTGTTCATGCTTGTGTTCGTTGTACCCCTCCCCAATGCCGGCATCGATGCTATTACCAGGCCGCTTGCCATATTGACCGGCGATCTGGTTATTCCCATGCTTTTGCCGTTTGATATCGAGGCTACACGGGCAGGGCATGTGCTGTCGGTCAGGGGGCTTGGTCACGATCAGTTCCACCAGGTAATCATTGCGGCTGAGTGCAGTGGAATCCGATCGCTCCTGGCTTTACTTGCCATCAGTTCCATGCTCGCCTGTTTGCGGGGGCATTCGGCAAAGCGGACCTTGGTGCTTCTGCTGCTAACACCGTTGTTTACACTGATGGGTAACGCAGTGAGGATCGTCATTACCACCGCTATGATTGTTTACGTCAATCCGGCAACCGCCGAGAGTTTCTTCCATTCTGGTTCAGGCATCCTGGCCGTTGTCATCGCCCTCTCTGGGCTTTTCGCCGTTGACAGGCTGATCGATCGATTTCAGGCGGGCGCGAAGTCATGAATGCCGTTGTCTGGAGAAAGCCATGGCAGCGTAATGTGCTGGTTCTGAGTGTGCTGGTGCTGGTTGCAGTCTGGGGACAGCATTCCCAGGAGTTGGAGAAATTCAAAAAAGATAAACGGCTCGGGTTCTCAAACTATATGCCAGAGACCTTGGGGGACTGGCGTAACTTAACCCAGAAACCCTCAGAGAACGGCGGCAGCACTAACTATAACGAGATTTACCAGGCTCTGTTCAGTCACCCGGAGCTTGGACGCATGGCAATAACTATCGAATACACGTCTGACAGCCGCCAGCAATTCGAACTCCATTACCCGGACATTTGCCACGAGGCACGAGGTGACCGAATCATCCCGTTTCCCTCACGGAATTTCCATCTGCAGGACGGCAACACTGTAAATGCGGCCATGATGTCGTGGCAAAAGGTTGGGGGAGGTCACGATGCACTTGCTGCATATTGGTATGTCACACCTGACGGTGTAACCAGCAACACGGTGAAATTGAAATGGGACCAGGCCCTGTCAGGCCTTTTACGGCGGCCCACAGAGGCAGTCATGGTGCGCTTTGATTCCTTCTACCGATCGATATCGCATGAAGAGCAGCGTTTAACGCGAATTGAGGCAATAAGCGATCTGCTGCACCACATGAGCCAAACTCTGGAACCTGGATTTTCACAACTACTTTTCAAACAACTTGAGGACTTGAAGACATGAAAACACCGATGCGTAATTTTTTGACTTTGTTGATGATCTGCTGTTGCCTGTGTGGACCGGTACAAGCAGAACATGACTCAGGCCTGGGGAAGAGTCAGGACGGCAATGACAATGAGTTGGGGTCAGTTGCAGTAGCGCCGGAACCTTCTACACTCTTGATCTTTCTTCTTGGCAGTCTGGGACTGGCGGCAGCTTACAGGCAGAAGTCCACAAAGTATCTGCCGGAAGATCGTTGAAATGGGCTCTTGATCCAGGCGGCTTTGGCAAGGATTCAAGAGTTTAAAGAAAACATGCTTGATTTTAGAAGGGATAAAAGCGCCCGGGGTTGCAGGGGTCGGAGGTTCGGCAAAATTGTCAGGAACAATTTTGGTCGTGCGAGCAAAGCGAGTACGCCCGGAGGGCCGAAACCAGGGATGGTTTCGGACAATTGTCTGGCCACTCACCTCCAAACTTTCCGGCCATCCTCTCCCCCCCATTCCCCCTTCCAAACCCTGATACAAATCACGACACCTGACCTCGTTTCATGGTATCCATGATACGGAGGATCCGAATATGTTGAATCCACGATCCACGTTCTGGGTGCTGGTGGCGGACAGCGGCCGGGCCCGTATCCTCGAGTTGCGCAGAAAACCCTATGAATTCCGGCAGGTTGCGGAGCTGATTTCCGAAACTCAGCACCAAGCCAGCCGCGATCTGGCATCGGATGCCAGCGGCCGCGCCTTCCACGTTCAGGGGCCGGGCAGTCACGCCAGGCAACCCCGTTCGGACCCACACGATCAGGCCGAGGAGGAGTTCACCCGCGGCCTGGCTCAAAAGCTGGACAAGGCCGTCCGGATCGCTCGGTTCGAACACCTGGCCGTAATTGCCGAGCCCAGGACATTGGGGCGCCTGCGACGCTATATGAGCAAGGAACTGGCAGGCCGGGTGACCCGGGAACTGACCCTCGACCTCGCCAGCCTGCCGCTGAACACCCTGGAGCCACGGGTCCGCAAGGCGTTGGGCTGGCAGGCCTGATCAGCCTTTTATACAGATCACCGGTCTGAGGCGGGCTACGCGGCGGGCCAGACCCGCCCGCTCGGAAGCCATTACGACTTCGGAGACGTCTTTGTAGGCGCCCGGCGCTTCTTCGGCTACGCCCCGCATCGAGGGGCTGCGCACGGTGATGCCGCGCCCGGCCAGATGTTCCACAACCTGCCGCCCCTGCCACCGCTTACGGGCCTGGTTGCGGCTCATGCTGCGGCCGGCGCCATGACAGGCGGATGAAAAAGCGGTCTTTTCGCTGCTGTCCATGCCGGCCAGAACCCAGGACTCCGTACCCATGCTGCCTCCGATCAGGACCGGCTGGCCGGTGGCCCGGTATTTGCGCGGTATGCTGTCATGGCCGGGCCCGAAGGCTCGCGTGGCGCCCTTGCGGTGCACGTAAAGCAACTTTTCCTTGCCATTCACATTGTGCCGCTCGGGCTTGCAGGTATTGTGCGACACGTCGAACAACAGGGGCAGTTCGAGGCCGGGCCAGAATCGCCGGAACACGTTGCGCATCAGGTGACCGATTATCTGCCGGTTGGCCAGAGCGCAATTGATGGCCGAGCGCATCGCACCGATGTAATTCTGCCCGGTTTCAGAGATGACCGGTGCGCAGGCCAGTTCGCGGTCCGGTAAGGCGATATCGTAATCACCGGCCGATACAGCCATGTCGCGCAGGAACTCGGTGCCTATCTGGTGCCCCAGGCCACGTGAGCCGCAGTGGATGGTGACGACGCATTCGCCGCGCACGAGGCCGAACACCCCGGCCGCTTCCTGGTCATGAATCGCTGTGATCTCCTGTATTTCCAGATAATGATTGCCCGAGCCCAGAGTGCCCATTTCGTGTTGCTGACGCTGGCGGGCACGCCGGGAGACGCATGCCGGCCGGGCCGCGGTCGCGCAGCCGTTGTCTTCGATGAATTCAAGGTCAGCGGTCTCCCCGTAGCCTTCAGACAGTGCCCAGGCCGCTCCACCGGCCAGCATCTCTTCCATTCCCTGCTGGTCCAGGTGGATGTCGCCCCGAGAGCCGATTCCGGCGGGAATGTTCCGGAAAAGCGCCTCGGTCAGTGGCCGGCGCCGAGCCTCGAATTCGGCCAGCGGCAGGCCGGTGAGGTGTGTGCGTACCCCGCAGGATATGTCGAAACCCACACCCCCGGCGGAGATTACCCCGCCTTGATCCGCGTCGAACGCCGCCACGCCGCCGATTGGGAATCCGTAGCCCCAGTGGGCATCTGGCATGGCGTGTGCGGCGCCGACGATGCCGGGCAGGGTAGTGACGTTCACCAACTGCTCCCGGACCTTGTCATCCATATCGCACAGCAGGGATTCGCTGGCATGGATGAGGGCGGGAACCCGCATCTTCCCGCTGGGTTCAATTCTCCAGCAGGTTTCGGAAATCCTGGAAAAGTTGTTGATATCCATGAGAAGCCTCCAGTGAACGCATGTCTCAAACGTCCACGATGCACTGTGCAAGCCAGTAATTGTCCGTTGACCGGCTCACACGCAATTCACTGAGCGTGGCGCCCTTGACCTCTGCCGCCGGCTGGTGCCTGGTGACGTCGATGGGCTCACCGGTTGCCACGCCTTCCAGGTGGTTGTCCTCGATAGTGACCTCGAAACGGGAGAACAGAAGCTTGCGGGTAGCCATCTCGAAAACGATGGCGTTGAGCCAGTCGGCCAGCAGGAACTCGCTATTGGGCGCCTCGCAAGTGATACGGACTGTTTCCCGGGCCCGGACGGTGGATGTATCGGTAATCACCGAGAGCATGGCCAGGGCAGCCATCTCGAAAGCCTGTCCCAGGGTATGTCCGTAACCCCGCACGCCGACGTCGGCGATATGTTCGAAGTGTTCCCAGCCCGGAACGGCAGGGCTGCCTGTTTCGAAAGCCGCCACAATTTTTTGCCTGCACCCGACTATATGAACGATAATGACACGTTGTTGCGGTAAAATCACTTGAGAACCGGTCCGGTAACACCAATATTCTCGATTCGATCGCGGAGATGACTGAATGACACCTTTTGAAAGCGTACTGCGGGACATGCCCGACATTGCCAATGACGCACAGGCCGAAGTTGCCGGTAAATTGGCGTGGGTCGGCATGAACGAAATCGAGATGCCGGTGCGCATAGAGGATGATGCGGGCGGGCTGATTCAGTCGAGTGCGCTGGTCACCGCTTACGTCAACCTGATTGATCCTGATGTGCGTGGCATTCATATGTCCCGCCTGTACCTGCACCTGGACCAGGGTTTTGGTGAGCGGCCGTTGAATCCTGTCACTTTACGCCAACTGCTGCGTTCGTTTCTGGACTCCCACGAGGGCCTCAGTGATCGCGCCCTGATCCGGGTTGATTTTGATTACGTGACCCGCCGGCCGGCGCTGGAAAGCGATAACGAAGGCTGGCGGCGTTACCCGGTTTCAATGATTGGCATACTCGAGGGCAACGAGTTCAGCCTCGAGATGGGACTGGAAATTCTTTACTCCAGCACCTGCCCCTGTTCAGCGGCCCTGGCGCGGCAACTCATCCAGGAGAAGTTTCGACAGGATTTTTCCGGCCAGGACGATGTCGGTTTCGACAAGATTCACGAGTGGCTTGGGCGTGAAGAGGGCATCATGGCGACACCGCACAGCCAGCGCAGTGCAGCAGAAATCCGCGTGCGCCTGACTCCGTCTTTCGAAATGTTCCCCATCGTCGAATTGATCGACGAAACCGAGAACGCGCTGAAAACACCGGTGCAGGCCACCGTCAAGCGAGAGGACGAGCAGGCTTTTGCAAGGCTCAACGGCAGTAACCTGATGTTCTGTGAAGATGCCGGGCGGCGTATTCAGACCGCATTGAACCGCGATGATCGCATTCTCGATTACTGGGCACGCTGCACTCACTACGAAAGCCTGCACCCCCATAACGCGGTTTCAGTCGTGACCAAGGGTATCGAGGGTGGATATGTGGCGGGCGCCGGTGCGCCGGTCAGGCTCGAGTTGTCAAGGACTACCTAGGGTACGGCAACCGGTTCCGGCAAGGGATCAGGGTTTCCCTCCACCAGTAATTGCGGGTCGACCCGCCGGTCGAGCCAATTCATGCGCCAGTCCAGGTGCGGGCCAGAAGCCCTTCCGGTCGAGCCGATTTCGGCTATCAGATCACCTTTTTTCACCGTCGTCCCGGTCTCAACCAGGATTTTGCTCAGGTGCAGGAAACTGGACGACAGGCCCTGTCCGTGATCGAGCAGGATGGTGCCGCCTGAGAAATACATGTCGGGATGGGTCATGGTGATGATCCCGTCCGCCGGCGCATGGACAGGGCTGCCTGTGGGCGCCGCGATGTCCAGTCCGAAATGAGGGCGGCGCGGTTCGCCGTTCAAGACACGCTGGCTGCCATAGACGCCACTGATGCGGCCGCTAGCGGGCCAGGCAAACCCCCCTTCGTAATCGATTCGCTGATCACGCCTTGCCCTTGCCGAACTCACCAAGGCGATTTCCTGCTGTATTCGTTCAGCGGCTTCGGGGTCGGGCGTCACGGTTCTTGGCGGCAGGCCGTCGACGCGTTCGATCTGGTAGTCGCGCGACGCAACCGGCAGGGACAGGCTTTCTTTTTCGCCTGAGGGCTGGCTGATGTGCAGGGTGCGTTCCCCGCTCTCATCGCGCCCGAAACCGATCACGAAATGACCTTGCGGTGACACCATGACGGCCGTTTCATCGAGCATCACGGTGGCGCCGGGGGCAGTCTTGCCGAATATCAGGCCGCCCTGTACTGCCTCACCATTGAGTTCGACTGCGAGTAGTGCGCCATGGCCGAGCAGGGCGCTCAGCGCAACACCGCAGTACCGGCGAATCCGGGAAATCGACATCAATCAGAGTTCGATTCTGATCGACTGGCCAGGCTGGATGACCGTGTTCTTGCCCAGGCTGTTCCAGCTTTTCAGGTCATCGACCCTGACCTGGTATTTGTGGGCGATACTCCATAACGAGTCGCCCCGCTGTACCACGTACCTGACCGTGCCGCTGGTTGCCGGAGGCGGCTGGGCCGGGCTGTGGAATACGGTGATCGTGGCGCCGGCCCGAAGTGTTCTCGGATCGGAAATATTGTTCCAGCGCTGCAGGTCTCTAACCGATACCCGGTAACGCCGTGCGATGACCGACAGGCTTTCCCCGCTGCGCACACGATGCGTGATGCGTTGGGATGCAATCAGCCCGGATTGCAGGTTTTGTAACTCCATGGCCGCCTGTGCGTAGTAGGGGTCTACCATCAGTTGGTCATCCCGGGGCAGGCGTAATTTCTGGCCGACCCGGATCATGTCGCCATTGATGTCATTGCTGCTGCGCAGCACCGAAACCGGAACGTGATGCCGGGCTGAAATTTCAGACAGGGTATCGCCGCTCTGCACCACCACCTGGTCCCATCTCATCAGGGCCGAGGCGTCGATCTTCTGCAGGCTGGCTTGCAGCAGCTCAGCACCTTCTACCGGCAGCACCACCTGGAAAGGGCCGTCCGGAGACGTGGCCCAGCGGTTGTAGCCGGGGTTCAGGGTGAACAACACGTCAATCGGTACATCCGCCATCTGGGCAACCAGCACCAGGTCGGCCTGTTGCCCGATTTCGACCGCGGCGATGACCTGGGTATCCGGTGTGGTGGGGAAGGCGAAGTCGAAACGCTCGGGGTACTTGAACAGGCAGGTCAGACCCAGCAGCTTCGGCACGTAGCTGCGGGTTTCACGCGGTAACTTGATGTTCCAGAAATCTGCGGGTTTGCCGGCGGCTCTATTTTTGCGAACCTGTCGCGCGACCCGGTTTTCGCCCGAGTTGTAGCCGGCCAGGGCCAGCAGCCAGTCGCCCTCGAACATTTCGGCCATGTCACTGAGATACTGCAGCGCGGCATCGGTGGAAGCCCACACATCGCGGCGGCCGTCATACCACCAGTTCTGGTTCAGGCCATAATTTTTTCCGGTGCTGGAGATAAACTGCCAGGCGCCGAGTGCGCGGCCGCTGGAGAAAGCGAAAGGGTCATAGGCGGATTCGACGATCGGCAGCAAGGCCAGCTCACCTGGCACTTCCCGCCGTTCGATCTCACCGGCAATGTAATATATCCATGGCTGGGCGCGTTTGAAGATGCGCTCCATGTACTCGGGGTGGTCCGCATACCATTGTGCCCACTGGATGTTTTCCTCTTGGTCCGAACATTCCGGCAGGTCGAAACTGTGCATCAGCCGCTCCCAGACACTTTCGTGCTCGTGCAGGGCGGCCGCATCGGCTGGCAGCGCTTCGATTTCAGGCACGTAAAGGTGTTCGTCGATGGTGGCGGTGGAACTGGGAACCGTTTCAGTTTCAATCACCGGCTCCTGGGCTACATCTTCCGTGCCGGATCCGGTGGTGGCACAGCCGGCCAGGAACAGCAAAAACAGCGCTGGAATGAATCGTAAAATCACAAAAAGCCCGGAATTCATGAAAGTGTCCGCTATTATCCCTGTTAAACCAACAGGGTCAAGCGCTTAGCACTCAAAAGGAATCCTTCCAGGCGCGAATTTCGGCCAGGGTCGAAGCCCCCGCCTCGGCGCCCGGGTTGCGTTTTTGCGCCGCCGCGATCACCGACGGTTCGCGGCTGCGCAGAAATGGGTTGACGGCGAGTTCCTCACCCAACTGGCTTGGCACGGTACTGCGACCGATAGCCCGCGCGGCTTCCACTTCGCTGGCCCGGCGCAGCAGTTGCACATTGTCCGGCTCGACCGCCCGCGCGAAATCGCAGTTGGAGAGTGTGTATTCGTGGGCGCAGAAAACCTGGGTGTCAGCCGGCAGCGCGGCCAGCTTGTCCAGTGAAACCTGCATCTGTTCCGGTGTGCCCTCGAACAGCCGGCCACAACCGGCGCTGAACAGGGTGTCGCCGCAAAAAAGGCAACCGTGGCCGTAAAAGGCAATATGGCTGCGGGTGTGCCCCGGCACTTCCAGCACCCGAAATTCGAGCTCCAGCAGCGGCAGGCTGACGGTATCGTTTTCCGCCAGGATCCGGTCCAGGCTGGAAATTCGGGAATCTGCCGGACCATAGACCTGGGCGCCGTGCGAACTGACCAATTCGGCCATGCCCCCGGTATGATCCGCATGATGATGGGTAATCAGGATGTAACTGAGCTCGAGGCCGGTTTGCTTCAGGACCTGCTCCACCGGGCCGGCGTCACCCGGGTCGACCACGGCACATTGATCTCCCCCTGTCGAAACGAGCCAGATATAATTGTCGGCAAATGCAGGTATTGCTGTGACGGTGATTTCAGCCATGTCTCTATCCATTATCTTCCAGTTCGAATCTGCCTCTGTTGAGGTGACGGAAGATTTTACCAAAAGAATCCCGCTTACAGGTTGATCTGTGACCTTTCCCTCGAATCGTATCGAATCCGACCGGGCAACGCTGAAATCGCTTTCCGAAGGCTTGCTGAGAAGTGCGGGGCGTACCGGCATGAGGGGCAACCTGCTGGAAATCCATCACGCATCGGCGCCCTTGTTCGACCCGGTATTCCTGCATTCCGCTTCAGAGTTGTATGGCATCTCCATCAGTCTCAGCCAGAACCAGCTGGCCGGTCCGGCGCCGCGGCTGCAATGTACGTCAGACCAGTTGCCATTCCAGGATAACGTGTTCCAAATGGTGGTTTTACATCATGTGGTCAGCAACGGGCGGGAAGCGGAATTGAGTGAAGCGGTGCGTGTGCTGGCCAGGGACGGTGTCTTAATCCTGTTGGGCCTGAACCGCCTGGGCTGGCGCTACCGGACCCAGAACCGCGGTCAGCGGCTGCCGGGAATTGCGCCGCTGAAAGTTAAATTGCGCCTGGAAGAGCTGCACATGACCATGCAGGGCTTTGCCGGCGCCGGGCTCGGCGGCATGAGCCGGCCGGCCTGGATGCATGATGGCTTCAGCAGCCTGGGTGCGCCGCTGGCTGACATCGTGCTGCTGCAGGCGCGCCATAGCGACAGTCCGGAAGCGACGCCACTGCGGTTCAGAAAATCCCGCCCGGGCGTTGTACAATCAGCGGCTTTACGCTAATGACATCCGGTTCAATAACGGGCGCGCTGAATGACAAAAAATAATACGGTCGTGGTTTACACCGACGGTGCCTGCAGCGGTAATCCCGGCCCGGGCGGCTGGGGCAGTGTGCTGTTGTTCAACGGGCACCGGCGTGAATTGTCCGGCGGTGAGAAGGAAACCACCAATAACCGGATGGAGATGATGGCGGTGATCAAGGCGCTGGAGGTGCTTAGCCGCCCCTGCGACGTCGTGATTCATACCGATTCCACCTATGTGATGAAAGGCATGACAGAATGGCTCGGGCAGTGGAAGCGGCGCAACTGGAAGACCGCCGCGAAAAAACCGGTGAAAAACGTCGAGTTGTGGCAGGAACTGGAGCAGGCCATCAGCCGGCACAGCGTCAGCTGGAAGTGGGTCAAGGGCCACAGCGGCGTGCCCGAAAATGAACGGGCCGATGAACTGGCCAGAGAGGCAATCCCTTTAACATGAGACAAATCATCCTCGACACGGAAACCACCGGGCTGGAAACTTCAAACGGCCACCGCATCATCGAGATCGGCTGCGTTGAATTGATTGACCGGCGCCCGAGCGGAAACCATTTTCACCAATACATCAACCCGGAAAGGGAAAGCGAAGACGGCGCGCTGGAAGTGCACGGCATCAGCAGTGAGTTCCTGCAGGACAAACCGCTGTTCGCGGAAGTGGTCGCGGATTTCCTGGAGTTTGTCAGTGGCGCCGAACTGATCATTCACAACGCGCCTTTTGATATCGGATTCCTGGACTGCGAATTGGCGCTGCTCCAGCGCAGTGACCGCATGAGCGATCACGTGGCGGTGCTGGATACACTGGAGCTGGCGCGCGATCTGCACCCTGGCCAGCGCAACAGCCTGGATGCCCTGTGCAAACGCTACGAGGTGGACAACAGCAGCCGTAAGCTTCACGGCGCTCTGCTGGACGCGGAAATACGGGCCGACGTATACCTGGCAATGACCGGCGGGCAAAGCGACCTGGGGCTCAGCTTCCAGGCGGTGGAAAGCTTCGATCACGAGCCGGGCGGCATGGATTTCGCCGAACGCCCCCCTTTGCAG
>CALDVW010000092.1 GCA_937924405.1 uncultured Lysobacterales bacterium
TCAGGTCCTCTTCGATTTCAATATCGAAGCGCGTGGATGGGGCCGTTACCGTCCAGCGGTCGCCGTTCCAGGCCACTTCCATGCCCAGGCGCTGCAGGATCGATTGGGCGGTTTCCCTGGGGATATCGCAGCCAATGACGGTATTGAGGCGGTCCGGGCGCAGTTCAACGGCCCGGTTGTGCGGAACATGGTCCGGGTCTTCCGCCAGCAGCACCGGTCCGGGCGTGCCACCGGCGATTGCAATCAGCAACGCCGTTGCGCGCTCGACCGCCGCCTCCTGGCCGCGCGGGTCGACGCCCCGCTCGAAGCGATGTGAGGCGTCTGTATGCATGCCGAAAGCACGGGCCTTGCCCATGATCGTGGCCGGGTTGAAATAGGCGCTCTCGAACAGGATGTTGCGGGTCGCCGGGGTGACGCCGCTGTCGAGCCCACCCATGACACCGGCGACCGCCACCGGGCCCTGGCGATCACAGATGGCCAGCACACCTTCATCCAGATCGACTTCGGTCTCGTCGAGCAGTACCAGCTTTTCGCCCGCCCTGCCCCGCCGCACGATGATTTCATCGTTCAGTTTGTCCAGGTCGAAAGCGTGCATTGGCTGGCCCAGTTCCAATAGCACGTAATTGGTCACATCCACGGTGGGGCTGATGCTACGCAATCCACAGCGGCGCAGGGTTTCCACCATCCACAACGGCGATTGGGCCGTCGGGTCGATACCACGGATGATGCGCCCCGCATACCGCGGGCAGTCCTGCGGGCTTTCCAGCCGGATCGGGAATTCGTCGCCGGCTTCAGCGGGCACGACCTCGATCGCGAGGGGGGTGTATTCAGCGTCGCAGCTGGCTGAAACGTCACGGGCCAGGCCCCGGATGGAAAGGCAATCCGCCCGGTTCGGGGTCAGGTCGACTTCAATGGCCGTATCGTCCAACGACAGGTAATCGCGAAAATCCATTCCCGGCGGCGCATCCGCCGGCAATTCCATCAGCCCGGAGTGATCATCGGATAAGCCAAGCTCTTTGGCGGAGCACAGCATGCCCGACGATTCGACGCCGCGTAGTTTTGCCCGCTTGATTTTGAAATCAGGCCCGATCCTGGCACCCACCCGGGCCAGCGGAACGCGCATGCCGGGGCGCGCATTGGGCGCGCCGCAAACGATCTGCAGTTTTTCACTGCCGCCGTCATTGACGGTGCACAGGGACAGCTTGTCGGCATTGGGGTGTTTAACGCAATCTTCAATTTCCGCGACCACCACGTCGCTGAACGGGGCCGCCACCGGACGAACGTCATCCACTTCCAGCCCGGATGCCGTGAGGCGGTCGGCCAGCGTGTCGGCGTCGAGGTCAATCGCGACCCATTTTTTCAGCCATTCGACATTGAATTGCATCTTGTTATCCGGTCACGCTCAATGAAACTGTTTAAGAAATTCGAGGTCGTTGTCGAAGAACTGCCTTAAATCCGTTACGCCGTAACGCAGCATGGCCAGGCGCTCAATACCCATGCCGAAGGCGTAACCTGTGTATTCCTCGGGATCGACGTCGCAGCCCCGCAGCACATTGGGATGGACCATGCCGCAGCCCAGGATCTCCAACCAGCCGGGCTCGCTGCCGTCGTCTTTTTCCCAGCCGATATCCACCTCGGCGGAAGGTTCCGTGAAGGGAAAATAGGAAGGGCGAAAACGCATCGTCAGCGAGCGTTCAAAAAAGGCATTGACGAAAGTGTGCAGCACACCCTTCAGGTCAGCCATGCTGACCCCCCGGCCTACCAGCAAGCCCTCGATCTGGTGAAACATCGGGGTGTGAGTCTGGTCGGAGTCGCTGCGATAGACCTTGCCCGGCGCAATGATGCGGTATGGCGGGTCGCTCTGTTCCATCACCCGGATCTGCACCGGAGAGGTATGTGTGCGCAGCAGGCGGCCGTCGCCGAAATAGAACGTATCGTGCATGGCGCGGGCCGGATGATGCGGCGGAAAATTCAGCGATTCGAAATTGTAGTGATCGTCCTCGACTTCGGGACCGGTAGCCACGTCAAATCCCAGCTTGGTGAAAATTCCGATGGCCCTTTCCATCGCCATGGTCACCGGGTGCAGGCCACCGCGCCGCTCGCCACGGCCCGGCAGGGTCACATCGACTTTTTCGCGCAGCAGTTTTTGTTCCAGCGCCGCGGCTTCGAGGGCTTGCCGGCGTTCGCCGATGGCCTGGTTGAGGGCATCACGGGCCGCATTGACGGCCTGGCCGAACGAGCGGCGCTGCTCCGGTTCCATTGAACCGAGTGATTTGAGCTGTGCGGTGATCTCACCTTTCTTGCCCAGATACCTGACCCGCAGGTCATCGAGTGCCTGGAGATCGGCGCTCTCTGCAATTTCAAGCAGTGCGCGGTTTTGGAGATCGCTTACAGTACTCACATCTATCGCCAAAGATCGTTCTGTGACTGGCTGTGGGAACGAGCCACGCTCGCCATTTTGCCGGCCTGGCCGGCGCCCACAGCCCGTTTGCGGGAATTTCTATCCCAGGCTGGCTTTCGCTTTTTCCGCCAGGGCGCTGAAGGCGGCCGGGTCGTGAACAGCGAGATCGGCCAAAACCTTACGGTCCACTTCGATATCCGCCTTGTTCAGGCCATCGATAAAGCGGCTGTAGGACAATCCGAATTCACGCGCAGCGGCGTTGATGCGAACAATCCACAGACGGCGAAACTGCCGTTTGCGCTGACGGCGGTCGCGGTAGGAATATTGTCCGGCCTTGGTGACCGCCTGCTTGGCGACGCGATAGACTTTGCGGCGGGCGCCGTAATAGCCTTTGGCTTCTTTCAGTACTTTCTTGTGACGGGCTCTTGCCTGTACACCACGTTTTACTCTTGCCATTGTTCCAACCCTCCCTTATGAATGCGGCAGCAAACGCTTGACGGCTTTCTTGTCGGCGGAACTGATCATGTCAGTGCCGCGCAAACCGCGTTTACGCTTCTGGTCTTTTTTGGTCAGAATGTGGCTGTGGAAGGCGTGGCCGCGCTTGAATCCGCCGGAAGCGGTTTTCTTGAAACGCTTGGCCGCGCCCCGGTTGGTTTTCAACTTGGGCATGGTCCTGCTCCTTTTTCGTCCCCTGTGGGGACTCTACATTTGACGTTACACAAGCGGCCGGTGACGGCTCTTTATGGCTCGGAAACGCTTCTTCGTCCGCGCGCTTTTTCGCGGGAGCGTATTTTGGGGTCAAAGCCCTAATTTTGCAAGCTTTTTATGACTAATTTGTGGCAGCGGGCCCGGCCCGCTCCCGCCGGGGCTGCTCAGTGTTTTTTCGGGGCGATCATCATCACCATCTGGCGGCCTTCCATACGGGGGTACTGCTCCACCGCTATTTCGTCCCCCAGGTCGGTTTCAACCCGCTTCAGCATCGCAGCACCCAGTTCCCGGTGCGCCATCTCGCGCCCGCGGAAACGCAGGGTCAGTTTCACCTTGTTGCCCTCATCCAGAAAGCGGTGAACGTTGCGCATTTTGACCTGGTAGTCGGCTTCTTCGGTACCCGGCCGGAATTTCACTTCCTTGACCTGAATGTTTTTCTGCTTCTTCTTGGCTATTTGTGCCTTCTTGGCCTGCTCAAACCTGAACTTGCCATAATCCATTATGCGGCAGACCGGGGGTTCTCCGTTGGGTGCGATCTCCACCAGGTCCAGTCCGTCTTCATTAGCCAGTTCCATGGCCGCCTCTATGGCCATGATTCCTGCCTGCTCACCGTCCGCGCTGATTACCCGGACTTGCGGCGCAGTTATGCTTTCATTGCGTCGCGCTTCTTTGCTTGCTGCGATGTGTCAATCCTCCTGTTGAATTTCTGTTCGTCCCCGCCGCCCCACATCCTCGGCGAGGTGTTGTGCAAACTCTGCCAACTGCATGCTGCCCAGGTCTTCACCCGACCGGGTTCTGACCGCAACCGTTTCATTTTCGACTTCCCGGTCACCGATCACAAGCAGATAGGGAACCTTGGCTATAGTGTGCTGGCGAATTTTAAATCCGATCTTCTCGTTTCTCAAGTCTGATTCGATCCGGAACCCTTGATTCTCAAGGGCTTCGGTAACTTTTTTACAGTATTCGTCCTGTTTTTCACTGATATTCAGCACCACGGCCTGCACCGGCGCCAGCCAGGCGGGAAAGGCGCCGCCGTAGTTTTCAATCAGGATGCCGATAAAGCGCTCCAGCGAGCCAAGAATGGCGCGATGCAACATGACCGGCGTCTGCCGGGAGCTGTCTTCATCGATGTAAGTGGCGTCAAGCCGGACCGGCATGAAGGCATCGAACTGCAGCGTTCCGCATTGCCAAACGCGGCCAATCGTATCCTTCAGTGAGAACTCGATCTTGGGCCCGTAAAAGGCGCCCTCACCCGGATTTTCTTCCCACCCGATTCCCGCTTCATCCAGGGCTGCGGCCAGAATCGACTCGGCCTCATCCCATTGCTCATCATCGCCGATCCGGTTTTCCGGTCGGGTGGAGAGTTTCACCAGGACTTCGTTGAAGCCGAAATCTGCATATATCTTGTAGAGCAGCTTGATGAATTCGGATGACTCGGCCTGTACCTGGTCGGGCCTGCAGAAAATGTGCGCATCGTCCTGGGTGAATGCCCGCACCCGCATCAGGCCATGCAAGGCCCCCGAGGGCTCATTGCGGTGGCATGAGCCGAATTCCGACATACGCATCGGCAGGTCACGGTAACTGTGCAGGCCCTGGTTGTAAATCTGTACGTGACAGGGGCAATTCATCGGCTTGACCGCATAGGTGCGGTTTTCCGACTCCGTGATGAACATTTCATTGCCGAACTTGTCCGCATGGCCGGATTTTTGCCACAGCTTGATGTCCACCACTTCCGGCGTGTTGACTTCCTGGTAACCGTGGCGGCGCAACTGGCTGCGGATATAGTTCTTTACTTCGGTGTAAATGCGCCAGCCATGGTCATGCCAGAACACCATGCCGGGGGCTTCTTCCTGGAAGTGAAACAGGTCCAGCTGTTTGGCCAGGCGGCGATGGTCGCGCTTTTCCGCTTCTTCCAGGCGGGTCAGGTAGGCCTTGAGGTCTTTCTTGTTGGCCCAGGCCGTGCCGTAGATGCGCTGCAGCATTTCATTGTTGCTGTCGCCGCGCCAATAGGCGCCGGCCAGCTTGGTCAGCTTGAACTCACCCAGGCGGCCCGTATCGGGCACATGCGGGCCGCGGCACAGGTCGACCCATCCGCCCTGGCGGTAGAGTGAAATATCCTCGTCTTCGGGCAGGTCCCGGATAATCTCGGCCTTGTAGGTTTCTTTTTCCTGCTCGAAATACTGAATGGCTTCGCCACGATGCCAGATTTCGCGTTCAACCGGCGCAGCGTCCTTGACGATACGGCGCATCTCCGCCGCGATACGGTCGAGGTCTTCCGGGGTGAATCCGGGCGGGTAGGAGAAATCATAAAAGAAACCATCTTCGATCACCGGGCCGATGGTGCACTGGGACTCGGGGTACAGGCGTTCGACCGCCTGAGCCATGACGTGTGCGGTCGAGTGGCGGATGATCTCGAGGCCCTCAGGATCACGGCCGGTGATGATGCGTAACTCGGCATCACTTTCGATCAGGTGGCTGGCATCACGCAGTTCGCCGTCCACCTCGCCCGCCAGGGTCGCCTTGGCCAGCCCGGGACCGATGTCGGTGGCGACATCCATCACCGTCACCGGCTGGTCGAATTGTCTCTGGCTTCCATCAGGTAGCGTAATGGCTGGCATGGCCTGGTCTCTCCTTCAAAAATCATATTCCCGGATACAAAAAAAGGCGCAAAGCGCCCTTTAGCAGTCGCTTTGCTGTGTGTCTTCCTCAGACGGTAGTTCGGGCCCGGGCGTTCATGGCAGCCATTGTACGGTGAATGGGATTGCTGTTAAAGCCAAATCATTGATTTTTATCAATCCAACGGCGAGTTTCTTCAGCCAAATTTATGCGCAAAAAATGATCACAATTTTGCTCTCAAACCTGATCTCAATCATTTTTAACTGTTTTAATCTTTTAGATAATTTCGCCTGAGACCTGAAGGGCAAAATTCGCCCTAACTCCTTATTAAAAATAGCGAATTTAATTATTATGAATACTAATACTACAATGAATCGATGGCTTGTCGTGTTCGGCGCCATACTCATTCAACTGGCGCTTGGCGCGCTCTACGCCTGGTCGGTTTTCACCAAGTTGCTGACCGATCCGAATGGCGTTTACCAGTTCACCGCCACGCAAACGGCGTGGATATTTTCCGCCGGCCTGGCGACCTTTGCGCTGGTGATGGTGCTGGCCGGGCGCTGGCAGGCGAAAACCGGCCCGCGCCTGATGACGGTGCTGGGTGGCCTGTTACTCGGCCTTGGCTTCGTGCTGGGCGGCCTGTTCGGCAGCACGTTCTGGTCGCAGTTCTTCTTTATCGGCATCGTGGCCGGCGCGGGCATCGGCATGGCCTATGTCGTGCCCATCGCCGTGGGCGTGAAATGGTTCCCGGATAAAAAAGGCACCATCACCGGACTGGCGGTTGCCGGCTTCGGCTTCGGCGCCACCATCTGGGTCAAGCTGGCCGGTTCCTGGTTCGGCGGCCTGCTGAACACCACCGAAGTGTTTGGCCTGCCTCATGTACAAAGTGTGTTTCTGATTTATGGCTTCATTTTCGCGGCGCTGGTCCTGCTGGGCAGCCTGGTGATGGTGAACCCGCCCGAGGGATACCGCCCCAAAGGCTGGGACGCGGATGAGGCGGCCGCGGTCGAAAAATCGAACGGTGCTGGTTTCACGCCCGCCCAAATGATGCGCACACCCCAGTTCTACGCCATCTGGCTGGTCTTCGCCTCCTCCGCCATTGCCGGCCTGATGGTCATTTACTGCATCCAGCTGTTCGGCCTGGACGCGCTGGAATACCGCGGCGTGGAAAACGCCATCGT
>CALDVW010000093.1 GCA_937924405.1 uncultured Lysobacterales bacterium
GAGATGGTGATGCCGGGTGACAACGTGCAGATGCAGGTATCGCTGATTGCGCCGATTGCGATGGAAGAAGGTCTGCGCTTTGCGATTCGCGAAGGCGGACGGACGGTTGGCGCCGGCGTTGTCGCCAAGATCCACGAGTAATGCAGAAGCGCCCCGGAGGCGCAATGGCCGCAAGGCGGCAGAGACAGAAAATTAGGTACTACAAAGCTGGCGGCCGGAAACGGCCGCCGGTTTCGTGGTTTTTGTAAGGAAAAAATTACAGATGCGTTTAGGCCAGTAGCTCAATTGGCAGAGCAGCGGTCTCCAAAACCGCAGGTTGGGGGTTCGATTCCCTCCTGGCCTGCCATGAACGGGTCTGTCGGGAAATAGAAATCTGAAACATGAGCAGTAAAGCAGAAACAGGCAAGCCGCAGATCGTCAATACGTTGTTGCTGACGCTGGCAGCCGTAATGCTGATCGGAGGCGTCGGCGCTTACTATTGGTTTCAGGACCTGGCGATTACGCCGGTCCGCGTGGTAGGCCTGATCGCGGTAGCCTTGATTGCTTCATTCGTAGCGGCCCAGTCGGATTCGGGCGCTGCGTTTTTCCGCTTTATCAAGGAAGCGGATATTGAACGGCGCAAGGTGGTCTGGCCAACTCACCAGGAAACCATGCAGACAGCATTGATGGTGATTATCGTGACCATCCTGATTTCCCTGATGCTGGCCGGTATCGACTGGGTGTTGGGCGCAACTGTGCGCGCATTGGTTGGGGGTTGATATATGGCTAAGCGCTGGTACGTAGTACACGCATATTCAGGGTTTGAGAAGCAGGTCAAGAGATCGCTTGAAGACCGCATCCAGCGTGCTGAAATGAATGAATTATTCGGAGACGTGCTGGTTCCGACCGAAGAGGTCGTCGAAATGAAGGGTGGCCAGAAGCGGCGTTCCGACCGTAAGTTCTTTCCCGGCTACGTGCTGGTGGAAATGGAAATGACCGATGAGACCTGGCACCTGGTAAAAGACGTGCCGAAAGTGATGGGTTTCATCGGCGGAACGGCTGACCGGCCAGCGCCAATCAGCCAGAAAGAAGCCGATGCAATTCTGAATCGTGTTCAGGAAGGCGTCGATAAGCCACGGCCGAAAGTACTGTTCGAGCCGGGTGAAATGGTCCGCGTTGTTGACGGCCCATTCAATGATTTCAATGGAGTAGTCGAGAATGTCGACTACGACAAGAGCCGACTGAAAGTCGCGGTTCTGATTTTTGGACGTTCCACTCCGGTGGAGCTCGAATTTCATCAGGTCGAAAAGGCCTGAGAAAATAGCGCCTGGCGCAAGTTTCTTTCATCACGATGTGACGAAAGATACCCTCGCCGGGCAATGTTAGAGAGTTCGCTTGAGGCGTCGGCCACAATGACGAACATTTACGGGGAGCCTGGGCACTTGTTGCCGGGCGTTTGAACCCGGGGAGAATATGACATGGCTAAGAAAGTAGCAGCCTATATCAAGCTGCAGGTGCCTGCCGGCCAGGCGAATCCGAGCCCGCCAGTAGGTCCGGCACTGGGTCAGCATGGTGTCAATATCATGGAGTTCTGCAAGGCGTTCAACTCGAAGACGCAGAGCATGGAAAACGGAATGCCGATCCCGGTGATTATCACCGTCTATGCCGATCGCAGTTTCTCATTCATCACGAAAACCCCTCCGGCCAGTGTCTTGCTGCGAAAAGCGGCGGGCGTTCCCAAGGGTAGTGGTGAGCCGAACACCATCAAGGTAGGCACCGTCAATCGTCAACAACTGGAAGAGATTGCCAAAGCGAAGGAGCCCGATCTGACTGCTGCTGACATGGATGCGGCCGTCAGGACAATTGCAGGTTCCGCCCGCAGCATGGGCATCAAAGTGAAAGGAGTCGTGTGATGGCGAGTTCAGGTAAAAGATTAAGAGCCATACGTGAACAGGTTGAAGCCGGTAAGGCTTACGCAATCGACGATGCCCTGGAAATTCTCAAGGGAGCCAGCAAGCTCAAATTTACCGAGTCGGTAGACGTTGCTGTTCGTCTTGGCGTTGATCCACGCAAGTCTGATCAGAACGTTCGCGGATCGACCGTACTTCCGAACGGCACGGGCAAGTCAGTACGCGTTGCTGTTTTCGCCCAGAGTGAAAATGCTGAGAAGGCGCAGGCAGCAGGGGCAGACGTGGTAGGTATGGACGATCTGCATGACCAGATCAAGGGTGGCGACCTGGCGTTTGATGTCGTTATCGCCACACCCGACGCGATGCGTGTGGTTGGCAAGCTTGGCCAGTTACTGGGCCCACGTGGCCTGATGCCCAATCCCAAGGTCGGAACGGTCACGACCGATGTGGAAACAGCCGTCAAGAATGCTAAGGCCGGCCAGGTACGGTATCGCACCGACAAGGCTGGCATCATTCACAGCACGATCGGCAAAATCGATTTCGAAGCTGATGCGCTGAAGGGAAACCTCCAGGCATTGCTTGGCGATCTGGTCAAGCTGAAGCCGGCAGCATCCAAGGGAACGTATTTTCAGAAAGTGGCCGTTTCCACAACCATGGGACCTGGAATACAGGTGGATAAGGCGTCTCTGGACTTTTAGTTTTGGTCCGGTGAACTGAATTTAAAGAATTTTTCACCCGGCTAACTCAGCGGGTGATTGATGGACGGGTTGCTCCAGCCATAAGGCCGGGAGAGACCGTCAGAGACCGCAGGCGCGGACTCCTCCGGTAATTTGTGAGGAGCGCCGCTTAAGCGTGAACCGGGCGACCGGTCATAACCTGCGCAGATGGTGGCAGCCCCGCTACTGGATTGAATGAATCGCATGGCGATAGTCCGTTCAATCCCGTAGCGGGGTCACCACTGGAACAGAGTGAGTGTCCGGGTAACCGGGCTTTAGCTCCAGGAGGTAACCAATGGCGCTCAATATTGAGCAAAAGAAAGCAGTAGTTGCTGAGGTGGCCGATGCGGCCAACAAAGCGCTTGCCGCTGTAGCTGCAGAGTATCGTGGCCTGACCGTTGAGGAGATGACTGAACTGCGCGTCAAGGCGCGTGAAGGCGGCGTCGTTCTCAAGGTGGCCAAAAATACGCTGGTGCGCAGAGCTGTTGAGGGTACCGAGTACGAATGCATGCAGGAATCGTTGACAGGGCCACTCCTGTTTGCCTTCAGCATGGAAGATCCCGGTGCTGCCGCACGACTGGTCAAGGATTATTCCAAAGACCATGACCATCTCATCGCAAAGCTGGTTGCCGTGGGCGGAGAGTTATACGACGCATCCGAACTGGAACGTCTGTCCAAACTTCCGACCTATGATCAGGCTATCGCGATTTTGATGGGTGTGATGAAAGCACCGATCGAGAAGTTCGTTCGTACCCTCGTCGAACCGCATACCAAGTTGGTTCGGACGGTGGCTGCTGTGCGTGATGCGAAGCCGGCTGCTTGATTTTTTTTAACCGATTAGTGGGCTAGACCCCTGATAATTAACCATATGGAGACGACAATGGCCGTTTCAAAAGACGATATTCTGGAAACAATTTCCAACATGAGCGTGATGGACGTCGTAGACCTCATCAGCGCAATGGAAGAAAAATTTGGTGTTTCAGCCGCAGCGCCTGTTGCAGCTGCAGCCGGCCCCGCTGCCGGCGGCGAAGCCGCAGCGGCAGAGGAGCAAACTGAATTTGACGTGGTTCTCACGTCTTTCGGTTCTCAGAAAGTTCCGGTGATCAAGGTTGTACGCGAGATCACGGGCCTGGGCCTGAAGGAAGCCAAAGATCTGGTAGAAAGCGCACCTGCCGCAATCAAGGAAGGTGTTGCCAAAGACGAAGCTGACGAAATCATGAAGAAGCTCGAAGAAGCTGGCGCTTCTGCCGAGGTTAAGTAAATCTTCTTCCCTGAATTTCGGGGCTGAATTGAAATAGGCTGGGGACAAGAGTCTCCGGCCTGTTTCTGCTTGTTTTTAGTAAGACATGATCGCACGGGCGGTAAAGAACATGAGCTACTCTTTCACGGAAAAAAAGCGCATTCGCAAGGATTTCGGAAAACGCAAATCCATTCTGGATGTGCCTTATCTTCTGCAAACTCAAATTCGTTCCTACGAGGAGTTTTTGCAAACTGAAAAACCGGCGGATGAACGACGGGAGCGGGGCCTGCACGGCGCACTGCAGTCGGTATTCCCCATTGTCGCCTATTCAGGCAACGCCGCACTCGAGTACGTTAGCTACAAACTGGGTGACCCGGTATTCGACGTGAAAGAATGCAAGTTGCGTGGAATGTCCTACGGGGCTCCGTTGCGCGTCAAGGTTCGGCTGGTCATTTATGACAAGGAAAGCTCCGCCAAGGTGAAGCCGGTCAAATACGTCAAGGAACAGGAAGTTTACATGGGCGACCTGCCGCTGATGACGGATACGGGAACCTTCATCGTAAACGGAACCGAGCGTGTCATCGTTTCCCAGTTGCACCGTTCACCCGGTGTATTTTTCGATCATGATCGCGGCAAGACGCATTCCAGTGGCAAGCTGCTGTTTTCCGCCCGTGTCATTCCATACCGCGGTTCCTGGCTGGATTTTGAATTCGATCCCAAGGATTGCATTTTTACCCGCATCGACCGCCGCCGGAAATTGCCGGTTACGATTCTGCTTCGGGCTCTGGGAATGAACAACGAGGAAATCCTGGGCATGTTCTTCGAGACCAGTGTAGTAACGCTCAAGAAATCCGGCGCAAAACTCGAACTGGTGCCCGAACGGCTGCGTGGTGAGACCACGTTTTTCGATATCAGAAGCAAAACGGGTAAAGTGCTTGTTCCCAACGGTAAGCGCATCACCGCCCGTCATGTAAAGCTGATCGAGGAAGCAGGCGTGAAAGCACTGGAAGTGCCTGACGAATACCTGCTTGGCAAGATCCTATCCAACGCGATCATCGACAAGGATTCCGGCGAGGTTCTGGCCGATGCGAACGCGGAACTGACCGAAGAATTGCTGGAAGCCCTGCGGGAAGCAAACGTCAAAAAACTAAACGTGCTCTACGTTAATGATCTGGACCAGGGACCTTATATTTCCAGCACACTGAATATCGATCCGACCAAGAATGAGCTGGAAGCACTGGTAGAAATTTACCGCATGATGCGTCCTGGCGAACCGCCGACCAAGGATGCTGCGCAGAACCTGTTCAAGAATCTGTTTTTCAGTGATGAGCGTTACGACCTTTCAGCTGTCGGCCGGATGAAATTCAACCGCCGCGTGGGGCGTAAGGACGATAGCTGGATGATTGGCAGGGTTCTCTCAGCCGACGTCGTCGACTCCAAGACCAAGAAGCCTCTGGCCGTCACCGGCGAAGAACTGACCCAGGAAGTCTTCGAAAAAGCGGAAAAGGCCGGTATCAAAATTCAAGTCAAGGAGGGCGTGCTGAATCGCGCAGATATTCTTGATGTACTCAGGGTGCTGATCGACATTCGTAATGGCAAAGGTAGTGTTGACGATATCGACCACCTCGGTAACCGCCGCGTTCGCAGTGTCGGTGAGATGGCAGAAAACGTGTTCCGTGTTGGCCTGGTTCGAGTGGAACGCGCCGTACGCGAACGCCTGTCCGTGGCAGAAAGCGAAGGTCTTTCGCCGCAGGAGTTGATCAATGCCAAGCCCGTTGCGGCAGCTGTGAAAGAGTTCTTTGGTTCTTCCCAGCTGAGCCAGTTCATGGATCAGAATAACCCCTTGTCTGAAGTCACCCACAAACGCCGCGTATCGGCGCTTGGCCCGGGTGGCCTGACGCGTGAGCGGGCCGGCTTTGAAGTGCGCGATGTACACCCTACGCACTATGGCCGGGTTTGCCCGATTGAAACGCCTGAGGGTCCGAATATAGGCCTGATAAACTCCCTGGCCGTTTACGCCAGGACCAATGACTATGGCTTCCTCGAAACGCCTTACCGGAAAGTTGCCAACGGCAAAGTAACCCCAGATGTCGACTACCTGTCGGCAATTGAGGAAGGGGACTATGTGATCGCTCAAGCCAATGCGGAGTTGGATAAAAACGGTAAGTTTGTCGATGAGTACATCCCTTGTCGCCACCAGGGCGAGTTCACCTTGATGGAGCCTTCCGACATCAGTTACATGGATGTCTCTCCCAAGCAGATCGTTTCGGTGGCAGCTTCCCTGGTGCCTTTCCTCGAGCATGATGATGCAAACCGCGCATTGATGGGTTCGAATATGCAGCGCCAGGCCGTACCCACGCTGAAGGCTGAAAAGCCGTTGGTAGGCACCGGCATGGAACGTTGTGTAGCGACCGACTCCGGCGTGACGGCCGTGGCAAGACGCGGGGGCGTTGTCGACCAGGTCGACGCCGGCCGAATCGTGGTCCGGGCAAGTGAAGATGAAGTGCCGGTCGGAGATCCCGGTGTGGATATTTACAATCTGACCAAGTACCAGCGTTCAAACCAGAATACCTGTATGAATCAGCGCCCGCTGGTCAGCGTGGGAGATCGCGTTTCCGGAGGTGACGTGCTGGCCGATGGTCCATCCACCGATCTCGGTGAACTGGCCCTCGGTCAGAACATGCTGGTCGCATTCATGCCCTGGAATGGTTACAACTTCGAGGATTCCATCCTGATTTCAGAGCGGGTTGTTCAGGAGGATCGTTACACGACGATCCACATTGAGGAATTGACCTGTGTTGCCCGCGATACCAAGCTCGGGTCGGAAGAGATCACCGCTGATATCCCCAATGTCGGTGAGCACAACCTGAACAAGCTCGACCAGTCAGGTATTGTCTACATTGGTGCCGAAGTGGGCGCCGGCGATATCCTGGTCGGTAAAGTGACGCCCAAGGGCGAAACCCAGCTCACTCCGGAAGAGAAACTGCTGCGCGCCATTTTTGGTGAAAAAGCGTCCGACGTGAAGGACACATCTTTACGTGTGCCCAGTGGCATGGACGGTACCGTAATCGACGTGCAGGTGTTTACGCGCGATGGTGTTGAAAAAGACGAACGCGCCATTTCCATCGAGAAAGAGCAGTTGCGTCAGGTCCGCAAGGATCTGGATGACCAGTTGCGCATTGTTGAAAACGCCATTTTTCAGCGGCTCGAGAATGCGCTGGTCGGCAAGGTCGCCGCCAAGGGCCCATCCGGCCTTAAGAAAGGCAGTAAAGTCACGGTATCCTACCTTTCAGGCCTCGACAGGGAAGACTGGTTCAAGATTCGCATGAGCACCGATGCTCTTAACGAGTTGCTCGAGCAGATGGCAGACCAGTTGAAAGAGCAGCGCAAAGGTTTCGACGCGCGATTCGATGAGAAGAAAGGCAAGATCACGCAGGGAGACGACCTGGCGCCTGGCGTGCTCAAGATGGTCAAGGTTTACATGGCTGTCAAGCGCCGCATCCAGCCGGGTGACAAGATGGCCGGACGCCACGGTAATAAAGGTGTGATCTCCATGATCGTGCCCACCGAGGATATGCCCTACATGGAAGATGGCACCCCGGTGGATATTGTTCTGAACCCTCTGGGCGTTCCTTCCCGCATGAACATCGGGCAGGTCCTGGAAACCCATCTTGGCTGGGCGGCGAAAGGGCTGGGCCATCGCATCGGCGAAATGCTGAACGGCAAGAACAAGGTTCCTGCCATTCGCAAGTACCTGGGCGAAATATACAACAGTGACCGGAAAGGCCGGGTGGACATGACGGAGTTCTCGGACGAGGAAATCATGACCATGGCCGGCAACCTCAAGGAAGGCGTGCCAATGGCCACGCCGGTATTTGACGGGGCTGATGAAAAGGAGATCAAGCACCTGCTTCAACTCGCGCAATTGCCCGAGAGCGGCCAAACCACACTGTTCGACGGCCGGACAGGAGTTCCGTTTGAACGTCCGGTTACCGTGGGTTACATGTACATGCTGAAGCTGAATCACCTTGTCGATGACAAGATGCATGCGCGCTCTACCGGCCCCTACAGCCTGGTAACACAGCAGCCTCTGGGCGGTAAAGCCCAGTTCGGTGGTCAACGCTTCGGTGAGATGGAAGTCTGGGCGCTCGAGGCTTATGGCGCTGCTTACACCTTGCAGGAGATGCTGACCGTGAAGTCTGACGACGTCAGCGGCCGAAACCAGATGTACAAAAACATTGTCGATGGAAATCACCAGATGGCGGCGGGCATGCCCGAATCCTTTAACGTTCTCGTTAAGGAAATACGCTCTCTGGGAATCAACATCGAACTCGAAGAAACCTGATTGGGAGGAGATGAGCAATGAGAGACTTACTCAATCTCTATGGTAGACAGCGGCAGCCGCTGGATTTTGACGCGATTCGGATTGGCCTTGCGCCGCCGGATTTGATTCGGTCCTGGTCTTACGGTGAGGTAAAGAAACCGGAAACGATCAATTACCGTACGTTCAAGCCCGAACGTGACGGCTTGTTCTGTGCCGCAATTTTCGGCCCGGTCAAGGACTACGAATGCCTCTGCGGCAAGTACAAGCGTATGAAGCACCGCGGTGTGGTGTGTGAAAAATGCGGTACGGAGGTCACGTTGACCAAGGTCCGGCGTGAGCGCATGGCGCATATAGAACTGGCCAGCCCTGTGGCGCATATCTGGTTCCTCAAGTCGCTGCCTTCGCGCATCGGCCTGATGCTGGATATGACTTTGCGTGACATTGAGAGAATCCTCTATTTTGAGTCCTACGTCGTGCTCGATGCCGGCTTGACCGATCTCGAACGCGGTCAGTTACTAACCGACGAGCAATACCTGGATGCGATGGAGCACTGGGGCGATGAATTCGACGCCAAGATGGGTGCTGAAGCGATCTATAACCTGTTGCGCAGCATTGACCTGAAAGACGAAGAGGTCAAACTCCGTGGCGACATTGGGGCAACGCGTTCAGTCACCAAACTGAAGCGACTGTCGAAACGCGTAAAACTTGTCGAGGCGTTCATCGACTCGGGCAATCGCCCGGAATTCATGATCATGACGGTTCTGCCCGTGCTTCCACCGGACCTCCGACCGCTGGTGCCACTGGATGGCGGTCGTTTTGCCACGTCAGATCTGAATGACCTGTACCGTCGCACGATCAACCGCAACAACCGGTTGAAGCGTCTGCTGGAACTCAATGCGCCCGACATTATCGTGCGTAACGAGAAACGCATGTTGCAGGAAGCGGTTGACGCGCTCCTGGACAATGGCCGTCGCGGCCGTGCCATAACCGGAACCAACAAGCGCCCCCTCAAGTCACTTGCTGACATGATCAAAGGCAAGCAGGGACGTTTCCGTCAGAACCTGTTGGGCAAGCGGGTGGATTATTCCGGCCGTTCCGTCATTGTGGTAGGACCCAAACTCAAGCTGCACGAATGCGGGCTGCCCAAGAAAATGGCCCTGGAGCTGTTCAAGCCGTTCATTTTTTCCAAACTGCAACGGCGCGGCATGGCTGCCACGATCAAGGCGGCCAAGAAACTTGTTGAAGCGGAGCGCGCCGAAGTGTGGGATATCCTCTCCGAGGTGATCCGCGAGCATCCGGTGTTGCTAAACCGCGCGCCGACCCTGCACAGGCTGGGCATACAGGCCTTTGAGCCGGTCCTGATTGAAGGCAAGGCAATTCAGCTTCATCCGCTGGTTTGTACCGCATTCAATGCCGACTTCGACGGTGACCAGATGGCGGTCCACGTACCGCTTTCCGTGGAGGCTCAGCTGGAAGCCCGCGCCCTGATGATGTCTTCAAACAACATTCTGTCCCCGGCCAATGGTGAACCCATCATTGTGCCGACCCAGGACGTGGTGCTTGGCTTGTACTACATGACTCGAAAGCTCGAAGGCGCCAAGGGTCAGGGCATGTACTTCAGCGACATCGATGAAGTGCACCGGGCCTATGAAAACCGGGTGGTTAACCTGCATGCGCGTATCAAGGTTCGGATTGACGAGACCATTATTTCCGAGCACGGCGAGGAGCGTCACGAAACCAATCTAATTGATACCACGGTTGGGCGGGCGCTGCTGGCGGAAATTCGCCCCTCCGGCATGCCATTCCGGCTTTTGAACGAGCCACTCAGAAAAAAGCAGATTTCCTACCTGATCAACTCCTGCTACCGCCGCCTGGGCTTGAAAAAAACCGTAGTGTTTGCCGACAAGCTGATGTACACGGGCTTTCATTTTGCAACCACGGCCGGAGTATCGATCGGTATCGATGATCTCATGGTGCCGGATGAGAAAAAAGAGATTCTCTCTGACGCAGAAGCAGAGGTTGTGGAAATCCAGAATCAATATGTGTCCGGTCTTGTGACATCCGGCGAGCGATACAACAAGGTCGTTGATATCTGGTCGCGCACCAATGAACTGGTGGCCCGCGCGATGATGAAGAGAATGGGTAAGAGCGTGGTCAAGGATGCCCAGGGGAAGGATGTGGAGGAAGACTCCATGAACTCCATTTTCATCATGGCAGATTCCGGCGCCCGTGGTTCAGCCGCCCAGATCAGGCAGCTGGCCGGTATGCGTGGCCTGATGGCCAAACCGGACGGTTCTATCATCGAAACACCCATCACTGCGAATTTCCGGGAAGGTCTGGATGTGCTGCAGTACTTCATCTCGACTCACGGTGCCCGTAAAGGCCTGGCTGATACGGCGCTGAAAACTGCCAACTCCGGTTATCTTACCCGCCGTCTGGTCGATGTCGCCCAGGATCTCGTGATCACGGAAGTCGATTGCAAGACCGAAAACGGCGTCACGATGCAACCGATCGTCGAAGGCGGAGACGTTGTCGAGCCGTTGAGTGAACGCGTTCTCGGGCGCATGGTTTCGACCGATGTCCTGAAACCGGGCAGTGAAGAAGTTATTTGTCCGCGCAACACACTGCTCGATGAGCAGTGGGTTGAACTGCTGGAAGATAACGGCATTGACCGGATTGACGTTCGCTCAACCATCACCTGCGAAACCCGACACGGGGTTTGTGCATCCTGCTACGGGCGCGACCTGGCCCGCGGACATATCGTCAACATTGGCGAGGCCGTGGGAGTAATCGCTGCCCAGTCCATCGGTGAGCCGGGCACGCAGCTGACCATGCGCACCTTCCATATCGGCGGCGCCGCCTCGAGGGCTGCAGCCGTGGATCATATTCAGGTGAAATCCAGCGGCACGATTAGACTTCACAATATGAAAACGGTGGAGAACGTCGACAAGAAACTGGTGGCGGTTTCACGTTCCGGTGAACTGTCGGTGATCGATGATCACGGCCGCGAGCGTGAACGTTACAAGGTGCCCTACGGAGCCATTATTTCGGTGCGTGACGAAGAGTCCGTTGAGGCAGGTGATGTTACCGCTACCTGGGATCCGCACACCCATCCCATCGTCACGGAAGTGGCGGGCAAGGTGCAATTCCATGAATTCATCGACGGTGTCACGGTGAATGAGCATCTGGATGACATAACCGGTCTGACCAGTCTGATCGTCACAGATCCAAAACAGCGTGGCGCAGCAGGTAAGGACGTTCGGCCGATGATCAGCCTGGTGAACAAGAAGGGCAAGGAGCTGTGCCTGGCTGGAACAGAAATCCCCGCCCACTATTTCCTGCAGGCTGGATCCATTGTGCAGATGCACGACGGACAGGATGTGGAAGTGGGTGACGTGGTGGCGCGAATCCCGCAGGAATCATCCAAAACCCGTGACATTACGGGTGGTCTGCCCCGCGTGGCCGACCTGTTCGAAGCGCGCAAGCCGAAAGAGCCGTCGATTTTGGCGGAAGTCTCCGGAATTGTGAGCTTTGGCAAAGACACCAAGGGTAAACAGCGCCTGGTGATCACCAAGGACGATGGCGAGAATTACGAGGAACTGATTCCCAAGTGGCGCCATGTGATTGTGTTTGAAGGTGAGCGAGTCGAGAAAGGCGAAACCATCGTCGACGGCGAGCCCAATCCCCACGATGTGCTGCGCCTGCTTGGCGTGGCAGCCCTGGATGAATACCTCGTGAAGGAAATTCAGGACGTTTATCGCCTGCAGGGCGTGAAGATAAACGACAAGCACATTGAAGTGATCGTGCGCCAGATGTTGCGAAAAGCTGAGGTCATGGACGGCGGAGATACCCGCCTGTTGCGTGGCGAGCAACTCGATGTGGTGCGAATCCTCGAAGAAAATGCAGCGGCGGACAAGAAAAATGGCCGGCCGGCAGAGTATCAGCGAATTCTCCTGGGTATCACCAAGGCTTCACTGGCTACCGAGTCGTTCATTTCAGCTGCATCCTTCCAGGAAACCACCAGGGTGCTTACCGAAGCGGCCGTTCGCGGTACGACGGATCACCTGCGCGGTTTGAAGGAAAATGTGATAGTAGGCCGCCTTATTCCGGCCGGGACAGGGATGGCTTATCACAACTCCCGTAAGTTGCACACTGAGGAAGAGCCTGAAATCGATCTCGCGGCACTGGCTACGGCTATTGCCGCCGAAGAATTCGCCAGTCTGGAGGCGGCTTCAGAGAAAGACGCTTAGGCTGAATGACGACCGTCATCCCGGGCCCGTCCCGGGGTTCCACATCGAGTGTGGGATGACGGTCGTTTTTTTTCGGGTTTCTATCCCGGGCTATTGCATTATTTGTTCTTTGCTGCCATAATTCTCCGGCTAACAGATCGAAACCCTTCCACAAGAAGGGCCGTGCGGTAAAAAGACCGTTACGGAAAGCCGAAGTCGCCGGCGCGTGGGCCGGACTCAACGGCGCCCAATCCCAGATATTTTCAAAAAGGGGTTGGGCGTTTGGCATTATCTGAAGCGGGTGTTTTTTTGCACTCAAACGGTAGCCGGGATAATCCCGTCTGCCTTTTAATTTGTCAGGACCAGGGTAATTTACTGAGGAAATTATGGCGACGATCAACCAACTCGTACGCAAACCGCGCAAGGACAAAGCTTATAAGAGCAATGTGCCTGCACTGGAAGGGTGCCCGCAGAAGCGGGGTGTTTGTACCCGTGTATATACGACCACACCGAAAAAGCCGAATTCGGCACTGCGCAAAGTTGCGCGTGTGCGTTTGACCAATGGTTTCGAGGTCACCAGTTACATCGGGGGCGAAGGTCACAACCTGCAGGAACACAGCGTGGTCCTGATCAGGGGCGGCCGTGTCAAGGATCTTCCGGGTGTGCGCTATCACACCGTGCGCGGAAGTCTTGATACCGCAGGCGTGAATGACCGTCGGCAAGGGCGTTCCAAGTATGGCGCCAAGCGTCCCAAGAGCTGATTTTCAAACCGAATTAACTACGGAAAGCGAAAATGTCCAGAAAGCACACCAATTTCACTCGAGATATTCTGCCCGACCCCAAGTTCGGCAGCGAAATGATCACCCGTTTTATCAACATGGTGATGATCAGCGGTAAAAAATCCGTTGCTGAAAAAATTGTCTACGGCGCGATTGATTCAATCAAAGACAAAAACAAGACCGCCGATGCAGTGGAACTGGTTGAGAAGGCCCTCGACAACGTCAGCCCGATGGTCGAGGTAAAGTCCCGCCGTGTGGGTGGTGCGACTTACCAGGTACCGGTTGAAGTGCGTCCCAAGCGCCGCCAGACACTGGCCATGCGCTGGATTATTGAAGCTGCGCGCAAGCGTGGTGAAAAAAGCATGCCTAACCGCCTCGCCGGCGAATTGCTTGACGCGGTTGAACAGCGCGGCACGGCCGTGAAGAAGCGTGAAGATACGCACCGCATGGCCGAGGCCAATAAGGCCTTTGCGCATTACCGCTGGTAATCAGGCCCCAACAACAGAATTTATTGAGGTTAAGACAGTGCCCCGTACAACGCCCATTGATCGTTATCGCAATATCGGCATCATGGCTCACATCGATGCCGGTAAGACGACGACCACCGAACGTATCCTGTTCTACACCGGTGTTTCACACAAAATCGGTGAAGTCCACGATGGTAATGCCACCATGGACTGGATGGAGCAGGAGCAGGAGCGTGGCATTACGATCACGTCCGCTGCTACCACCTGCTTCTGGAATGGAATGGACCAGCAGTTTCCCGAGCACCGTATCAATATTATTGACACACCGGGGCACGTTGATTTCACGATTGAAGTGGAGCGCTCACTGCGTGTACTCGACGGTACCGTAGCTGTTTTTTGCGCCGTGGGTGGTGTTCAGCCACAGTCCGAAACTGTGTGGCGTCAGGCCACCCGTTACAACGTTCCGCGCATGGCTTTCGTGAACAAAATGGATCGCACCGGCGCTAACTTCATGCGTGTGGTCGAGCAGATTCGAGAACGCCTGGGCGCACGTGCTGTACCTATTCAGTTGCCAATCGGATCTGAAGAAGATTTCGAGGGAATTGTCGATCTGGTTCGCATGCAGGCCATTTACTGGGATTCTGCTGATCAGGGCATGACTTACGAGGCTCGTGAAATTCCGGAGCAATTGCAGGCGGAAGCTGAAGCAGCCCGGGAATTCATGATCGAGTCAGCTGCTGAAGCGACTGAAGAACTAATGGAGGCTTACCTGGAAGACGGTGAGCTGACCGAAGAGCAGATTATTGAAGGTTTGCGCGCAGGCACGTTGAGTAACGATATCGTCCCGTGCGTCTGTGGTACCGCGTTCAAGAACAAGGGCGTGCAAGCGATGCTGGACAAGGTGGTTGAGTTGATGCCGTCTCCGGTGGATGTGCCCGCGATCAGGGGTATAAACGAAGACGAGTCAGAAGGCGTACGCAACAGCTCGGATGAAGAGCCTTTTGCCGCGCTGGCATTCAAGATCGCCACTGACCCCTATGTCGGCACACTGACCTTCTTCCGGGTGTATTCCGGCGTGCTGCACTCCGGCGATACGATTTTCAACCCGGTCAAAGGCAAGAAGGAGCGCGTTGGCCGTATCCTGCAGATGCACTCCAACTCCCGCGAGGAGATCAAGGAAGTGCGTGCCGGTGATATCGCAGCGGCCGTTGGCCTCAAAAATATGACGACCGGCGACACCTTGTGTGACCTCAACGAGGTCATCACCCTTGAGCGTATGGACTTCCCGGACCCGGTGATTTCCGTTGCTGTCGAACCGAAAACCAAGGCCGACCAGGAAAAAATGGGCATTGCGCTGAGTAAGTTGGCGCAGGAGGATCCTTCTTTCCGTGTCCACACTGACGAAGAATCCGGCAAGACCATCATTTCCGGTATGGGTGAGCTGCATCTCGACATTATCGTCGATCGCATGAAGCGTGAGTTCAAAGTCGAGGCCAATGTAGGCCGTCCCCAGGTTGCTTATCGCGAGACCATTCGCAAGGCAGTCGAAGCGGAAGGCAAGTTTGTCAGGCAGTCGGGTGGTCGCGGCCAGTATGGTCACGTCAAGATCAAACTGGAACCCATTGGCGCCGGTGAAGGTTACGAATTCGAGAACAATATCGTGGGTGGTGTGGTTCCCCGTGAATACATCAACTCGGTGGATAAGGGAATCCAGGAACAGATTGGAAACGGTGTTATTGCCGGTTACCCGATGGTGGATATCAAAGCCACGTTGTTCGACGGTTCTTACCACGAAGTGGATTCATCGGAAATGGCATTCAAGGTCGCAGGTTCCATGGCCTTTAAAAACGCCGCTGTCATTGCCAATCCGGTACTTCTGGAGCCGCTGATGAAGGTCGAAGTCGTGACTCCTGAAGACTACATGGGCGATGTGATGGGTGATCTGAACCGACGTCGCGGCATCGTTCAGGGCATGGAAGACAGCCCGGCCGGAAAAGTGATTGACGCGCATGTGCCGTTGTCTGAAATGTTCGGCTATGCGACAGATCTCCGGTCACAGACGCAAGGGCGGGCGACGTACACCATGGAATTCGACCACTACGCCGAAGCGCCGGCCAGTGTCGCTGAAGAAATTATCAAGAAAACCGCCTGATCGGATACAGATCTCCAGGCAGATTGAAGAGGATTAACGGATGTCCAAAGAAAAGTTCGAACGTACAAAGCCCCACGTGAATGTGGGAACGATTGGTCATGTTGATCACGGCAAGACGACGCTGACGGCGGCGATGACGAAAGTGTGTTCTGAAGCGCGCGGCGGTGAGGTGAAGGCGTTTGACCAG
>CALDVW010000094.1 GCA_937924405.1 uncultured Lysobacterales bacterium
AAGGCCGTTGGTGAAACACTGTGTAACAACACGATATCAAGCCAGGAGATATGGTTGGCTGCCACCAGGTTAGGCCCCGGTGTGAATTCTCCACTGACCCGCCGCCGCAGGCCAAAAATCCAACAGATGACGCCGGACCACCAGCGTGACACCGCCTGGCTGAGAGGCCGCTGGCCAACTTTGATGGCCCAGCCAGGGCGCGTCTGGCACAGCACGGTCACCGGCGTCCCGATCAGCAGATGCAGCAATATCAGGGGCAGACGATATGTGAGTCTCAGGTATCCCAAGCAATCATTCCTTTGATTCAGTCCTTGCTTCCGCCGACCTTGACTGTCAGCTTGGCTGAACAACACAGGTTGTTTTCCTGGTCGTGGATATCAATGCGCCAAAAATGGACGCTGCGCCCCAGTCTGACAGGACGTGCCACGGCCGTCACCACTCCGGAACTCACAGACCGGACGTGGCTGCCGCTGACTTCAATTCCGGCGACCCTTGCCTCCGGATCATCACTGGCAATCATGTAGGAAGCCCAGCTGCCCAGGGTTTCAGCCAGCACGATGGATGCCCCGCCATGGAGGATGCCGAAAGGCTGCCGCGTGCGTTCGTCCACCGGCATTTCACCACAGATAAAATCTGGGCCAATGGCGATAATCCGAATGCCCAGCACTTTCTCGATTCCCAGGTTGATGCCTTGATTTATCTGCACCAGGTCCACAGGAGCCTGACTGATGTATTTATTCACGAATTAGCCATATTGCAGGAGAAAACGGCGCAAGCCTACCACAGCGGTCAGTAATCAGCGAAAATGTCCGGCCAGATCAGGAGAAATGCGTGAAGCAATTTGAAGTGACCATCGTCGGTAGTGGCAAAACCTTCCAGGTCCGGGAAGGGGAAAGCATATTGATGGCCGCCTTGCGACAGGGTGTGATGCTGCCCTATTCCTGTAAAAACGGCACCTGCGGCAGTTGCAAAGGCATCCTTGCAAGCGGCGAGGTCCATTACCCCTTTCACCCGCCGCTGGCGCTGGAGAAAAGTGATTTTGCCGACGGTTGTGCCCTGATGTGCCAGGCGGAACCGATCGAGGACCTGGTTATTCAGGTTCGCGAAATTGAAGCAGTGCGCGATATCCAGGTCCGGATGTTGCCTGCCCGGGTAATTGAAAAATCCCTGCTGGCGGAAAACGTGGTGCGCTTGCGCCTGGTATTGCCGGCCTCGCAGAGGTTGCAGTTCCTCGCCGGGCAATACATCGACGTGCTGCTGGCGGAAGGTAAACGGCGAGCCTTTTCCATTGCCAGTTGCCCTTCGCTGGAAAATGAGTTGGAGCTGCATATCCGCCACGTCGATGGTGGCGATTTCACGGGCCACGTTTTCGATGAGCTGAAAGAAAGGGATATTCTGCGCCTGGAAGGCCCGCAGGGGAATTTTTTCGTCCGCAATGACCAGCCGGAGCGGCCGATGATCATGATGGGCGGAGGCACCGGCTTTGCCCCGCTGAAATCGATGATCGAGAACCTGCTCGAGCAAAACGACCGGCGCACCATTCATCTGTACTGGGGCGCCCGGATCCCGGCGGAGCTTTACCTTGATGAACTGCCGTCACAATGGGCTGCCGAATTTGATCACATACACTATCGCAAGGCGATTTCAGAGCCTGCCGAGGATTCCGGCCAGGACATTTTTCCGGGCTTTGTTCACCAGGCGGTCTTGCACGACCATGCCGACCTGTCGGGCTTCGACGTCTACATGAGCGGACCGCCAGCCATGATCGATGCCGCCAAGAAGGAGTTCGCTGAACATGGTTTGCCGGAAGAACGGATGTTTTATGATTCGTTTGAATTCGGGCTGGATGTACCGGTGCGAGTGCTGGCCCGTCCTCACTAGTGGCGCTTTTCTAAGCTCTTTCTGATTCCAGCCGGGGCCGGGTTCCTTCCCCGGGTGAAGCGAGCCTGGCCTGGTCGCCGGGTAGCGGCAGCGGCTCTTTGCCCTGGTTCATGCGCAGGGCATTGCGAAAGCAGGCCATGGCGACTTCAAGTTCCCCTTTACGCTCCAGCAATTGTCCCAGCGAATCATAGCCGGCGACACTGGGCTCAATTTCCAGGCTCCGGACCAGGTGGGTCCGCGCCTTACCCCACAGCTCTTCGCGGGCGCACAAGCGCCCGTGCGCCAGGTGCAGCCAGGGATCTTCCGGATAAGTCTGCAGCCACTTTTCGCACTGTTTGAGACGCTTCGAGGTATCGTCCGGACCCGGCTCGCCATAAGGTATCAGCAGCCTGGAGTTCCATTCCCGCTTCAAACTGTTACGGATGACTTCCTCGGTCAGTTCAGGCGCGCCGATCAGCACGGCCTGATCAGCGAAGGTTTTCACTACTTCAGGCACTTTCTGCATAGCCTTGGGGAGTGCGCGCCAGCTTTGACTCAATGATTCCCTGTCCCGGCAACGCTGCAATTCACCGATGGCTGCCTGTTCCTTCAGCTCTTCGGCCTCATGCTCGTCGATGACACCGGACTTCTGCATGGTTGGCAGCAACTTGAGCAAGGAGTCCCACTCACCGAGTTCACGATAACAGCGAGCCAGCATTTCGATCACCTGGGGATGGCGTTTGCGCCGCTTGATCAACCCTTCCAGCACAATTTTTGCCTCGGCAAACTCGCCGTTCTGGATCAGAATTCTGGAGCGGGTCAGCTCCACCAGGAATTTCTGCTTGCGGTTGCGCGTATCGGCCTGTTCCAGGTACCACTGGGCGCGGTCACCGGCATCCTGTCCATCGGCTGCCTCTGCAGCCGCCAGGTAACGGGCCGTGGTGCGGCCGTGGGAACTGGCAGATTTTTCCAGGGCCCGCTCAGCAGTGCTCCAATCGCCTTCGGTCAGCGCCAGCAGGCCTTTTTCAAGCTGTGCCAGCGCTCTTTGATCACGTATACGGCGAGCGGTTTCGGCCGGCATTTTCCAGAGCCTGAGAATCAACCAGACCAACAACCACATTGCCAAGACGGCCAGCACCAGGATCAGGACGCTGGTTTCTATCGTCCAACCCTGGAAGTGAACCTGAACCATGCCGGGATCTGCTTTGAACAACGGAGCAATAGCCGCTGCCAATAGCGTGAGCACGATGGCAATAATGACGAGGAAGGAACTCTTCATTCCCCATCACCCTCCGATGCGGACTCATCCACTGGTACTTCCACTGATATTTCCCCGGGCGTTCCGTCAGCAACGGGAGAGGGTGGGGTTGGTTCGGACTGCGAACCTCTGAGAAGGCGCAGAGTGGACCAGGGCGCGGTGATGTCTGGCACTTCCACCTGCACTTCGATCGCCAATAATTCGTTGATGGCCTGGTTAGCGCTCTGAAAACGGGCATCCGCTGGATCGAACCACTCGGACATTGATTGCTGCACCCGCTCGAGTGATGACCTGAACGCCTGCTGATCCCTGCGCATCAACGACAGATGTGCTATTTCCAGCTGCAGCCAGACACGCTGGCGTATGAAATCCTTGTCCTGAAGGCTGATTCTCTCGTTCTCCTGGTCGGTACTGCGCCGCACGGTGACCAGGTTCGAAAAAACGCTCTTGACCTTCTCCCACCAGCTTTCGCCTTCCACCTGGCCGGCAGCCCGGGCAACGACTTCCTCTCCCTTGAACGGCAATTCAGCTATCGACTGCTGAATTGAATCCAATTCGTTTGCTATTTCCAGATAATCGGGTATTTCAAGCGATGCAAGGTCACGACGGGCTGCCGCGATATCCTGGCGGACCCCCAGGTACATGGGATTATCGATTGCCGCGAGATGCATATCAGCCACCTCGAGTGCCTGGTCTGCGGCGCCGGGATCGGAAAACAACTTCAGCCGTTCATTGGCGAGGCGCAGCAGGTAGTCCACTTCGGCCAGGTCCAGTTCACCTCCGGCATCCAGTTCCCTGTTCGACATGCCGGTGACCGCAGCCTCCGCCGCCAGCAAACGCCCCTGCATCGAGTCAGTCGCAGCCTGCAATGAACGCGACAGCGCCATTTGTTCACGAATGGTCTGCTCCACCTCAGACATTTTCGAACGATCTGTTTCGATACGCTTTTGCAGTGCATCGAATTCAGCGCCCATATCTCCTGATAGCAGTGTATCCACTTCATCCCTGATCTGGCTCAATTTCAGGGACACTTCGCTGTCGTTCCTTTCAAGGCGTGCTATTTCATTGAAAACACGTGCTTCTTCCAGCCCCTGCGATGCCTGGTCCTGCCACCACATCCAGGCCGTTCCAAGCAGCGCGGTCAAGGCGATCAAAAAGGACAGGAAGGACAGTGCGAATCCGCGCCGGCGTGGTTCGGCCTCCCTCACCGCGCCGGGTGTTTCAGCCACATCCGGATCGGGGCGCCTCTGTCCGGACAGATCAGGTTCAGGATTGTCAGGTCCGGAAGATTCCGGAACTTCGCTTTCATTCTCGGGAATTTCGGTATTCACCCAATAAAGCCTGTGGTTTGACCAGGGGAAATTGAATGCTAACCAAAACAGCCGGTAACTGCATTAAAAATTCAAACCAGCCCCCGGATCGCGGACAGAAGATCAGTATTACCCGGGCCTTGCGACAGGTGAATCCGCGCTGGCCCATAAGCACGGGCGAGCCTCCTGAGCCGCTCGGAAATCACTAACCATTCACCCTGGCACAAACGGAACCAGGCAGCAGGCGGCAGCCTTTGGGAAAGAGCCTTCATCGCGTTGGCGCTGGTCCACACGCAAAGCAACCCGGTTGCGCCCTGCAAAGACTTCAACCCGGGCTTGTCCAGTTTGGCGGGTGTGGATTCATACACCATTACCATATCGGGTTTCCAGCCACGGCTTTTCAGGCCTTCGAATAATTTACGGCGCCCGCCCGGAGCAGCGATGATAAGAGCACGCGCCCGGACGGACGGCTGCAGAAAGCTGTCGTCATCTAGAGTCTCCAGCAAGGCCTCGCTGGTATAACCCTTGCGGGGCCTGACGTCTACCCGGATGCCGGCGGCTTCGAGCGCTTTGGCTGTCGCCGGGCCAATGGCCGTAACCCTGGCCTGGAACAACAGGCCATCAGGCAATTGGGAGAGGCCGTGAGTGACGGCCCTCGGGCTGGTAAAAATCAGCAAGGCCTCTGAACCCGCCTGGTCCAGTTCGGCGAAAAGTTCTTTCTGCAAGGCCTTGGCGGCCAACGGGGCATAGGTAAATGCGGGTTGAATCACACACTGCAGCCCCAGCGGGGTCAGCAGAGCAGACAGCTCTTCGGATTCCGGCTGCGGCCTGGTGATGAATACGTGGGAATATTTCACTTTAGCGATGCAATAATCCGGTCTGCGCCCTGACTCAGCAACTGGTCAGCCACTAAGGCGGAAAGAGATCCCAGGTTGGCCATTGTGCCCGCGATTTCCCCCCGCAGCACTTCACTTCCATCAGGCTTGCCGACCAGGCCCCTGATGCGCAGTTCATCCTTATCCAATTCCGCGAATACAGCCAACGGCACCTGGCAGCTGCCCTGCAGAGCAGTGGCCACGGCGCGTTCAGCCCGGGTGCGGATCACAGTGTCTGCATCCTTCAAAGGCTCGATCAACTCGATGACATCCTGGTCATCGCCGCGACACTGGATGCCTATTGTTCCCTGGGTTGCAGCGGGCAACCACTGGGGAGGTTCCAGTGTTTCCGTGATCAGTTCAGCCATACCCAGCCGCTCCAACCCGGCACAGGCCAGGATGATGGCGTCGTAGTCGCCCTGTTGCAGCTTGCGGATGCGGGTATTTACATTCCCCCTCAGGTCCCTGACCAAAAGGTCGGGGCGGATTGATTTCAACTGGCACTGCCGGCGTAGACTGCTGGTCCCGATGCAGGAGCCCGCCGGCAGTTCGGAAAGTATTCGGCCGTCGCGGCTGAGCAGTGCGTCGAAAGGATTGGCGCGGCTCAGCATGACATCGACAACCAGGCCGGGCACCTGCTCTACCGGCACATCTTTCATCGAATGCACGGCGATATCGGCTTCACCGTTCAGCAGCGCCTTTTCCAGCTCTTTCAGGAATAAGCCCTTGCCACCAATTTGCGCCAGTGGCTGATCCAGTATGATGTCGCCCCGGGTGACCATGGGCAGAAGCTCAACTTCCAGGCCGGGGTGTTGCACGCGCAACAGGCTGGCAACATGATTGGCCTGCCACAGGGCAAGTTCACTCTTGCGCGTGGCGATTATTATTTTGCTGTTCATGAAAGCTCACTCAGTAATTTTCTCAATGCAGCGATGTTACGCCTGCTGACTTCGGGTTTCCGGTCGGTTCCACGCAACAATACCTGAGTGTGGCCTCCTGATGTTCGTTCAAGCCCGCGCAGATGCTTACGTGAAATCAGGGTATTGCGATGGATTCTGAAAAACAGGTCCTTGAACCGCCGGCCCAGTCCGGTGAGGGACTCATCGATAACGGTTGTGCCTTTTTCGTGAATGACCGTGGTGTACTTATCCTCTGCCACCAGGGCAATCACGCTATGGATGGATGTCAGCACAACCTTCCCACCCACTGTTGAGCGCAGATAGTGTTCTTCCTGCTGGCTTTGGTCTCTGCCCAGGTAGCGCTGCGCTTTTTCCAGCGCTTTTTCCAGTCGCTCGCTGCGGACCGGCTTGACCAGGTAATCCACCGCTTCGACCTCGAACGCCCTGATTGCCTGGTCCTGGTAGGCCGTGCAGAAAATAACCGCGGCAGAAGCCCCTCCATCCTGCAGCACCCTGGCCAACGACATTCCATCCATACCCGGCATCGAGATATCGAGCAGCAGAACATCGGGCTCCAGTTCCCGGATCATCTCCAGGGCTTGTGAACCTGAAGCAGCCTCCCCCGCCACCTCATAACGTGGTAATTCCGTTAACAGCCGGCGCAAACGGTCGCGCGCCGGTTTTTCATCATCAATGATCAGAATGTTCAACATAAGGCAAACTCAAGACAGCGTAAAACCGGTCCTCATCCTGGTTGGTCAGCAAATCCGCTCGCGACCCAAATGCGAGTGACAGGCGCTCGCGGATGTTGCGAATCGCCATGCCGTGACCACTCGTGTTCGAGCCCTCGGGCGCCAGCGGATTGCCAATCGTGATGACCACGTGATCTCCTTCGGTTCGGCCATAAACGGAGATCTTTCCACCTGTATCGTGGGCCTGTACGCCGTGCGCCACCGCATTCTCCAGTAAGGGTTGCAACATCAGCGGTAACACAGATGCCGCGGGCGGCAACTCATCGACCCGCCAGTCGACCTGCAACCGCTCGCCCAGCCGCCGTTGTTCCATGTCCAGGTACTGCCGGGCTAGCTGCAATTCGTCTGCCAGGGCGATGGGCTGGTCGGCCCGGCGCATGCTGCCCCTGAAAATATCGGCAAGATCCAATATGGCCGATTCTGCATTGAGCGGATCTTCGGGGATCAGGCTTGCTATCGTATTCAGACTGTTGAACAGGAAGTGGGGTCGAATCCGCGCCTGCAGCGCCTGCACCCGCGCTTCGGCCTGGGCAATCAGTTCGAATCTCCAGCGTGCACGGATTTCCAGGTAGCGGAAAAACACCACCGCAACCAGGCCGACAGAGAAGACGCTTTTGAAAACGAACAGCGCCAGCGGGTCGCCGATCATGCCCGGCGCGCCGTATGAGTCTATCAACCAGGCCGCGTGGCTGAATGCCAGGGCCAGCAGGACGGCGATCAGCCAGCTGCCAATCCAGGCGCCTTTTGCTGACAGGCGGCTGGTCCAGCCACTGGTGACGCAAAGGCCCGAAGCGCAAAACAGGGCCATCCATTGGGCATAAATACTGGCCATGCCCAGCCATTGCCAGCCCGGCAGACCGCCATGCCCCAGCCCCGCCAGAATGACGGACACCTCGGTGATCACCATGACAGCCAGCAGCAAGCGCCAATTACAGAACGAGGGAGGATAGACACCCTGTGGCAGTTCCTGTATTTCCAGCGTTCCGGTCATGGGTTCAAATCAGTCGGTCACGAAGCCAGCTGGTCAGATCGGCAATTTCTTCCGGACACACTGCATGGGGCATGGAGTAGCTGTGCCAATCCACGGGATGCCCCATCTGTTCCAGCCGCCGCGCGGCGGCTTCACCCAGTTGACAGGGCACCATCGGATCCAGTGTGCCGTGGCCGACAAACACGGGGATATCCCGGTTAATCTCATTCGCATCTCTCTCCAGCCTGTGCTCGAGAAGAAGATAAGTGGAAAGTGCGACCAGGCCCGCCAGCCTTTCCGGGTATCTCAAAGCGAGTTGCAAGGCAATGGCACCGCCCTGTGAAAACCCGGCAATGATGATTCGCTCCGCCGCGATTCCTCTTTGTCGTTCGCGACGGATCAGCTCAGCCGCCTGGTTGACACTTTCCGCGATCCCTTTCTGGTCGTGATCACGTCCGGAGCCAAGGCTTACGATGTCGTACCAGGCACGCATTTCCATGCCCCCATTGACTGTGACGGGTCTTGGCGGCGCATGCGGAAACACGAATCGGATAGCAGGCGCCCCGGGCCAGGACAATTGCGGTACCAATGGTTCGAAATCATGCCCGTCGGCGCCCAGGCCGTGCAGCCAGATCACCGCTGCTGACGGATCCGGGCCGGTCGTCACCTCAACGGTCTGGAGTTCTGTCCCCGCCTGTTCACCACTGCCGGAAAGGGTGGCTGAATCCTGTGTATTCATGGCGTATAGTGTAGCAGCCCTTGATACCTTCAACCCGCAGATGAAAACAACCGGATTTTCGATGACGACCCCCTGTTGCATACGGTATTTACTGCCTGGCCTGGTCCTGCTTTTATGCCTCGGCGCCTGCGGGCAGCGCGGGCCTTTGTACCTGCCTGAAGACCAGCCTAAAAAAGACCAGACCGAAAACACAAGCGAGACCGGGAACAGCGAAAAAGAAAACTCCCGGGAAGAAACTGGCGAGAATGATGAAGAGACGCCCTGAACCCGAATTGATGGACAGCGAGGCGCAAACTCTTGCGTATGCAGAAGCCGACTTCGACGAAGCCAACAGCCTGTTCGTCGATAATTTCCGCCACCGCTTCAACAAACTGCCCGGCAATGGCCGCATGGCGGACCTCGGTTGTGGTCCGGGAGACATCGCAATACGCATGGCCACGCTTTACCCCGGCTGGAACATCAGCGGGCTGGATGCCGGCGAGAACATGCTGAAACGCGCCAATGAAAGCCTGGCAAATTCCGCTGTCGCCTCAAGAGTTGATTTCCGCCTGGCGTACCTGCCTGACCCCTCGTTACCCGCCGGCGCCTGGCATGCGGTCATCAGCAATAGCCTGTTGCACCACCTGCCCGATCCGCAGGTCTTGTGGGACAGCGTAGCCCACCTGGGAACTGCCGGGGCCGCGGTCCAGGTCATGGACCTGATGAGGCCGGAATCAGAGTCCGAAGCGCAGCAATTGATCGACCTGTATGCCGCGGATGCTCCGGATATCCTGCGTGAGGATTTCTACAATTCCCTGCTGGCTGCCTACACCACCGTCGAGGTGAGTGACCAATTGATGAAGGCCGGACTGGACCGGCTCAAGATCGAAACGGTCAGCGACCGCCACTGGCTGGTTAGTGGAAGGCTCGCGAACTGATCAGCGACCCCCCGATTTTTACACGATGCCTATCGAATTCCACAAGATGCACGGAGCCGGCAATGACTTCGTGTTGTTCGATGCCCGGGGCCGCGATCTGTCGCTCACGCCCGCCTTCGCTGCCCGTATTGCAGACCGGCACAGGGGCATCGGTTGTGACCAGATACTGGTGTTGCGCGAGCCCGCCAACTCCGCGCACCGGGCGCGCTATGAAATTTGGAACTCCGACGGCAGTGAGGCGGCTCAGTGCGGCAACGGCGCTCGTTGCATCGGCTTGTATCTGGAAATGACCGGAGCAACCTCCCCCGCCGCTTTCCAGGTGGAGAGTCCCGCGGGCGTGGTCACGATGAAGCGCTGCCCGGATGGAGAGTACGAAATCACCATGGGCCTGCCTTCGTTCAAGGCTGCTGATATACCGGTCAAACTGGAACCCGATGACGGTCTCTACCATCTCGACTCTCCCTGGGGCGAACTGGAATTCCGGGTGGCTTCAATGGGAAACCCCCACGCCCTGCTGATTTGCGACGACATTGGGGCTTCCGACATTCCCCAACTGGGTGACTTCATCAGCAAACACCAGGCCTTCCCGGATGGCTGCAACGCGGGCTTTGCCCAGTTGGATGGAACCGCGAAAATCCATTTGCGCGTGATCGAACGGGGCGCCGGGGAAACACTGGCCTGCGGGTCCGGCGCCTGTGCCGCCGTCGCCATTCTGAAGTGCGCCGGCAAGGTGGGGGATGTCGTGGATGTCTTTCTACCAGGGGGGCATCTTGTGATAAAGTGGCACGGAAATAACGAGCCACTCCTCATGAAAGGGCCGGCCATTCACGTATTCAGAGGGACATTGAATGAGTGACGACAAAACATCTCTTAAAGAAGTTGTTGCAAGCTACCTGCGCAAAAACCCGGATTTCCTCGATGAATATCCGGATATCCTGGAGTCCCTCGAGATCAATCATCAGAGTGGCGTTGCGGTCTCGCTGATCGAACGCCAGGTCGAGCAGATGAGAGTCAGCAATCAGGAACTCACCCTGCAACTCAACAAGCTGGTGCAGGTCGCCTCTGAGAATGAAGATTTAATGTCACGCTTACATCAATTGACGCTGGAACTGATGTCGATTGATTCCAGGCAGGAGTTTTTTACCCACCTGGGCAACAGCCTGCTGAATGATTTCAACGCCGACATTCTTCAGATTTGTCTGTTCGACGAAGAGACAGCAGCTGACGCAGGCGAAGATGTCATGGGCATCAAAGCAGACGATCCCGCCCTTGAACAGTTCAAAAGCTACCTGGAAAAAGACCAGACCGTGTGTGGAAGGCTGAATGAAGGCAAGCTGGAATTCCTGTTCGCAAGCAAGGCCCGCTGGGTGCAATCTACTGCCCTGGTTCCGTTGGGCGATAAAGGTTCTGAAGGGCTGATGGCAATCGGCAGCAGCGATCCCGCCCGGTTTTACCCGGGAATGGGTACCCTGTTTCTCGACCTGCTGGCCAATGTAATATCAGCCAGCCTGGCGAATGAGGAACCCGAGGTGCAACGCCGCACGGCATGAGCCGCCAGCAACAATTTCTCGATTACCTGCATCATGAACGCGGGCTTTCCCCCCGCACCCGAACTGCCTATGAACGTGACCTGGGCAAGTTCTACGAAGAACTGAGCCGACTCGAGATCAATGATCTCAAGCAGGTAAACGAGCACCACGTTCGAGGTCTGATCGCCCGACTCCACCGCCAGGGCCTGGGTTCGAAAAGCCTCCAGCGCCTGTTATCCGCAATCCGCAGCTACTACCGTTGGCTGATGAAAGAAAGTCTTGCCGAGCACAACCCGGCCGCCGCGGTAAAAGCGCCGAAAGGGCAAAAAAAGCTGCCCGGCACGCTGGACACCGATGCCGTCGCCCGCTTACTGGATATTAAGGACGACACGCCACTGGCCATTCGGGACAAGGCGATCATGGAATTGTTCTACTCATCGGGTTTACGCCTGTCTGAACTTGCCAGCCTGAAGTGGGACCAACTGGATTCTTCTTCCAGCCTGATTACCGTGATCGGAAAAGGCAACAAGACCCGCATGATTCCGGTCGGCAGATTTGCCGCAGCAGCCCTGGCCAATTGGCGCAAAGTACGTGGCAGTTTCGCCGGCTTAGATGTTCCTCAGGTGTTTGTCAGCAACCGGGGCAATCCCATTTCGACCCGCACGATCCAGGCCCGGATCAAGTACTGGGCCCGTCGGCAGGGTTTGCCCCAGCAGGTTTATCCCCACCTGTTGCGGCACAGTTTCGCCAGTCACATGCTGGAGTCGTCGGGCGACCTCCGGGCCGTGCAGGAGTTGCTGGGGCATGCCGACATTTCCACCACCCAGGTCTACACCCACCTCGATTTCCAGCACCTGGCCAGCGTCTACGACAAGGCGCATCCGCGGGCCAAAAAAAAGTAATGCAGGAGCGGCTTGTGCGCGCTCCCACACCTTTTTGTGGCTATTCCTCGAACCAGCGGTAAACCAGGCCGGCAATGGCGGCGCCAATAACAGGTGCGACCCAGAACATCCACAACTGCGCGATTGCCCAGCCGCCAACGATGATTGCCGGGCCGGTGCTGCGGGCCGGATTGACCGACGTATTCGTCACGGGAATACTGATCAGGTGAATCAGGGTCAGGCCCAGCCCGATCGCGATCGGTGCGAATCCTGCCGGAGCACGCTTGTCCGTCGCCCCCAGGATGATAATCAAGAACATCAGGGTCATCACCACTTCAGTGACAAATCCTGACTGCATGGAATACCCACCCGGTGAATGTTCGCCATAGCCATTCGACGCCAAACCGCCGGCCAGGTCGAAACCGGGTGCGCCGCCGGCGATCCACGCCAGGATAGCGGCTGCCACTATGGCGCCCAGTACTTGCGCGATGATGTAAGCGGGGAGCTCAGAAAACTTGAACCGGCCGGCAACGGCAAGACCGACCGATACGGCCGGATTCAGGTGGCAACCCGAAATGTGGCCGATCGCGAATGCCATGGTCAGCACCGTCAGGCCGAATGCCAGCGAGACCCCGACAAAGCCGATACCCAACTCGGGATATCCGGCTGCTATGACAGCTGATCCACAACCGCCCAGTACCAGCCAGAATGTGCCGATGAATTCAGCGACCGATTTCTTTGCAAGTGACATAAATTCTCCCTCCATTGTGATCTTTGCACCGCGGAATCAGTGCTTCGTCTTTATCATAGCCCATGAAATTATTTTTGCGTCTGATGAAGCGCATAGCGGGCGCCCAGCCAGTAGCCGCCGTAAGCGACCACAAACCAGATCCAGATATAGTCGCTGCGAATATCGCTCATCCAGTAAACCGGCCACGCGATCGCGACTATGAAATTCTTGAGTGCATCGACAAAAAAACCGATGATGAGGTTCGGAGAAATCGCGGCGATCAGTCCGCCCAGTCCGTTGAATTGAGCGAAAAAGTCCCTGATTTCGCCCAGTTCGACCACCGCGTAGGTCAGCAGTCCCACCACGCCATAGAAGCCACCACCAAAGGCCAGCCATTTATTATGCAGCGGATCCCCCTTTTTCCCTTTGCCCTTTTTTTTATCCCCGGCCCTCTCCTTTGCCACCCGCTTTATTTCCCGCTCGGCTTCCTTGACCCTGGCCGCGTTTCCGAGATGGTCATTTTTCAACGCCCACCAAATCAAACCATAGCTGGCCAGCGCCACGGGCAAACCCGCTTTCAGAACGGCAATGAGAAATTCCTGCAACATCAATTCAAGTTCCTGCCAGGCAAGTTTCCAACGATAGGTGCTCCTTGCAATTATCAGATGGTATCCCCACTTTTCCCCTCATGCACATCAGGGAGCCAAAAGTGGAACAGTATCGTGGCACCACCATTTGTTCGGTGAGACGGGACAACCAGGTTGTCATGGGCGGTGACGGACAGGTCACGCTGGGTAACACGGTCATGAAAGCGAACGCGCGCAAGGTGCGCAGGCTGCACAAGGACCGCGTAATCGCCGGCTTTGCCGGCGCCACTGCCGATGCCTTCACCCTTTTCGAACGCTTTGAAGGTAAACTCGAAAAACATTCTGGCCACCTGGTGCGCGCTGCCGTGGAAATGGCAAAAGACTGGCGCACCGATCGTGCCCTGCGCCGATTGGAAGCTCTGCTGGCCATTGCCGACAAAGATAATTCCCTGCTGATTTCCGGCACCGGCGACGTGATCGAGCCCGAACACGGCCTGATAGCGATCGGCTCCGGTGGGCCATTCGCCCAGGCTGCAGCGCTCGCGCTGCTGAAAAATTCAGACCTGGGCGCAGAAGAGATTACGAGGCAGGCGCTAGGCATAGCCGCCGACATCTGCATCTACACCAATTCCAACCTGACCATCGAGACACTTGAAATCTGACCATGTCACAAATGACACCCCGTGAAATCGTCCAGGAACTGGACAAGCATATCATCGGCCAGTCTGACGCCAAGCGCGCTGTGGCTATCGCCCTGCGCAACCGCTGGCGGCGCATGCAGGTTGATGAACAACTGCGGGTGGAGATCACGCCCAAAAACATTCTGATGATCGGCCCCACCGGTGTGGGTAAAACCGAGATCGCCCGGCGCCTGGCTCATCTGGCCAATGCGCCTTTCATCAAGGTTGAAGCTACCAAGTTCACCGAGGTTGGCTACGTCGGAAAGGATGTGGAATCCATCATCCGTGACCTGGTCGACACTTCGGTCAAAATGACCCGCGAACTGGCCATGGCGAAAGTCCGATCACTGGCCGAGGATGCGGCTTACGACCGGATTATTGACATTCTTCTTCCGCGGCCGGCTGGTTCCGGAATCGGTTTTTCCAACGAACCTGAAGCGGAAGAGCCGGGTGACGCCAAAACCCGCCAGAAAATGCGCTACAAGCTGGTGCATGGTGAACTGGATGACAAGGAGATCGAGTTCGACGTTTCAAGCCAGGTAGGAGTCGAGATCATGACGCCACCCGGCATGGAAGAGATGGCCAACCAACTGCAGGGCATGTTCCAGAACATGGGCGGGGCAAAGACGCAGAAACGCAAGATGAAAATCGGCGATGCCTACCCCATCCTGGTCGAGGAAGAAGCTGCCAGGCTGGTCAACGAGGAAGAAATCAAGCAACAGGCCCTGGAAAACGCTGAGCAGAACGGCATCGTGTTCATCGATGAACTCGATAAGGTCGCCCGGCGTTCCGAGTACGGAGGCGCCGACGTGTCGCGCGAAGGAGTTCAGAGAGACCTGCTGCCGCTGGTCGAGGGCTGCACGGTCTCAACACGTTACGGGATGGTCAAAACCGACCATATCCTGTTTATTGCATCCGGCGCCTTCCATCTTTCAAAACCCTCTGACCTGATTCCCGAGTTGCAGGGCCGCCTGCCGATCAGGGTGGAATTGCGGGCACTGGAAGTCAACGATTTTACCCGCATCCTGACCGAGCCCCAGGCCTCGCTGACCGAGCAATATACGGCATTGATGGCTACCGAAGGCGTCGACCTGGGTTTCAGCGTAGATGGCGTACGCCGGATTGCCGAAATCTCATGGAAGGTCAACGAGTCCACGGAAAACATTGGCGCCAGGCGGCTGCATACGGTTTTGGAGCGCCTGCTGGATGTGATCTCCTACGAGGCGCCGGACCGTTCAGGGGATTCCTTTGAAATCGACGGCAAATACGTGGACGAGCACCTGGAAGAGTTGGCCGGCAACGAAGACCTGAGCCGCTACATTCTCTGACACGGCGCCGCAGGCGAACCGCTACAATATGGGGATGGGTTTTTACAGCAGCTATGTCATGCCGAGACTCGTGCATTTTACCTGCGGTCAGAAACCGGCCATGAAGCAACGTGAAAAAGTCATTCCATTGGCGCATGGCCGGGTGCTCGAGATTGGCATCGGTTCAGGTCTGAACATCCCTTTCTACGACGACCATAAAGTAGACCATTTATGGGGTATCGACCCGTCCACGGAAATGTGGGCCATAGCCCGGAAAAATGCCGCTGAACATCATCTGGACGCCGAGTTCATTGAATCCGGTGCAGAGTCGATTCCACTCGACAACAACGTCGCTGACTGCGTGGTCATGACTTACACCATGTGCACCATTCCGCAAGTCGGCTCTGCTCTTGATGAAATCAGAAGAGTGCTCAAGCCCGGAGGAAAACTGTTGTTCTGCGAGCATGGAGAAGCTCCGGACAAAAACGTAAGGCTATGGCAGGAACGCATGAACCCGATCTGGAATATTTTGGGTGGTGGCTGCAATCTGAACAGACCCATTCCTGCATTGCTGGAAGAGTCGGGATTCAGGTCAAGTGATCTGCAGACCATGTACATCCCGGGTTGGAAACCCGCCTGCTTTAACTACTGGGGCAGTGCTAGCTACGGTTAGTAATCAGCTTCAGGTCTTCCGGCCTGTCCAGGTCGTAGGCGGCATTCTCCATCAATACGAACTCGACAATATCCATATGACGGTCAATAACCTGCCTGGCGCCTTCGCTGCTTATTAGGTATTTCATTTCCGGTATTAAATTTCCGGTAAATATAACGGGAGGACCGGAAACAAAGGCTTTTCCTTCATTCCAGTTAGATACAACTATGCGTGATATATCAGAGTTCCATTGCTCAATTAACTGAACAAGATCATTTTTCTCCACCCGCCACTGGTCACACACCATGATCAGCACCCCATCCACCATTCTGGACAACTGGCGCACGCCAAAGGCGATCGACCCGCCCATGCCCTGTTCCCACAAACGGTTGTGGACGACTTCGGCCTGCAAGTCACTGAGCTCGTCCCCGACCTTTTCAGATTCACAGCCGGTGACCACCGTCACTGAGTACAGATCCAGGTCCAATAACAGGCGAGCGGTTCTCCTGACCAGGCTTTCACCGTCAATGCTCACCAGTTGTTTGGGCTGGCCCAGCCGGGAAGACGGCCCGGCAGCCAGCAGGATCGCCGCAAGATTTGCCTGTCTATTCATTCCGGTCACCACACTGCAGTGCCAATGATAACCCATCCCGCTGATTCAGCACGGCGTGCATTTCCGCAACGATCGAAAGCGCAATCGACTCGGGAAGTTCAGCGCCGATGTCGAGACCCGCAGGGCCAAATACATCCCGCTCCTGACAATCAGCCATTTCGCGTAAACGGTTACGCCGGGCCCCGGGACCCAGCGCCCCGATATATGAAACATCATTATTTACCAGCTGGCGCAGATACTCCGCGTCATTTTCCAGGTGGTGGCTCATGATGATTGCTGCATCGATTCCACCATGGGCCACTATCTCCGCCAGTTGCCCGGGCCTTGCCTGAATCACCTTGCATTTACCGGGAAAACGGTCTTCCCGCGCATAGGCGGGTCGGTGATCGACCACCAGAACTTCCCAATCCAGTTGAGCCAGCATCCGGGCAACCGGCACGGCGTCCGGCCCTGCGCCACAGATCAGAACACGGGTTTGAACAGGCAGGTGAATCATCAGGATTTCGATTTCACTACCATCGCGTGTTACTTGCTCAAACCGGGTACGCCAGGCCGGCCAGTCTCCGAGTGATTGACGCAAGACATTCACCAAAACGCTGTCGCCAACTGATATATCAGATTGATCAAGTAGTGCTATTGTACCCACGGCGGGGGTTCCACTGGAATTGATGACCAGGGCGAAGACCGACGGGCAACGGGCCCTGTGAGACATTTCGAGCTGTTCGAGGAAACCAAAATTGGCGTCGCGGTCAAGACGCTGTAACAACAGGTGAATGATGCCGTCACAGCCCAGTCCCAGATTCCAGACCAACTCCTCGTCCGCATGCATGTCGTAGGTGATGTGCCTGGGCTTGCCCTCGCCAAATACTTCGGCGGCATGATGTAACAAATCGTTTTCCAGGCAGCCACCGGAAATCATGCCCTCAAAGCTACCATCCTGGCTGATCAGCATCATCGCCCCCGGCTTGCGGTAGGTTGAGCCGTTAGTGCCAATTATGGTCGCCAGGACCAGTGATTCCTCGTCCCGGTGTTTCCGATAAAACTCCAGCAAAGCAGGGATACCCAGGTGCACAACTGTCTCCGAAACCTAATTCAATATGATAACCGTTGTAGAGTGAGCCATGTCTGCGATTTAAGCGTGTCGCAGGAGAGGTATCCGTTAGCCCTTTCCAGGACACGCTCCAGACTCCCTGTGCGCTAAGCAACTGTTCCCGACAGTTGATTGTC